>NZ_SJPW01000007.1:490514-602525 GCF_007860125.1 Rubripirellula tenax
GTACCTGCATCAAACGGACTTGATCAATGAAGACGACGCACGGACGAAGGCACGAGCTTGGCGGGAGGACTTCAACACACGCCGCCCGCACAGTTCGCTTGGTTACCTGACCCCATCGGAGTTCGCGCTTCGCAGTGCTGCTTCCGTTCGGCCTACGGCCTCACTCCAGCAGCACTGCGAATCACCGATCCCAATTCCCCAACCCAATCTTTCATAACGCCTGGTACAGGAATTGGGGGCATCCCAGTCTGGCTTTGGGGGGGATTCCGTTTCGATCGTGATTTCGCTGATGAATTCACGCGCCCCGTGGTATTTGCGCCTGAACGGATCAGAAGAATGAGATTCACCCTCACTCGGGAGGGTCGCGGAGGACCTTGCGACGACGCGGGGAGGGGCGTCCGGCAAGATCGACTGTGTTCGCCCGCCGCGAAACCTCGTACCTCGGCTTCGACCTTCCCAAGAAAAGGTCAAGAACGGTATGCCAACACCAAAGCACTCGGGAAAATTGCGTCTGAGCAATGAGAGGGGGCGCGAACGGGCACCAAGTTGAACAGGCGGGAGGCGATTTGTGTCGGGTGATACCAGAAGACCTTCACTTGATGCTGATGGAGTAATGAGAGGAGGTGAGTGCTCGAAAACGGCCGGACCGGCAGTGCGTCCGCTCTTCCCGCAAACGAATCACACCTTACGCTTACGATGCTCCGCCGGAAAATCCGATCGATGCCGATCGATGAAGCAATTCCCAAGGACAAGCACGTCCATATCGGTTCGCAGAAAACAAGAGATCGCTTCGGCCGGTGTTCGAACGACAGGCTCGTTTTCATTCAACGATGTATTGAGCACAATCGGAACGCCCGTCTTCTCGAAGAAACGCGTGATCAATGCGTGGTACAGCGGATTGGTGTCTTTGGACACCGTCTGCAAACGGCCGCTTCCGTCGACATGCGTCACCGCCGGAATCAAGGCATGCTTCTCTTCGCGAATCGGGAACACCTTTTCCATATACGGTGTCGACTCGTTGATCTCAAACCACTCGCCGACGTGCTCTTCCAGGATGCTCGGCGCGAACGGGCGAAACTTCTCGCGAAATTTGATCCGCAAGTTGATGATGTCCCGCATATCGGTTCGGCGTGGGTCCGCAATCAACGAGCGACTGCCAAGCGCTCGCGCGCCAAACTCCATTCGCCCTTGAAACCACCCCACAACCTTACCGTCCAGCATCGCATCAGTTGTTCGATCCAGCAGCTCGGATTGGTCGAGGCGATCGAACGGCAGCCCCGCCAATCGGATTCCCGCATCGCACTCGTCGTCCGTACTCTCGCATCCCCAATAGGCGTGATCTTGAACGAACCGCCGAGGCTTTCCAAGCACCTTGTTCCACACATAGAACGCCGCGCCGAATGAAGTGCCGTTGTCGGCCGCCCCCGCGGGGATGTAGACGTTTTTGAACGGCGTTTGTGCCGTGATCTTACCGTTGGCAACCGAGTTCATCGCAACGCCACCGGTCATGCAAAGATTGTCCGATTTCGTTTTTTCATGCAACCGATTGAGCATGTGCAAAATGATCTCTTCGGTCACCACCTGCAAACTCTTGGCGATGTTGTCGTGACGGGGCGTCATCGGTTCGTCCTTCGCTCGCATCGGCCCAAGTTCTTCGATCAACTTGGGCGAATGAAACGGCTCAACAATCGGCGCGCCATCGTTCCATTTCATCTTGACGCCCCGCTTGTGATGCGTGAAGAAATCCAAATTCAACTCGAACGTGTCCCCCTTCGGCCGGATCATCTTGCGAATCGAATCCGCAAACTCGGGTTCACCATAGGGCGCAAGACCCATCACTTTGTACTCATCTCCATAGTAGGGAAACCCCAAGTACATGGTGATGGTGCTGTACAAAAAACCGATCGAATGAGGGAACCAAACACGGTCAAACTCCTTCCAATCGCTGCCTCGCGCCATCGCTGTCATCGTGCTGGTGAAATCGCCCATGCCGTCGACCGACAGCACAGCGGCTTCGTCGAACGGCGAGATCAAGAAACCGGCCGCGACGTGGGTCTGGTGATGTTCGATGCGGTGAAACTTCGCCCGTATCGAATCCCGATTGACACCCAAACCCTGCGCCAACTGATCTTCAAGGCCCAGCGTCTTACCCTGGCGTTTGAGCCGATCAAGGATCGCCCGAGCGCTGGGCCGATGGGAAGCAACGAACGCCAATCGCTTGCCAAGGTTGGCGCGCGGGTCAAACGAGAGCGCGACATGATCAATATCACCAATCTCCAGTCCGGCCACATCTAGGCAATACTGGATCGACTGAGACGGAAACCCCGCCCAGTGCTTGATGCGATTGAATCGCTCTTCTTCAACCGCAGCAACCAGCTGTCCATCGACCAAAATCGACGCAGCCGCGTCACCGTGATAAGCATTCAGACCAATAATATTCATTCAACTTTTTCGCTGTAAGGAAGCACATTAGCTACTGCATCAGAACTAAAACTGAAAGTAGATAAACTGCTGAATTGGCCTCAGAAACACAAACACAGAACTGATGGCGACTGCATAGACCAACGCTTCAGGGGCGATGCACAGGACCGGAAACCTCTCGCGCATCGGTTCCAAAACCTTTGATCCCACAAACGCGACGCCCAACGCAAGCATGACTGCCGCTGCGAGAATATAAGTATTTTCTCGCATGCCAAGCGAAAGATATTGCGCAGGGCTAGCGACCTTCCCTAGCATGGTGAAAGTGTCGGACATATTGGCTGCGCGAAATGGAATCCATGCCAACATCGTTAACCCAAGCGTCAAGGCCCAGCCGCCATAGTTTCGCAGCCACCTGGGCAACCGCTCACGCAAAGTGCCACTCTCCCGATAGACGTAAACCATGACCGCGTGCCACAACCCCCAAACCAGAAATTTCCATGCTGCTCCATGCCACAATCCCATGATTGCCCATGTTAGGAACAGTGCAGTCGTCCAACGATAGGTAACTTGCGTCGCGCTCACCACAGATCCCAATCCACCGGTGGATTCATCACGCACTTTCGCACCGGCCAACGGAAGATACAAATAGTCACGAATCCAACTGGACAGCGAGATATGCCAGCGCCGCCAAAAATCACGTGGTGAAACTGCAAAGTACGGGTAGTTGAAATTTTCAGGAAAACGAATTCCCATCAAACGAGCAGATCCGATAGCGATATGTGAGTAGGCACTGAAATCGAAATAGATCTGGAAACCGAACAAAAATGCCAACGTCCACACGTCAATCGCCGACATCGTCGACGCCGGCGACGAAAATCCCGAATCTACCGTTTCCCCTATATTGTCGGCTAACACTACCTTTAAAAACAGGCCGAACAAAATACGACGCGTGCCCACCACTAAGTTTTCAAATTGAAATCTCGGTCGCTCGTCCAACTGCGGCAAGACTTCATTCGCTCGCAAAATCGGCCCTGCGACCAACTGCGGAAAATACATCACGTACACCGAATACAGAACATAGTCTCGCTCAGGTTTGATGAACCCTCGATAGACATCGATCGAATAGCTGATCGTCTGAAACGTGTAGAAACTTATCCCAAGTGGCAAGATGATATTCAATACCGGTGGCGGTGATGACACGCCAAACCAACCCAGTACCAGCCAAGCATTCTCAACGGCAAAAATCGAGTATTTAAACACGAACAGGAGCGAAAGATTGATGGACAAACTAAGCAACAGAAGCAACCACTTTCGTCGCGGGTTCCCCTCTTTAGCCATCAACAACGAAACGCAATAGTCCGTTGTCGACGAGACCAGCATCAATGCAATGAAATCGACCCGCCAAAATCCGTAAAACATCACGCTGGCAAGAAACAACATCCACAGTCGTTGACGGCGCGGCAGCAACCAGTACAACGCGGTTGCAACGATCAAAAAAAGCAGGAAGGTAAGTGAATTAAATAACATTACGGCTTACCATCCTTTTCAGAAATCCCCTGTGAAACAAGTTCTCCGATCTGCCCGGACAGCAGTTCATGCCCCGCTTCTTGAAAATGCATAAAGTCATATCCCGATCCGTTTCCTTGTATGTCATCCATTTGCCCCCAGCATTCACCGGGCACTAGCGAGTCGAGGTCGGCAAAATGGGCGCCATGCGAAGCCACGCATTTTGCCATGTCACTCTTGAAATCTGCATACTCAGTCGGATCATAGGGTGTCGTGATATCGGACCGTAACGGAGCAACGTATACCAGTACCTTGATGTTGTTTGCTGCCGCCGATTCAAGCAAGGCGACCAACGCGTCTCGATTTAATTTGTAAGCCGCAGGTATTTGCTTTCGCACCGTTTGAGAATCAATACCGAATAGCCAGTTGCGATATTTATAGATCGATATGAACATTTCGCCTCGCAGTCGCGTCCTCTCAGCGTAAAGCCTTGAGCGATCCCTGACCCAAGACCCTAAAGCGGCCTCTGATCTTTGTTGTAGAGAAAGACTTGGCTCCTGTTCGGTCGAATCTGTGCCGGAATCATTCGACGCAGTCTTATTTTCTTCGAGTATTTTTCTGCCAATTTCTGTCTTCTTCAATGCCAATTCGGTTGCTGATTCATTCATCAACGGATGCAACACAGAACGCACGGCAACTTCCCGAAAGTCATCAAAAACCACGGGCAGCACGAACTGCTGAATCGGCAGCATTGACCGAACGCTCTCGAAGATCAAAAAATGCTCTTGCGGGTTTGCGTTGGGCACGCTCCAGGTCAGAACATCAACGTCGTCTTTTGTTAGACTCGAAAAAACTCGGATCGAAGCAGGCCTTGCATCAGCGGAGGCCTGATTGATGGCATGCAATTGCGAGTTCCCTACCCACAACACGACAGTACGCTCTCCGCGGCTTTCCCAACCGGCTATCCATTGAGGCACTTCCTCCCGTTTGGAAATATGAATTGGAAAGCCGTCATGGACTGGGAAAAACGAAGTTGTTTCAGCCCCCAACGCAAACTCTTCAAGATTGATTTCTTCAACATGATTGACCCCAAATGACAACATTCCGTATGCGCAGATGCAGCCAAGCAGCAAGGAAGCCAGCGAGCAAAAATTGCTACGATTCAATTGTTTTCTCCCGTCTCGTCTATAAATTCTTGGTTGTCACCTGATTCCGCTCGCAACTTTCGATCTAGCAAGACCAACCCTAAAATCAATTCTGCAAAAACACGCTGTAACGAATAATAGATCCCACGCCATCCGTCCAGGATCAGCGCTTTGTAAAACAGGCAATAGAACAGCGTTAGTATCGGCGCCACCACATACCAGAGTCTCAGACGATCCTTCCAACCTAGATCTTGCTTGGCTGTGCCCGCAAGCTTTTTCGCTTCATCATTGGCGTATCGCACCTGGGATGCGCACCAAACGGCGAGCGACTTCCGGTCATCATGCAATAAGACAGATCCCAAACGTCCTTTTTCGCCGGAAATCGTTACTTTGTGAGCGTGTCCGTCACGCTCATACTTGGCAGATGCCTTTCGATAAAGGATAGTTCGTGGCGGATAAAGCGTCGCTCGCAATGCCTTCCCGAAAATGCAGTACTTGAAACCGGCAAAGTAGCCATGCTTTGTGCCGTCAAGCCCTTCCAATTCACTGGCCAGCCCCGCCGGGCACTTATAGTCTGCGTCCAGCGAAAGCACCCAGGGTGTCTTGATTTTTTCCAAACCATAATTGCACTGGTCTGCGAAATGATCGAATCGGCGCTGGTAGACCTGGACGTTGGGGAACTGGCTGAGAATCTCCAGTGTCTTATCGCTGCTAAAACTGTCCACGACAACAACCCGAGACGCCCAACTCAAGCGAGACAATGTGTCACGAATATTTGGCGATTCGTTAAAGCTCAGAATCAGCGGTGTTACTTCCTCAATCTTCATAGACGACAACCGTCAGATTACAAAACCTGGTCGATTCTCCTTACCTTGTAGGTAGCGATAAAAGGAAATCATCTGACTTGCAATCGATGGCCAGGCAAATCGGTCTCTGGCCCACGCGCCTCCGCGCCGCCCCATATCCATGCGACATTCCTCTGTCTGCGATACCGCCTCGCGCAATGCAATAGCGATTGCATCTGCAGTGGGATCCACGCACCATCCAATGTCGTTTTCAGCAAGAGCTTGCCATGGTGTCGCGGTCGTTGTGATCACCGGCAGTTCTGCCAAAAGGGATTCTGCAATCGCGATCCCAAAATTCTCGCTAAATGACGGCAAAACAAATAGATCTGCGTTTCGCAATCGATGCCACTTTTCGCAATCATCAACAGCACCAAGAAACTCGATTTGCTCAAAAACCTCTAGCTGTTTTGCTAGAGACTCGACGTCACGACGATGATCGCTTTCATCGGGCCCTGCGAGAACCAGTTTCCATTCGAAGGATGGCTTCACATGAGCCCACGCTTGAACCAGGTTTAGCAGGCCCTTGACGGGGTGGATTCGCGATAGGAAAAGGACATTCTTGTGATCCGGCGACAAGGTGCGTGGTGGCATTGCAACCGGCGTGACGACTCCATTTGGGATGACGGCAATGGGCTGCTGAAAGCCCAACGATCGCAGATCCTCTGCTTCCTGTTGCCCGGTAGCATGAAACGCAGTCGCCGTGGCTAAGTTTCGCTTCTGATAGATTTGCCATGCCATTCGTTTTTTCAATTTCCCGTGCCCCATCGCCCAGGACGATAACATGCCCCGCGGGCTGATAATGCGAATGACTTTTTGCGCGGAGGTTACTTCGGATACTGCTCGATTTGTTGGCAACCACATTCCATGATCGTGAACAATCATTTGTTGATCAGTGTGAGTAGCCATTCGCTTTTGAAGTGCTCGACTAAACCGAGGCTTCATTCCCCAACCGCGGTGAAGTCGCGATTCCTGAACCAAGTCAATCGTGAGCGGCTCACTTGGATACCGACACTCCACAGTTTGATCATGAGGCCTGCCAGCGATCAATTCGACGACAGCACCAGCACGCGACAACGCATCACACAATGCTGGAACGCTGCGAGATGGCCCACCATGGTCGCGGCGAGTTCCTGCGACTGTATGTATGACAAGAAGACGGGAATCGATTTGTCCACCGACCTTAGAAAAATGAAGGTTTGCCAACAGGTTTCGTATCAAAATCTTTATATGTAATTGAAAATAACTATCGATTCGTCGCAGGAACTATTTTGATTTCTGGGGGGCCGAGTCGATATCGATACCAGGACTCAGCAGGTCACTTGGCCACGGTTGCTCGCGAGTTTCGGAAAGACTTGCGCGAGTTACTAGCAGGCTGCTGGTGTCTGCTAAACCATGAAACAATTTTCCTGAGATGGGTCGTCGGTAGAGTGCGTCCCAGGTTTCGTCGATTTCGGGGGTCGAGAGCTTGGCAATTGCAGACGCTGCGGCATTGGTGGAGTATCGACCCTTTATTTTCAAGAACGACGAACGAGGCAACCACCGCACAATTCGTTCCGCCACTTTTCGAATTTGTGGACGTTCACCGAGTCCTCGAGCCTTCACAATGGTCCCCTTTTTCAGGGTTTGTACTAGAGTGAGTTTCGGCTTTGAGACTTCTGTTAATTCTAAATCGACGCCAGCTTTCCGTGCCTCGTATTCGAACACTTCTTGCCATGTCCACTGAGGTTGATTCATAAGATTGTAGACGCCGGGCGTTGCCTCAGAGGCAAACAACGCGGCTTGAATTGCATCAGCGATTGTTTCCACGAAGACGGTGTTCGATGCGCGAGAAAGCCCCGGCAGCCTGAGGTTCCCTGATTGGATCATGTCACGAATTTTCGCAGTGATTCCCTGCAACTCGCCGCAAACATGACCCAAGCGAAAAATGAACAATCGAGAGGAGGCTTGGCGAGCCGTCTGAATCGCGGTTCTTTCCCCGCGGGCTTTTTCTTTGCCATAAAGATTCGCAACCGGGAATAACTCATCGACACGATGATCGCCGTAAACGCTCATCGTGCTGATATAGATCTGGGTCGACTGGGGTTTCGAAAAGGCAACGGAATTTCGGATCAGTCGATTGTGAAGGTCCTTCGCCGATGCAAGGTCATCCGCCAAACTGGGTAGTGCCAAGTTGACAACGGCGTCACAATCACCCAACAAGCGACCTGCTTGACTTGCATCTGCGACATTCCCGTGACGACAGGCAATACCGCGGTACCTTAAAAAGGCGGATCCCAACTTGGTACGGCTAATCGGAATGACATTGATTGACGGACTGCGGTCAAGGATCAAACACAATTCGGCGCCGACCTGTCCGTTTGCCCCGAGTACGGCGACATTCATGACGGATCACCCAACGCGTATATTTGGTCAATCAAAGCGGTTGTCGGGATCATGTCGGACGCCTTGAAATCACAGGCAGCGGAACTTTCTAAATGATTCAGTATATTTTCCCATTCCAGATAGAACGCCTGGTAAGAACTGGAAGCACCGCGAACATCGACGGAAAACTTTCGCCATTCCCCGTTTTCGGATCGCGATTTCATTTCGAGCGTTGAATCGGGGCGAATGCCACATCGAACGATGGCATTGTCGAATGTCGCTGTGATCTGATTCGACTGGGGGCCGATCCAGCTGATGCTGAAGTCAACTTCTGTCTGGTTCATTTTCTCGCCCCAAACAATGAACCGTGCATCGACTTGTCGGTCGGTTGTGTCGTCCAAGACGAGACTTGATGCGTCGACGCGGAAATCCTGAGCTCCCGTAATGAAGAAGACGGCATCGATCCCATGGCAACCCAAATCACGAAGCACGCCGCCGCCTTCTTTGTAGCTTCGATCAAGTGTCGCTGAGCTGTTTGCGGTCTTTCCGACTCGGCCGCCTTCGGAATATTGGAGATGTCGCAGGTTACCAAACCATCCTTCGGAAACGATCAGTCTTAGCAACCGGATCGAAGCATAGGTACGACGCATGTAGCCACAGAAAAATTGATCGCTTCCTGCAATCGAAAGATAAGAGCGATGATCATCGGCCGTCAAAGCAAACGGTTTTTCGCACAATACTGGGATCGATCGGTTGCCAAAATGCTCTAGCAGACTTTTACGGGAATGGACGGGCGTTGCGACCAGCACGACATCGACATCCGGCAGATCATAGCCGCCGTCGCCAATCACTTCGATTGGCACGTCAAACGATTGCGTCGTCCTTGTCAATGCGTCGCGAGAGACATCCGCCAGCCACGCGATCTTCGTTTTGCCATACGCGGAAAGCACTGGCAAATGGACCAACGAAGTGATGGCACCGGCACCTACGATGCCAACGCGAAAACGTTTCCCACTCACAGATCGGACTTCTTCGTAGTTGCCATGGAACGTCTAATAGTCTGTTGAAAAAGGGGTCTGACCCTTTGGAGACGTTGCTGAAACACTGTGAATTCGAAAAACCGGAGACGGTCAGCCCCCTTTTTCAACAGGCTGCTAAACATAGAACAGCGTCTCAAAGGCAACCCCACCGTGCTGCAGCACGCATCGACCATAAACTTCTCGGTACGAAGCCGATTGCGCAAGTACCGCGTTTCGAATTTCTTGTCGGTCGTCTTTCAAATGGTACGCAGCGATTGCAAGCTTGGGCTTGTGCTTTGAAAGTGTCTGCGAGGCGCCTTGAATTGCGTGCCTTTCGGCACCTTCAATGTCCATCTTTATAAAGTCGACCGAGTCAAACCCAAGTTGATCGGCGATGTTGTCGATTGTCGTTACCGGGACGTCGATCGAGTCGGTAAGATTTTGTTGAATATCGGCCTTTCGTTGATCAACCACGGTATTGCTTAACGCACCCATCCCGGTCGACAGAGAAAGGATTTGCTCGGAGTGCCAAACGCCTTTGTCGAGCACGGTAACTTTCCCAGCTGCGATTTCGTCACTTAGATTTCGCTCAAGGCATTCTCTGGTGGATGGTGTTATCTCGATCGCCACCACATGCTTTGCGCCCGCGCGAATCGCCATTCTGGTAAACGCTCCGACATGGGCACCGCAATCAAAAACGATGTCGCCCGAGTTCACGGTGGCTTCGCCGCCAGCCGAATAGACGTCGTCGTCCTCAAGCTCCGAAAGCACTACGTCAATGCCACCGCCAACGGGAACAAAAAACTCGCCCAACGGTGTTTCCCATCTCTCGACCTCAGCTTCATCACAATCCAATTTGCGGATCCGCTTTTGCATCGCCTTCACGCGCTGCGGACGTGTATGACCATGCCAGACATCACCTACGGCTTTCGCAAGGCCACAACCGGGCTCTCGACCCACAAGCAACGTCAAGCATTTTCGCGGAACTCGAATTAACTGCTGAATCATTTTGATATTATCTAGCTAAAAACGGATAGTCTACAGAAACGCAACTTGAATGCGCCCGCCGAACGAAAACGCTATCGTAGCCAATCTTGTTCGCGGTTCTGGCATGTCTTGTCATGACCGTCGGACGGAGTTTTAGTCTTATCTTTTATTTCTGCAAGTCGACGATACTTACGAGAAGCCTTCTTCTTGAATAGAGAAATATACTCGCAAATATTGCTCTGAGACCATCTCGATCGAAAAGCGTGTCCGGTTATCGCGACCCCAATCAACGAGCTTACGCCTCAATTCGGGTTCATCAAGAATCCGAGAAATGCCGATGCGAATGGCCTTCCAGTCCAGCGGATCAACCAGAATCGCTCCCTGCCCGGCGACCTCTGGCATCGACGAACAGTCGGACGTTACGACAGGGCGCTCGACGAACTGCGCCTCAATGATTGGCATTCCAAAACCTTCCTCGGTCGACACCATCGCAACCAGATCACATTCGCAATATGCCTGATAGATCTCTTGCTCGGACAAGTTCACGCTGAACTTGTGGTCAATATTGTGAAGCTCCAACTCTTTCACGAGGTCGCCTTGCGGCTTGCCCACAATGTGCAGTTTGCAGTTGATGCCTTCGATCGCTTTGATCAAACGGCTGAGATTCTTGTTTTGCTTGGTTCCGATTTGCAGAATGACCGGACACTCGGAACGGAATGGGCGAGGGCATGGCTGGAAGATCGGCGACACGCAATCAGGAATGACATGGATCCGATGCTCGTCCATTGGGAACTCTCGCAGCAACTCTTGCTTCGTCGCTTCGGAGATGACCGTCACCTGACTCGCTTTTCTTAATGGCAGCTGAAACCAGAATAACCGGATGACTGCCCGTCGGATCCCCTTCAAACGATTGAGAATATTCAGGTCGTGGATGGTCAAGATGCTTTTGTGGCGACTCAGCCCCAAAACGACAAACTGAATATCGCCGGTCACATGAAAAATACTGCCCTCCAAACGCGATGCCCACCAAACCATTCGCAGTCGATTCAAAAGTCCTTTGCTGAAATAGGGCGATTCGCAGTGCGCCACTGCGATATCCTTGCTTAGCAAGTATTCACGAATCGTCCGAAAGAGACTTTCGATACTATGAGCGCCCTCAAACGGCTTACGGCTTATCTGAACAGGGATCGACGCCTGATTCGCAAACCTACCCTCATCCGCCATAACATCCCCCCTGGGGTTCGCCCTGGCCAAGTCCGAGCGTGTCGAATTGCGATGGTGTGATGGGGGACATTTCGAGTGAAAGAATGGTTGCGAGAACTTTCCTGCGGCCGAGAAACTACTTCTCAGCAACGACCAACATGTTTTGGGAAAGAATGAAGTGCCGAGACCCCGTTTCTGCTGTCAACAGGAGCCGGTGCGGCAAAGTGCCGATTTTCCAAATCACTCGCCGGATACTGCTTGCCAGCCCATGTGCGATGGGCTGATCTTCGAAACATTCCACGTTGCGAAACCCCAGGGTCGTCAAAACTTGCTTGATTGAACGCGGCGTGAACGCGAGCTCATGCGTGAAGTCGCCGTATCGGATTCGCATTCCGTAGAGCCCCTCGGCATTGGGAACGTGGATGATGACCCGCCCGCCGGGATTCAAACGCTCCATCACCGCGTCCATCAACTCGAAGACATCCTGGCGCTCTAGATGTTCGATAATATCGATCAACAGGACGACATCAGCATCCTGTTTTTCATTGGCCAAAAATTGCAGGAGGTCACCTTCCACCACTTCGTCGATTCCGAGCTGATGGGCGAGCTGAACCTGCTCACTGGAAATATCAATACCCGCGATGTTCGAATAGCCAGCCTGTTTCAAAAAATACAAATGGGAACCGTGTCCGCAAGCCAAGTCAACGATTCGAAGCGATTTGTCACGCGGCACATGATTTCGAATCAATTGCCGGATGTACGGAGCGACTTGGCGAAACGGACTCGCATCGGACTGAATGTTGGCCCCCGCCTGCTTGCTGCTGACATAGGATCCGTAGAGTCGTTGCTTCCAATTTTGTTTCGTAGGATTCATCTATGATGTTGTCTCAGTTTTGACACGACCACTTGCGAATACCAGATCGAAAATCTGATTCATCCTGGAATCGTTGTCATATCCGGATGATTCGCAACGATTTAGCCCCGCTTTGGCAATTCGCCGGCGATCGTCTTCGTGCTCTAGGTAGTACTGGCACTTTTGTATCAGCTCATCGTCAGAACCGAAAAATTCCGCTTCCGCGCCTTCGTCGAAAAGATCAAGATGCTCATCGGTTCGCTCAGCCAACATGAAGGCACCGCATCCCGGAATTTCCACGCTACGCGTGGTCTGCAAATCTCGATTGACTTTTCGCAGAAAGCCCAGATTGATTTTGAATGAACAACACGCCAATGCGAAATCGTCACCAAGCAATCGCTTGTTTTCGACCTGCATCAGTTTTGGTGTCGAGCCGAACCGCTGCCAACCATCGCCCCAAACCCGCACTGGAATTCCAGCGGCGGCTATCTTCGCCATGGATGCTGCCCGCGCCGGTTCGAAGGAACCGATAAAACCAACTCCGCCGCCCAGTCGACGCCTGTCATCCGCCGACGGCGTCAGCGGACGAAAGGACTTTGCATCGTAACCATTGCCGATGAAAACGACATTCCTCGCACCAAGTTTCGTCAGCTCAGCAACGTTGTAACTCTTCGTCGTTAGAAAATAGTCATAGAGCGGTAAATGCTCGAGGAACTGCCTCGATTGATTGGGACGCGAATTCATGTCGTCAGGCGAGTATCCCACGATCAAGCAATTCGGATTGTCTTTTCGAAAGCCCTCTAGCGTCGCAGTCGTAACCAGCCTTCCTTTGTCAATCCAGAGCATATCCCAGCGTTCGCTTTTAGCAGCCGCTTCCATTTTCTTGTTGATGCCAATGACATCCGGCATACGGACACTCAAGCCCGCGCGAAAAAGCCTTTGAGAAAGCCGCAACAACCAATGGACAAGCTGTTCCGTTGATCTGCTGTAATTCGAATCCAAGGTTTCGACGCATGCGCCTAGCCTAATCATTGATTCGATTCGGTGCGTTGCCGTATTAAATCCTCCATAGTCGCTAACCGGCGCGATAGCCAACACGTTTAGCTTACGGATTGTTCTGGTTGCGTTGATGTCCATCTCGCAAGAATTAGATGTCGCATCAAAAGTGTGTCGACTATTCATTACGATGATCCACGTCTTCCTCAACGGACATCGCACCCTGGTTGTGGCGGTTCAACCACAACCACGAGCACCCTGGAACGATCGTTATTACTGAAAACAGAATACAGTAACTAATGCTTCCGAAAATGATCCCAAAGTACGGCAAAGTTCCAAAACTAAGCCACGTAAAACGCAGAACGATACGAGTCGACTCAATCTTCGGAACTTGAAAAGCAAGCCATTCGAGAATCAACAAAAAGACGCCGAACACGCCCCCACCTACAAGAAATCCCGATCTTCCCCACACGATGATGCTTTCATCCATGAAAGTCGGTTTACGCGATGTCTTACGGTCTTCGTAGTTTCCAATTCCCGAGTTCCTCGCCAAATCATTGTAATATTGATCGGTAGAAATTTTGGTTGGATCAATGATCCGGGGAACCGCAGTGAGAAACGCAGTCTCGATTGATTCGGCACCCAGAGGACGACTTCCGTACCGATTTAGATACTTCCTCGTCATGTTAGCCATGCACAATCGGTTGCCAAAGTACTCCCAAGTCCCTTCGGCCCATGGCTTCCCACGAAAGGTTGCTTCGCTCTGGTCGGAACTGAATATTTCATCAATGCCACCGATCAATGTATCCATCACGTCCGCCCGTGAACCGGTGGCAGCGAATCGATCTTTGGCCGCTTGAAACGCTGGTAACAGCAGGATGAAAGCCACAGAGACGCCAAACAGGCCGACGAGCGATTTCTTTCGCAAGGACGGATGTTGGCCGCCGATCAGCCACATCAGGTAAAGCACTTTGAAGAACAACTGCGACTTGAGACCAGAACCTGCGAACGCAAACACGCCGTACACGAGCGTCAGTGTGATCGGCCATCGGAAACGAACCAGGAACGGCCCGTGATCTGCCGACATCAACACCTGAATCGCAACGCAGGCGGGAAAAAAATAGGAAAACAGCCGCGCGGGCTGAATCAAAGCGCCTGGAAGATGGTGGAAATACAACCCTACGATTGCGCTTAGCGCCCCAACACCAACAATCCCCCAACGAGTGACGTCTGGAAAATGAGACAAATCCAATGGCGGATCGACAGCGTTTTCCCTCACATCGAAAATCGAAGCGGGACCAAAAAGCCGAACCACAGACCAAGCGATCGCCAGGAAAACAAAACTGCCTGTCGCGACCTCAAAACCCAGTTGAGAATGCTCGCTGCCGACCACTCGTGCCAAGCTGGTTGTTCCTTGAAAAAACCACACGCCCGAAATATAGAACAGCAACCAACTTCCGGAAGAAACGAAGTGAAAGATCACGAACCATGAACTGGGACCTGGCTTCCAAAGGAAATTCGGACCGATCACGAGGCACAGGAAAACCGCCCAAATACCAAGGCGTACACACGCATTGAGGACCGAAGGTTCATTGCCCAGCGCGAGGGTCGCCCCGGCCAACAACATCGTTATCAGAGCGTTTGTCGATCTGGTTTCGCTAAGATAAGACACTGAATGAACGATTCAAGCTGACTGGAAATTTTGTTGGCAATGAAGACGTTTCTTCCTACCGAGAGTGAACAAACTGAAGGCTGCAAGTTTGATCATATGCGAACTTTTGAACGACCTATCGCCCTACCGCTCGGCGAAGTAACGACAATCGGCCCCACACCCTTCGAGCCAGTTCGCTGCGAAGCTCGCCTAGCTGACATCGTCGCAGGATTTTGCTTCTTTCGTTTTCGCAGACCCTAAGCATCGCTCGCTTGATTTTCACCTCAATCATGCTTGCATCATCGACGACTCCGGCGTCCCAAAGATCTGGATACTCGAGTATCAAGCCTTCAAGCGCTTCGCATCGGAAATCGGATAACGCGACAAAGCCCCAAACGTTTCCCGGCTGCAGATGATCAAAAAATCCTTCACGTTTTCTAATGAGTTCCGCCACCTTTTCTGTTCTTGAAAGAACTTCTTTTTCGCGATGGATATAGTCGGCAAGTTTTTCCGTCAAATCAGCGTGAGCGGTGATGAAGCTAAAATGCCAACCGGCATCGGTTATGCGTGTGGCTGGAACTTGAGCCGCCGTCCAACGCACGTTCCGCATTGCTTGAGGAGTTGACAAATTTCGGAGAAGGCAGACCGTCGGCCCGGGCCACAAGACTTCCGTCCCGTGGAACATTTTATAGTTGAGTTTAAAGTTGAAGTAGTCAAGTTCAAGCGTCTTCACTCCTTGGAAATCTGGCCCAGACTTTAGCTTCTCTAAGATGCTCGGCCGGGGAATTTCGTCTAGATCGGAAACTAGAATTAAGTCCGTCTGCGAAAGGCGAGTGAGCCCCTTCGCAATTTGGTTTCGCGAATAGTTCTCTTTTTGGTAAGCCGTCTTACCAACCAATTTGGGAATTGTGACCAGGTCGATTCGATCGCGCACTGAGACTACAACTGGATTGTCTTCCGGGAAAGCAATGGCCTTCTTCCGACCGGTGAACGTCTCCTCGGCGACAACGACAACAAACCGATCAACGACATCCGAGAGCAGCCTTATCCTGATTTCAAGAATCTCAACTTCGTCGTTGTACAGGAAGCAATCTATTAGTTTTTTCATCGGCAATTCAAAAAATTAGATTTTGCAGATGCGGCTCGTCGGGCAAGCTAGGCAAAGTCCTTCGCATTTTTAGACGCACACACATAGGTTCTAGCAAATCCGGAAAGCAATCAACGACAGGCAACCTTTCAACAAGGTGTCTCATCCGTCCAACAAAATTCTAAAGCGTAAACTTAAACTCACAACAAATACTCAAACATCGCGGGAAGTGGTTTGCGAAACTACATTTCACTAGCATTCCATCTGCGCCTCTGATGCATCGATTTTTTAAAGCTGGTCCCATCTCGACAGAAGTGCTTTCAAGCGATAGATCTAAGATGGCACGTATAGCAAGGGCTATATCTATAACGAATCATAGGCCACCGGGTACCATGACCAATCACCATTAGCCGCGGTGCCGCCATCCAACATTAGAAATGCTGACGCAAAAAAATCGTCACCGGAACAGTCCCATTGGGCTACAAAGAATCGTCCCGGGTCCCCAAAATTCTGCGATTGAAATAGTCCGGGGCACTCAATATGCCATACCACAACGCAACCGGAGCTGTTCTGATGAAAGCAACGACTTGCCTGTGCTTCGCGTAATGAGCAAGCAACCTTGCTGAGTAGCGAAAGGCATTGCCACGCTGATCCCGCCCCTGCCGACCCGGCAACCGTTTCCCAAACCTTCGAGACACGGCTATTTCCCATTTCAGCTGAGCTTCATGATCTAGCGATGTCCACGTTCCACGTCCAGTCATTCGATACACCGAAGCGACTTCTGAAAGGGCCGCAAATGGTCCCGATAAGATAAGGATTGCGAGCATGAGTTTATCGTGATACTCGGTATGTCCGGCTAGGTGCTCCTCTACCATCTTCCGAAAAACATTAGCCCGGACGACAATCGTCGCCGTATGGAAATACTGATTGTGGAAGACAAGTTCTGTCTTGTCGTCAGTCTCTCCACCTTTTCGCAGAAGATGCAATCCGTCATCGTCTTGTCGACACCAGTAAAATTCTGCGCCTACGAGCACGGCATCTGGGTGCCTTTCCAGCAAGTCCACTTGTTTCTGCAACTTGTCAGGAATAATCCAGAAATCGTCCCCCTCGCAAAATGCAAAATAGTCACCTCTCGCAATCGAGGGCCATACATGGCTGGCCCGTTCACCCTTGCAAAATCGATTTTCTGAATTGCAAACCGAACGAATGATTCGCGGATATCGTTGAACGTAGTTCTCGACGATGCCTGCAGTTCCGTCCGTTGAGGCATCATCGCGAATAACTATTTCGTATGGAAACGTTGTTACTTGCGCCAAAAACCCTCGCAACGCGTCCTCGATGTACTCAACATGATTAAAGGTGGCGCAGCATATGCTTACTAAGGGCTGGCCTGACACGGACCTCCAGTTTTCCATGATTTCTGCCTCTGACCGAGGCATTGATCTTTGAATTGGGAAATCGTTGGGCGTAACGGTCTCGGATACAGTCGAAATTTCCATGATATTAGACTCGGGTGCCTTTGGCAAAACTGATGGATTCCCGAAACGCGTTGTTCCCTGTGACAACGTTGCAGAGCAGGTAAAAAACCGCCCCAATCAACACCAAAACGACCAATTCGCTCTTCCCACCAAGCTCTATCCATTGATCGGCTACCATCACGACGGCGGCCATAACCATACTCAAAGCAAAACTTGCAGTGCAGTCCAGCGACTGTTTGCGAATGCCATAGTCTAGGAATTTGTGTGTAAAAAACCCATTGACTGCGTAGGCGAACACGCTTTGAATGACACGACTCCAGGCGATTCCCATGATCCCATAAAAACTGCCGCCAATCAGCAGCAACGTGCCCAAGGATTTCTTAATCACCTCCAAGCGAAAGAACAGGTTCGCGTGCCCCTGAGCCTGCAAGACATTCAAGTTGATGACATGTAAAGGGTAGAGCAATCCAGCAACGCAAAGAACCTGAAGCGCCGGTGCGGCAGAAACCCACTGTTCACCAAACACTTCACGAACGAACGGCTCTGCCAAAACGGCCAATCCCATCATGGCAGGGATGTTGACCAACATGATGGACCGAACGGAACTCCGAACGCCAACTCTCAACTTATCTTTGTTCTTATGAATTGATGAGAATAACGGAAAGGCAACTCGGGCCAACAGACTCGAAAGGATGCCACCAGGCAGCTGCTGCGTTTTGTCGGCGCGATCGTAGATTCCCAAGTCGTGCATTCCGTAGAATCTACCGATCAACAGCGTGTACCCTCGCTGATAGACCGTGTCTAAAATCGCCGAAGCGAACAGCCAGCCGCTAAATCCGAACAGGGAGCGAACGGATTCGCGACTAAAGACGAACAACGGTCGCCACGGATTCCAGTACCAAAGCAGGATGACCCCGACGAAAGAATTCAGGACCGCCTGCCACGCCAATGCCCAAACACCGTATCCGTTCCAAGCCAAATAGATCCCCACCGAACCCGAAAGCACGGTCGCAATAACGCCAATCTTCATCGGCGTTTTGAAGTCCAATCGCTTGTTCATCAAAGTCGCGTGAATGGAAGCGAAAGCACTGATCGAAATATTGCACGCCATCAAACAAGTCAGCGGCGTCAAGACTGGCTGCTTGAAGAACGCAGCGACCCAGGGCGAGACCCCAACCAAAAGGATCGTCATGGCTAGGCCCGCAGCCAGGTTGAACCAAAACACCGTGGACTCATCGACGTGCGATGTATCTTGTTTTTGGATCAGCGCTGCGGAAAAGCCAGCATTGACAAACAGTTGTGCGACCCCAAGAAACAGCGAAAGCAGCGCAAGAGTCCCGAAGTCCTCCGGAACAAGCAACCTTGCGAGGACTATCGAGATAGCGAATCCGATGAACTGCCGCACAAAGACGTCAAGCCCACTCCAGATCACTGCCGATCGTGCCTTTTCCCTACTCACAACACCCTGGCAAGCGGCTTGCGACGCCCATGGTGAATTCTTGAATTCCCACGGCTACAAACCAGCATACGATCGCAAACGCTACATTCCATTGAGCGAACTAGCACCTCGAAAGCAGGAAAAGCGGACGGTTTAGAAATTCACCTAACGAGTCGTCTCTGGCAATGTTTTGTTCGCTGAGATCTTCGTAAACAATGCCCCCACTCTTGCGGGTAGGGATTCCAATATGGTCAACATTCCAAACACCTGCTGTAGCGGAACGAATGAAATCAATCATCTCTCGCTTCGTCCCATTCTTGAATAGCGGCAATTCTCGATTTCCTTTCCAGTTGAACCCCAATTGAAAAATGAGCGTCTTGGCGCAATCACGAATATTTAAAAGCGATTCTTTGATTTGCTCGAGCGCTCGCTGCATCACCATGGACTGATCACCATAGTCATCACCAACATGGTGAAGCACATTGAGCAACAGCAAAACATCAACCCTCATTTCCAAACATGTCGAATTGTCATCGAACGTAAAATATTGGTTCTTTACCTGCACGCGATCGAGCAACTGCAACTCTGCAGTCGCTTCTCTAACAAAATTGGCGTGATGCACGTTACCTTCAAAGTAAAGAGCTTCTTTGGCGCCACGGTCAAGCAATTCAAAGGTAAAAAAACCAGTATTGCCCCCAATATCGCAAATACTTTTGCCTGCAACATCTACGCGTTGCGCGATATACGACAATCGGGGCAACTCTGATCGGGAGTTGACACTCAAGTCCCCTGTGCCGATCAGATCCCGAAGACGTGAAGAAAGAACCTGGTAATTAGAATGCTTACTGGTTTTGCTGTAGAGTTCTTTTAAATGCTGAATGCCCATCATTTGTCTCTGAATTCGCTAAGGTATAAATTGATTGTGTCGTCCCTGAGAAAGACATCATGCCTTTTCAAATCGGGAAAATCATCCACGAATCTGTTTGCGTTGTAGTTGTGAAAAACAAAGGGCTGCGCGGATTTTGACATTCCGCCCGACCAAAAATACCGCACATCATTGCCGTGTGAGGCAGGCAACGGCGAGACGGCATTGGTGGGCAATGAAAATCCGTTTGCGGATAGAAAGGATTCAATAATTGGAACACCGCTATCCACCACAAATTGCAAGGGCCCCCAAAACCGAGGGTTCGCTTCAATCATGACATGATTGTCCTCGGTGACTTTCAGCTCCACCATCACGGGCCCCGAGTAGCCGAGCGATTTAAACATATCCAAATACTGCTGAGCAATCGGTTCGCTGTGCTCGCTCGATTGAGTCGCAACAACAATCGACCCACCATTGCTTTGCTGAATCAGGTTTTCTTGAGAGTAAACGACGTGTTTGTCGTCTTGGGAAACGAAGTACAGCAAATAGACGCTCTTGCCAACAACAAACTCCTGGAAGAAAAATTCGCCTGGACTCTCAACTGCTTGAAATTTTTGCAGATCAGATTCCGAACTGATCAACCAGGGCTTGAGCTGCCGCCCGGTTTTGACGGCGGCATACCGCTTAGGCTTTGCGACGAAGGGAAGTTTCGCCGGCTGATCAATGAACTCTTGGGGCACAACAAGTCCGTGATCCGCACAGATTTTCACAAACGATTGTTTGTCAGAAATGCGGTTGTAAAGTTGTTTGTCGACTAGCGGAACCGAATGACCGGCATCTTCAAGCTCTGCTTTGTGGTCCAATAAAAAGCGATTTAGAAATTCGGACGTCGGCAGCACCATCAATCGGTCGAGACTTTTGCTTACAAGAATTTCATGAAACCAATTTTGCATGTCGGCTATGCATAAGTCATTTGTTTGCCGTGTTAGAACGACTGAGCCTGAGTACTGCGTTTGAAAAATTGGATCTCCTGGCGAAGAAGCCACCAAACAGAACGGCACATTCAAAGCTGTTGCCTTCCGACAGAATGCGACGACAGCTCGCATGTTAAATCCGGAAAAAATTACAACGGCTTGCTTTTGTGATGCGTGTCTCATTTTCACGTTTGGCTAATTACACTTGCAGACGCGTAAAATTTGAATTCCAGACAACGTCACAACCAAATCCGTTGCGAACGCGACTCCGTAGAACGCATTGCGACTAGCGAAACGCCTTTTTCCGTCGCTATGCCCTACATTGGAAGCGATGCAGGCGCAACATTTTATTTAGATTTTGCGATCAGGCTGCGAACACCTTGAGGATCAAACGGCAAACAACAATCTCGTTCGAAAAGTGGGACAGGCATCGATTCTTTCGATGTAAGCTCGGCAAGCTAGGAATCTGTCTTAATTCCTGCCAATCTGTTTAAGTTTCTTGCCTGCTCTAGCAGCCTGTTGAAAAAGGGGGCTGACCCTTTCCGACGTTTCGAATTCACAATGTTTCAGCTTTCAGCAGGCTGCTAGGTCGTGCTGATGCCCCTACAGAACAGTTCGCAAGCGGACAACAGATGTCCCCGCAGGATCTCCAAACCCTCGCTTCGGCTACCGATCGATAGTCGCAATGCGATCGACAATTTGGTTGAGTTGATCATCTGAAAGATCGGGAAAAATGGGCAGGCAAATGACTTGATTTGCTAGCTGCCGAGCGACCGGAAGCCGTTCGCGGTTCGCGCTCGCCAATCCGCGATACATTGGCATATCGCTAATCAACGGGAAGAAATACCGACGGCCATTGATGCCATGGTCTTTCAGTTTTTGATAAAGCTGGTCGCGAGTCAGTGGATAATCCTTCCCCACCAAAATTGGCATATAGGACCCGTTACTTATGGTATCGGTAATTTCGGGCATGAATGAGATACCCTTCACGCCATGGAGCAAGTGCCGGTAGTTGGCTGCGATTTGTCTGCGCCGATCCAACGCCTTGTCGATGCCATTTAATTGCAACAAACCAAAAGCCGCATTCACTTCGCTCATCTTGCCGTTGATACCGGTCGCTGTAACGGTCACTTCGTCTGCGAAGCCAAAATTCTTTAAATAGTCAATGCGCTGCTTCGTTTTCGCATCCGGACAAACGATGGCACCGCCTTCGAACGTGTTAAAGACTTTGGTCGCATGGAAACTGAGAACTGACAAATCCCCGTGCCGAAGCAAACTTTCTTCTTTGTGCTGCACCCCAAACGCGTGCGCCGCGTCGTAGATCACCTTTAGCCCATACGTGTCAGCGATCTTTCCAATGCGTTCAACGTCACAGGGATTGCCGTAACAATGCACCGGCAAGATCGCTGTTGTAGCTGGCGTAATCGATTCTTCGATTCGTTCCGGATCTAAATTGCCCGTGTCTGGATCAATATCCACAAAGACGGGTGTAATATTATTCCAAACGAGCGAGTGGCTCGTTGCAACGAAAGAATACGGTGTGGTGATGACTTCCCCCCTGATTCGCAGCGCCTGCAGTGCAGTCACCAATGCGATTGTGCCGTTGGCGAACAGAGCGAGGTGATCAACGCCCAGGTAGTCACACAGCGCTTGCTCCAACTGTTTGTGAAACGGCCCATTGTTCGTGAGGATCTTGTTGTCCCAAATCTGCTGCAAGTAGGGGATGAATTCCTCCAGTGGTGGCAGAGAGGGTTGCGTAACGTAGATCGGTTTGTTCATCGAGCGTATTGGCTAGTGGACGAGAGCGCTGAGAGTTTTTTGCAGACCAAAATCAATTTACTTAACATTTCGATCTTGATATCGGCGAATTCAAAGGGCCATAAAGAACCGCATTTTGGAAGGCAAGCTTTCGAACCTATCTGTGACAAAACTTTCAATTGCCTGATATCTCCAACCCGGTTCCTTCGTGGAGTATCTTGCCTGTTGCGGCGTCAATTTTTTGGCACTGAAGGGTCGCTCCCGCAATGCGAATATTGAAGTAGCTACCTCCATCTTTAGCTGTCAAAATTAGCCGGTCCACATCCGAAGTGAACCTGTTTGCGTACACACTCCCTGAGACATGGCATTCTGTGGATCCGTCGGGTCGAAAGATTGCTTTGTCCCAGGTCGGGTGGCCGTTGGTCCAAGTTACTTTCCAAACCTTTCCAAGGATGGATTGCAGCCCGCTGTTGCTTTGACTGTTTTTGATCGCTCCCAATTCGGCCAATCGCACTTCAATCCATTTACGTTTTAGGCCAGTCGATTCGGGCAACAATGCTTGATAAATTTCGCCTGCGTGTGCTCGGACGGTCAGATCGTCTGAGAAATCCCACCACGCATCGGCAAGCTTGACTTGCTTGTCGAATGATCTGTCGCCCGACAACTCTGCTTTGGCGTACATGACGGCCGGCGCGTCGGGGGATCCCTTTGCCAGATAGCTCAGCCCCCGAGTAAAATCGCCTTTCGTGATGCAATAGAACTCACCGATCGCTTGATTGGCGACTGGATCGTTGGAATCTTTTTTCAACGCTGCATTCGCCGATCTCAAGTCATCGAACTTGCGATCGAGCAGCTTGCATTCTTTCAGCCTCGCATTGGCACTGTCCCTTACTCCGACGTTTCTGCTTCGCTGGGCCATTCGACCGAGCAACTGCAAGAGTTGCTCGCACGATTCATAGTCGTCCTGCTGAACCCACTCATCGATCCAATCACGGGTCCGAACATGAATCAAGGTCACGTTCATCGACGATAACGCGTTTCTAGATATCTGGCTGACCAAGTCCAGTCGCTTGGATGCCAGATCGATGGCGAAGTGCGATTCCAGTTGTTGTATCGCATCAAATGCGACCGGAATCACTCCCTCTTTGACGGCGACATCAAGGCACTCATTCAAAATCACATAATGATGGCTAGCAGAATTTTCTGACTTGGCCGCCATTTCCAAGAGCGAATTCGCGAAATGAGCCTGAGCGCCCCGTGCTTTGTTCGAATACTCTTTCGCGTACAGTTGTCGAAGGAGTGCCAGTGATTTGTCTTGCTGCGCCGGACTTGGAATCGCTTCTTTCTGTGTCTGGGTACCTTTTGAAGCTACGGATTCCTGTGCAATCGCAGTCGCATCTGCTGTGGACGCAATCAGGGACAACAGCATGGCGAACGAACGCCAAGGACAAAGAGTTGCCTTTCGATGGATGTTCATCATTAAGCTAACTTGTCAGGTTCACGAGGTAGCGTCCATATTCGGTTTTTGCATCGGCAAAGCGAGCGGAAATCTGGTCGGCGGTCAGCCAACCGTGGTGAAACCCGATCTCCTCCAGACAGGCGACTTGGAAGCCCTGGTGGTGCTGGATTGTTTTCACAAACATAGAAGCCTCGAGCAGGCTGTCATGGGTTCCGGTGTCGAGCCAAGTATGCCCACGTCCGAGCATTTCGACATGCAGCTGCCCACGCCGCAAATACTCTTGGTTCACCGATGTGATCTCCAATTCGCCCCGCGGCGAGGGGCGAACCGCTTTTGCAATTTCGACGACTTGATGATCGTAAAAATACAACCCGGTGACGGCAAACTGCGACTTGGGTTGTGAAGGCTTTTCTTCGATCGAAACTGCCTTGCCAGCACCATTGAACTCTACCACGCCATAACGCTCGGGATCTTGCACTTGGTATCCGAACACCGTTGCACCCGAGTCCCTTTGAAATGCGGACTTCAGCTTCGGAGAAAACCCCTGGCCGTAGAAGATATTGTCGCCTAGGACGAGCGTGACGTTGGAATCACCAATGAACGATTCGCCTATGAGAAAGGCCTGTGCTAGCCCTTCGGGTTTCGGCTGAACGGCATAGAACAGCTCGATTCCAAAGTCCGAACCGTCACCCAACGTGCGTTGGTATAGCGGCAGATCCTCAGGTGTTGAGATGATCAATATTTCGCGAATGCCGGCCAGCATCAAAACCGACAACGGATAGTAGATCATCGGCTTATCGTAGATCGGCAGCAATTGCTTGCTGATCCCACGTGTCGCCGGATGCAGTCGTGTACCCGATCCGCCCGCCAGTACGATGCCTTTACGCGTTACCACGGTTATTTTGATACTCCAAACCGCTGGAGCTTGTAGTCACCCGAGACGATGTCTTCCCACCAAGATTCGTGACGGAGGTACCACAGTACCGTTTTACGGAACCCGCTTTCAAAATTTTCGACCGGCTCCCAACCAAGTTCTCGCTTGATCTTGCTGGCATCGATCGCGTAACGCAAATCGTGACCGGGCCGGTCGGTAACGAATGTGATTTTTTCGGAGTGTGATTTCCCGGATGGACAAGGTCGCAGTTCGTCGAGAAGGTGGCAAAGCGTTTCGACGAGCTCTAAATTGTTGCGCTCGTTATTGCCGCCAATGTTATAAGTTTCGCCGGGCGTGCCTTTGGTAACGACGTCGAAGAGTGCGCGGCAATGATCGTCTACGTAGAGCCAATCGCGAATATTATCACCCTTGCCGTAGACTGGGATACTTTCGCCGCGAAGGCACTTCAATATGACGACCGGAATCAATTTTTCCGGGAATTGATAGGGACCGTAATTGTTGCTGCAATTGGTCACCAACACGGGCAGTTTGTAGGTGTCGTGCCAAGCCCGAGCCAAGTGATCCGATGCAGCCTTGCTGGCCGAATAGGGCGAGTGCGGATCGTAGGATGTCGTCTCGGTGAACTGACCTTGGCTGCCTAGCGAACCGTAAACCTCGTCGGTAGATACGTGCAAGAATCGAAAGGCTTCCGCTTGCTCAGCGGAAAGCGATCGCCAATGAACGAGGCAGGCCTGCAGCAGGTTGTAGGTGCCGATGACGTTCGTTTGGATGAATTGTCCGGGACCGTCAATACTGCGATCGACATGACTTTCCGCAGCCAAGTGCATGACGGCGTCAGGTCCGAATTCTGTTACCTGATCGGCAACGGCGTCAGAGTCGGTGAGATCGAGCTGAACAAATTGGTAACTCGGATGACTGACAAGATCGGCAAGGGAATTCAAGTTTCCGGCATAGGTTAATGCGTCAGCATTGAGAACCTGGTGCCCCTTGCCTAGGACAAGCCGAACGAGATTTGACCCGATGAATCCGGCGCCGCCGGTGATCAAAATACGTAGAGGGGAGGAAGAGTTCACGATGTGAGGATCAGCGGCCTAGGCGTCTAGCGTCGCGGCATGAATTCGAAGCACAGGCGACCCACCAAAGGCGGGCGTTGAATGTGGACTGGTTTTCAAGCGTGGACACCAGACAAAGAAATCGGGCGTATCGGGAATGCGGTTGGGGGGAGAATCTCAAGCGATTGATTGGCGACTAGCAGCCTGTCGAAAAAGGGGTCTGACCCTCTCCGACGTTTCGAATTCACAATGTTCCAGCAACGTCCCCAAAGGGTCAGACCCCTTTTTCAACAGGCTGATAGGAAATGAACGTATTCGAGCACGCCTGACTGCTTTGCGTTTCGATCGCCGAAAGCCGCGTCGCGGTAGCACGAAGGACTGCACGATTGTTAGTGCCTGCCACCTACTCCGATGCTTCCGCTGTTTTTTTGCTCAGCACTTCGAGTTGGCAGTCGTCGAGCTTGACGCTGACTCCTCGCTCCATGAATCGGACGGCAACCAGCAGCCTTGTTTCTTGCGTTCTTTGCAGGACTGTGCCTTCATAGCCAGCGAAAACGCCGCTTTTGACTCTGACTTGTTGCCCCGGTTGGATCCGATCTTCGATCGTCAGCGGCACGTTCATATCGATCAGAGCTTGGATCTGTCGAAGATCGCTGACAAAGTGGGCTACATCCTCAATCGGCGCCACCGATTGGACACAACCTGTGCAAACGGCCTTGTATCGAGCCTCTTCTTCGCCGCACAGGAAGACGTAATTGCTGAACAATGGTTGATAGGTGATGCGAATGCGTCCGGCCGGCGATCGGCGACGATTGGCTATTTGGGGTGCGTAATGAGGCAAGCCGGCAACACGCAAGTGACGCATCAATTGCTTCTCTTGCCGGCTTCGTGTGTACACCAACCACCACGTCCGCTGGTCCAAGTCTGCATCCTCGAACAAATGTTCGGGATGGCAATCCGGTTCGGCGGGCAGAATAGGAATGGGAGCTAATTAGGTAACAGGGGACAGGTGACAGGAAACAGAAAAGGTGAGCTTCGTCGGCGCGGACTTCGTCCACTTGGGTGACAAGTCCCCGTTGGAATCTACAAAAGTTCGAGCAATGCCGCTGTTCGTGCTGAACGTTAACAATCAAACCTTCCGCTGGACCGTTTGAAAGTACAGCTTGCTAAAAGGATGACCGATGTTGAGGTGAGTGACAAGGAATCTACCGCCATACGGATGGGTTACCGAACGAGGCGGTAGTTTGTGCGGATTGAAGCGAGAGTACCCCCTGAGGAGACATGGGTAAGGCTTCCGGTTTCGGCTGCCCAGAGACGTGCTTCCCCCGTCCCTTGTTACCCGCGACCACCCCTGTCGTACATCACGGATAGTTCTGCGGGGTGGGTGCCGGTGGCGTGGGCGATTCGCAGACGCCAGTTTTTTAGCGTCTGCTTGACGACGCCATGCGATTCCCAACGACGACTGCTGATCGTGACGGGGCCCGACAGAAGGAACGGCTTGCCACGTTTTCGTAAGGCCTTGGATAGCTCGACGTCCTCCATCAACGGGATATCGGGGAAGCCACCGACTTGTTTGAAAATGTCGCGGCGCACGAAGATCGCTTGATCGCCGTAGGCCATTGATCGCCATCGGACGCGCGCGGCGTTGCCCTGCTCGATCCATCGGTAGATCGGACGCGGCGACTCGATGCGCTGCTTGAATGCTCCCCACAGGAAACGGCTGCCCTGACGACCGGCATGAACGGTCATCTCGGCAATGCAGTCGGCATCGAGTCGGTTGTCGGCGTGCAGAAACAGCAGCCAATCGCCCTTGGCCATGAATGCGCCCGAGTTCTGCTGGGTCCCCCGTCCTGGCAATGAACGCACGATCTTTGTGGCTCCGGCAGCCGTCGCCATGGCGACCGTATCGTCGGTGCTTCCACCGTCGGAAACGATGACTTCGTTGGCGCCAGCAGCGAAAGCCGATTCGATCGCGGCCGCGATATTGTCGGCTTCGTTGATCGCCGGGATAACGACTGAAGTAGTTAACAGGTGACAGGCTACAGGTTACAGGGAGGAAGCAGGTGTTAGCAGTTAGGTTATAGGTATTGGGAACCGTAGCGTCGGAATGGGGCGAGAATCGAAGTGCAGGCGTTGGAGCATTTTCCTGTCACCTGTCACCTGTCACCTACTCCCCCGCCTACACCAGTTGGACGTCTCTTAGCCTCAGATAGGCGACGGGGCCGATCAGGATCAGCGGCAGCCAGGCGGCCATCGCGGGGGACAGCCAATAGCCGTTTCCACCCATCGCTGAACACAGGGTCTTGATCAAAAAGAATAGCAAGACCGTGCCCATCGCGGCTCCGATCATGACGAACAGGTTTCGGCCGCGACGGTTGACGACCAATGGCAGGCCCAGCAAGATCAAACTGAAATCGAGCGCGGGCCGGATGATCCGTTCGTGAAGCAGCACCCGCAGCGACAGACTGCTGTGGATTGCCGGGTTTCGCACTCGACCGGCCAATTCGGCGACCGAAGCCATCCGCGTGGCGGATTGATTGGTTTGCAGCAGGTCGACATGAACCGACGTGGCAAAGAAACACTGGCGTGGCTTCAACCAAGCCTGGTCGCGACTGGTGAACAGGATCGGCCGGTCGGCGACGCCCACGGACGGCAGTTCATCGATGTTTTCCGGATACTGAACGCTATCGAGCAGGAAGCCAGCCCCGTGATCGGCGGTGGCGTCCATCCAATGGCAAATCGGCGCGAGCAGCAAGTCGCCGAAGCCAGGAAAATCGCCGTCAAGCCGGAAGCTGGGTTCGTGGATCGTGCTCGCTTTGGCCACCAACGAGCGGCCGTCGATCAACACTCGATTGACCTTATCGTATTGCGGCGAGATGGGCTGCTCGGCGGTCCCGGTGATATCCTTGGCCTTCATGGATAGGGCGTCGCGATAGTCGGGAAGTAGCCATTCGCGGCTGACCAATTGCACGGTCACGATCAGCAGTGATGCGATGATCATCGGTCGCAACAATCGTCCGTGCGAGATTCCTGCGGCCAGCGTGGATGTCAATTCGCCGGTTCGACGCAACCAGCCAACGGTGAACAGAAATGCCATCAATGTGATGATCGCGCCGGTCCAATCGAACAACAGCAGCATATAGGGCCCATAGTAGCGGGCCATCACGGGCAGCAGACCGCCTTGCTGTTGCCCCTGCTTGACCAGCTCGTCCATGCTGGTGAATGCATGAAAGACGACAAAAATGCCGGCAATCGAGCAAAAGCAAATCAACACCGTCCGCAGAAAGAGCGTCAGGATATAGCGGTCAATTCGGGTCACGGGGGAGTAGGGAACAGGTGACAGGTGACAGGGAACAGGGAACAGGGTTTGAGGATGGTCGGGAATGGGGGCGGGGCAAGGCAAGGGCAAAAGATGAGAAGCGGGGGCCGATCGCCAGACCGCCAATGAGCTTCTTCGCTGCCACCTGCCACCTGCCACCTGCCACCTGCCACCTGTTCTCTGTCACCTGTTCCCTGTCACCTGTTCTCTGTCACCTGTTCCCTGTCACCTGTTCCCTGTCACCTACTCCTTGTCTCCTCTATCATCCGGGTTGGCACTTTTTGGGTGGGAAAAATCATGATGCGAATGTATTTTGCGGCGTTGGCGGTATCGGGATTGGTCGTTGGCGGGTGTTCAAAGGCACCGGATCCGGTTTCCACATCGGCTCCGTACGCGGCTTCCGAAGGTGGCGGGGATACTTCGGGGTTGCCGGCGATGCCGGCGGATCCCGTGCTATCGGATCCCATCGTCGACGCGACGGATCCGGATTCCATCGCCAAGACATCCGATCGGGCACCGATCGAGGAAGCGGCGAACATGGCAGCGATGTCAGGCATCGGCGCGGTTTCCAATCAACCTAGCGAGAGGGATCCTAGCCCAGGGGAACCGGCACGCCCGATTGCTGACAACGAAATTCCGGTTCCTCCGGCGGGAATCCCCATCGACGATGGGTCGATGGTTACTGGGCAGATGCCCGAGCGACCTTTGAAAGCAAATTTGACGCCCGACGAATTGGTCGCGTTTTTGGCGGGCGCCGACCGTGACATGCAAATCATCGCGTCCGGTCGTTCAGGAATCGATGACCCCGAGCAGGCCCGATCGATGCTGGTCCAAATCATCAAGATGAAACTGGAAGCCTCTCGTCGTTTGGCCAGTTCGACCACGGCGACGAAACAAATGGCGTCCGAGGGAGCTCGCGGTGAACTGCAGGCGCTGTCGCACTTGGCCGCACTGGGCGACCTGAAGGCGGCAACCGAATTGGAGTCATTGGCCGCGACGACGGTTCAATCCTCGGACCCGCTTTTGGCATCGGACAGCCGTTTGGTGTTGATCGGTTTCGCAATAGAACGCTTGCAACAGGGCGATGGAGGCGCGGCCGGCCGAATCGTTGAATTGGTTGACGCACTGGCAAAGAGTTCCGCGTCCGGTGATGTGCCTGCGATGATGGTGATGGGCGAAGCACGCGACAAACTGGCTCGCTACGGTCACGACGCCGAAGCCAAACGTGTTCGCGACACCATCATCGATGTCTTTGCCGATTCGCCCGACGCTGCGATCGCTCAGATGGCGGCTCAGGTTGCCGGCAACGTCCGGTTCGATGGTATCGAAGGAATGCGAGCAACGATCGTCGACGGTGGCGAAGTCCCCATGGACCAATGGCAAGAAGCCGTCGAGACGCTGATCGACGAGTCGGCGGATTTACAGACGGTTCAGTATTTGGCCGGAGCGGCGTTGGAATTCGAAGCGGCTGGATTCAGCGATCCGATGACGACGACGTACGACGTGCTAGAACGCCGTTTCAACGACGACCAATCGGCAACGGGACGCGAGGTGGCTTTGGCGGTGCGAGCCAAGCAGGCGCGCCAGCGTGTCCTTGGCCGTCCGTTCGATCCAGACCTGCCATCGGTCGATGGACCGCGTATTCGCATCCAAGATTTTAAGGGCAAAGTGGTGCTGATGCCGTTTTGGGCGACCAGCTTCCCCGAATCGCTGCAGATCATGCCGATGTTGAAAGAGATCGAAGCGAACCACCCCGACGACGTAGCCATTCTGGGCATGAATTTGGACGCAGGGGGCGAGACGTTGGACGTCTTCTTGAAGGAAAACCCGCTGGGGTTTCCAAGCTTTCGGGCCGAATCATCAGCCACCGAGAAGGTCGCCAACCCCGTCGCGGCCCAATTCGGATTGGTGTCGATGCCGTTTGTCGCAATTTTGGACCGCGAGGGACGCGTTGCGGCTTTGGACTTCACCGGCCAGCGTTTGGCGGAAACGGTGAACGGTTTGATCAAAGTGACCAAGTGAAGCCGTGGCTTCAGGCGACTGGTTTCGGGCGACTGGTTTCGGGTGTTGGGGCCGATCGAATTCGGGCCACTGTTTTTCTTGACGTGATTTTGATCGTGGTGACTACAATCGGGGACGTTCGGGTCGGCCTTGTGTCGGTCCCAAGTGTGACCCATCACGAGTATTTCTGATGAAGCTTCATTTCATTGAATTGACCGGAAAAACCTTGCTGGACGTGGTCAACGAAGGCGAAATTGACTTGAAGCAGCTTCACGACGCGGGAGTCTGTGGCGATTCGATTCTACGGATCAACAAGCACGGCGAAATCGAACTGAGGTGTCGCGCGAAATGGATGCTGGTCGGCGGACTGATCGGTAACTTTGAAGAGCGTTTGATGAAACTGACGGGCCTGGATTGGGCTGAATGAATGCCAGGACCCGAGCTTGATCCACTTAGAAATGAGCGAGCCCCAGATTCAGCAAAACCAGCGCAGCGGATGAATCGCTTTGATGTCCCCCGGGTGTTGCTCTCATATTTCGATCGGGGTTCTCGATTTGCGACGGCTGGCAGTGATGGACTCTGCAGCACTTTGGGGTACACGACCGTTATTCGCGGCAAGAATGGAAAAGTCTAGCGCGATCAGCCCCTTGGCACGACGGTTGCTTCCTTAAAAAACTATCACATCGAATCGGGCGAGACATTATTTGACTCATCTTGCCCGATTACCGACGACCCATCATTTCGACGTCGGAATTTTAGAAAGGCGGGCGATTTCGCAAGAGATCGTCCGCCTGATTTTTTAGACACGCTCGACTTTCATTCCACGACTTCGTTTTTGGGTTGAGCCTCACTGTTGGGGTGGCGTCGATGGTTCGCCTTCGGGTGTCGTGGCCGATGCGATCTTGCCTCCCATGGAGAGGACTTCGAGCTCTTGCGTCAACTGTCGCTCGAGATCTTCTTCGCTATCGAAACCGACGTGGATCGATTCGACGACGCCATCTTTGCCAACCAGAATCGTTTGCGGGATTGCGTCAACGACGTACCCGTCGGCGATTTTGCCTTCCGGATCCAACAGAACATTCAGCTTGAGTTTTCGTTCATCCAGAAATTCTTGGACCGTTTCGAGTTCCTCGCCGGTATTGATGGCGATGAATAGGACTCCTTTGTCCGCGAATTCGTCCGTCACTTTCTTGATCACAGGCATGGCGGCCAGACACGGCGTACACCAAGTCGCCCAGAAATCGAGAACGACGACGCGGCCGGCCAACGATTTGGAGTCGAACCGTTTGCCGTCGGACGTTTGGGAAGTGAACGAGGGCGGTGTTTTCCCCAACAAGGGATGTTCGCCGACAACACCGGCGATTGATTCAAAGTAATCGTCAAGCGACGCGTATTCGGTCGCGTCATCGGCGGGGATGAACGTGAATAGCGAGTCGTCGACGTCACCGGACATGCGCCAAGTCAAGAAATCGTAACGAACTTGAAACGAAAAACCTTCCGGCACATGAACTTGATCCGACGCAATCAGCATCGGCGTCATGTCGATCAACAGCCGTAGCGGCCGCGGCGGCGCCTCGTCAGTGGCCCACAGATCCCACTTGACCCCATCCGATTGCTCGCCGCGAACGTGGACCGCGGGCACTTTTTCTCGAAACGGATCGCGATCGACCAAGTCGATGGATTTCATTCCCGCGACCATGGTGATGGTGGGGTCGGCGCCGGCCAACGTCAACGCCAAAAGTGGTTCCGGATAGGGGCCCATGGGGACCGGCAGACTGGTCACGGCATCCTGGATCGATACCACTTCGGGTAGTCGAAAAAAGGCATCCGGCGCCATTGCAGCGACCATATCCTTGCCGTCACAGTAAAGACGAGTTCGTTGCAGGGGCTGTTTCAAGTAGACGGTGTATTTGTCGGGTTCGCCTGACGCGATTTGAAAGGTCGACGTTTCGGACTGAACGACTTGCCCGCTGAGCACGGAATCGGAGAGCATTTCGACGGTGGCACGCGAGACTTTCGCATTTTGAATCGACTCGAATAACGGTTGCAGAATAGCTTGAAGGTCTTTCGCAAGCTCGACTTCGGCGGAACCGTTGGAGTTATCGCCGGCTGCATCTTCCTTCGGTGGCGTCGACGTCTTCTTTGCCTCTGGTGCTTTCGCATCTTGCGCACTTGCACAGGACATTGCGAACGGCCGAACCAGATACATCGACATTGGCAGCGGAGAGGATGTGGCAAGGTAGAACAGGCCAACGATCACGATGGGGCGGCGAAAAAACATGATTGCGAACAAATCGGTGGAAGCGGCAGAAATTCGAGAGCACGCATGATAAGAATTGCGAGCCCTCATGACTACGGTTGGCCAATCCGATAGCGGGGCAGCGCACCTTCGTAGATTGGGCGAACAGCGGAAGACCAACACGCATCGCAGGCAACTGATTTGTCACTGCCACGGGCTCCCACGGACGATTTGCCGTCCGCGACGATCACACGACTTTTTTGGATTTCGGAAACGCTGGCATCACAACAGCCACCAAGATCAATGCACCAGCGACAGGCGTGGGCGCGACCGCAAACCCAAACAGGCCCATCAAACCGAGCCAAAATGCGGGGTGAACGACGACTGGCATCGCGAATCGCCGCAGCGGACGCAGGCACACGAGCAGACCGGTGATCAGTGCCAGGGTCAGCAGATTGACAAGCAGATTGCGGAGGCCGCGGTCGCTGGTCGATACGGCTTGCAAGGAGGGAGGTTTGTTCACCGACGTCAGCTGAAGAACGTCGCGTGTACGGAATCCGTCGTAACGATTCGCGTCGAACATCTTCGACGGAGGCCGCTGCGGCGTGAGGTAGCGATTGATATAGACCGACATCCGCTGATCCAACAGAACCCACTCAATCGACGCGACCTGTGATGTGATCGAGGGAGATGTTTTCGTCAACGATGTGATTGCAGGGGAATTCGTTGGTTCGGTCGACACGAGTGGATTGCTCGAATCGAGAACCGTCCCCCGTCCAGGCAGCTCGTCATCCATCGAGGCGTCGACAGCGACGGAAAAGTCAACCGAGTGACCGGCATTCTTGGCAAGTTGACGATAGCGAGCCGCCCAAGGTCGTAGCCAAGCTGCAATTTCGTCTGTGGGTCGTTCGGCGATCATGTCCACGGCCTGTTCGACAGCCTCCACCGTTGATCTTGCCAAATACACAGCCCGACGCTGTTCGGAACGCACCAGGCTTTTATCGATCGTTGCTTGCTGCTTGACCGTCACGCCGTCATCGGGTTCATAGATTGCGAGCCAGTTTTGCGTGATCGGAATATCGACCAGCCGAGGGACGTAGTGGCCGTGTTTCGCCAGCTCCGGCGTCATACGAATCATGACCTCGACCGACTGTGAAATGCGGCTAAGCGACAACGCGATGCGGACGCGGTGGGTCGGCGGCACCTTCGCCGGATTCACGACCTTGGCAGACTTGCGAGCGATCATTGGAAGCGACGCCGACTCTTCGAGAGGCTCGATCATCATCGGAGTACCTGCACTCCACGCGGCGACACAGTGAGCGCCGACCGGCAACTCCAAAACAACCGATTCCAATCCACCGGGCAACAGATCCCAATGCGAGACGACCATCAAGCCGTCGTCTTGGACGAAAACTTGATTGTCTTGGGTCAACCCGATCGCGTCGGTATCGATGGTCGGAAGCGGGGCCAAGTCGATCGACCAAGCGGGACTGGCGGCCAAATAGGTCGAACGGCTTTCGGTGCCGACCGGGGACGTCTGCCAATACGGGGGCAGCGATACCGCTTCGACAGCGCTGGTACGCCACTGGATCGATTCATTGGTCAAACGATCGGGAACGCTAATGTGAATCCGTCGTCGACCAAACCCGAGGACACGGATCGACGGCACGCCGACGCGTCCGGCATCGGCATTTTGCAGTTGTCCAGTCAGGGTCAGCGTTTTCTTTTTCAGCTCCGGTGCATCGCATCGTATACGAATGATTTGTTGGGCCGGATCGGTTGCCGGTTGACGTGACCACGACGTGGCGGGTGAGACTTCCAGCATTTCACACCATCGCGTCGGCACTTCGACATCCACGAAATCGGGCAGGCGTTGCGACTCAAACTTGATCTGAGTTTCCGTTTTCCAACGACCTGCGTCGCGAGAAAGCGTGATGAGTTGCCGGCAATCGAATCGCGTCTTACGCAGCTTCACCTCGAATTGCCCGCCCAGACGGTCGGGGGACGCGGCCAATTGCTTTCGATCGGCTGACCAGGTTGCTACGGGAATCCACCCTTGGGCCAACGACTCGGCCACAATCGTTGACGGGCCATCGACGGTGGGAATCGGCGCGTTTTCGATGATTCGAATTTCCGTCGACTCGTCACGTGAAAGTGTATAGGTATCGGCGTCAACCGAAGGAATCGACAACTGCATCCGTGGCGGTGTCAGCAACTTGTTCTTGGGCATCTGGCGAATCGCTGTCGCCGCAATCTGAATCTCTTCGGTTCCCAAGTACTCGCCCAACACGTAATCGACGTTGGGTCCGTTGTTGACGCGAACGGCTTCGATCGGACGACCATCAACGCTCAGTTGGACCAATTCCATCGAACGTGGAATCGCCAGCCGCAACGAAGTCGGTGCTGATCCCCCCATCAATGCCGTCGCATTGAAACGCAACTCCATACGATCGGGCATCACATGCAAATGATGGCGCTGGGTTGCGGTTGCAACCGCTTGAGGAATCGATTGCACTTGGATCGTTGGCAAGGAAGCGACCGCGACGAAGGCGCGATCGATCAATCCTCGATAGCCCAGCCAAGCGGCCATGAACTGGTCGACCGAGAGCGGTTCTGCTGATTCGCGATTCATCGGCCCTAGGCTGAGCGATCGATCACAGTGGATGGCGATCCATGCCGGCGCGTTCGCGCCCAGGGCGGCCGCGATGACTTCTGGGATCGAAAACTGTTCGATCGGCCCCGGCAAAGCGGCGACACCGGCATCCACTTCGCTGTCGGTTTGCGCGGTCGATTCGCTAACAATATCCGATGTCCCCGGACCGGACGCGGCGTCGATCATGTCCGGGTAATTGCGCGACCACAGTAAACGGATCGGACCTGCCCCGTCTTGGGTGGCCGTCACCGTCATCAAGCGACGCGTGGGGCTGTATTGCTCGGTCGTCGTCAATCGCCAATTCGGCGACGTGACGATCGGCACCTCGGAATCGCGAATGACGAACGAGAACGATTCGCCCGCCGCAACGGCGAACGGTGGATCTACTTCGCACTCGATCACACGCTTTGTCTTGCCGACGTTGACCCAGTATCGGCGTCGAAGGGGTGCCGCGCCGCTGCTGGCAGTTTCGTTGCCGATTCGATACTCGATTCCAAGGGTGTCCGTGGGTCCCAGTTCGGTGACCCAGCGACGTAGATCCGTTTCGCTCAACAACCGTCCCTTGGAACCACCGACGCGAAGAACGCTGATGCTCTGTTCCGATTCGATCGTCAATTGGGATGATGCGATCACGGGGATTGGCAATACCAATCGATTCCACGGCGGCGTCACGGTGAAAGTCGGCACCATCGTGACGCGCAACCGAAAGACGTCGCCTCGGGGTAGGGACGCAACGACTTGCCCGGCATCGTCGGCGACGAAGCGAACAATTCGGTCAACCTCTTCGATCAGTTCAACGCGGCGAACGGATTGAAACGGGATGGGCAAGCGGACTTGGTGACTGCCACGTCGGCCGTCGACCAAGTGAACCACGTACTCGGCTTCAATGGTGGATCCCATGGCCGGTTTGGTGTCATCGCCAGACGAAACGTTGCTGCGAGCTGAAAAAATGGTGACGCGGTAGTCGGCGGTTTGGAAGTGCGGAATCTCGACCGCGTTGGGCGTCTCCTTTTTGAACAACGATTCGTGAACGGAGCGAGGCAAATAAACAACGTCACTGGTTGGATGTCCGTCGCGATCGACGGGCACGATGACGGTGACGGCCTTTGACGCAGTTGCATCGGTTGCGATGGTCGCCACTTGCTGTGCCAGTGCTTGCGTCGGCGATAGCGTCGCGATCGATGCCAGCGACATCCACCACCCCAACCAGGCCAAACGAACGATCGACGCCCACGACAAATCGGCCGAAGCTTCGTCGTTGGAACCATTGTTATCTGATACCACGGCTGTATCGTCGCTTTCGATTTGGCTGCCACGGTCTGTCCATGCTCGCGAGGTCGCCAGCATGGCCGATGCGATGATCGGAACGAGCAACCAGCCAATCACTGCCAATTTCCAGGGCCACCACAGCAGCGTCAATGTCGCCAGAACCACCACGGCAACGGCGATGACGAGCGGCCAGCGCGATGCGATCGTCCATCCGACGACGAACGTCAACAAGGCAAACAACCACCCGATCGCTAATGCGATGTTGCGACGGATCAATGTCACATTCTCGCCTGGTACCATCTCGATTCCATCGCCAGCATCCAACGACATCGGGTTGCGAAACAGAGCGGTGGGCGAGAACGTGTCGGACGCAGCGACCAAGGCGTAGTCGCTTTTGAGCACGACGGCCGAAACTTCGATCCGCGGGATTCGACAGGTCCGTGCCCAATGCGAACCATAGAGGCTTCGATTCCACACAACGCGAATGGTTTCCAATTCGGCGGACGGCGGCAGTTCGATGGGACGCTGCGAAACGGTCAACAAGTTGACGGATTCACCGCTGCGTTCGATCAAAGTCAACTGCATATCGGGCGGATAGTTGATGACCAACGGCGCCCTCGGCGATACCAAGTAGGTCGCTTCGATTCGGTCAGTACCACGACTTGACGCGATGACGCGAACCGATTGTCGCCACACGATCGTCACGGATCCATCGTCGGTCGATTTGGCAATGACGATTTTGGGTTGCTCGACGGCATCGTAGCGAAGTCTTTGCCGTGTCGTCAGTTGCCCGGGTGATGTCGTGGCGGACGCATCGTTTTCGTAACTGGGAACACGTTGAACCGAGGGGCTCATCTCCTTCACATAAACGCCCCCACCCAACATCACCTCGCTGCGCTGCGATGCCGCACCGGGGACGCTGGGCAACTGAATCTCGATGGCGTCGGCGATCGAATAGCGGCGGCGGGCGATCAAGGGACGCCCGCGCAAATTCAATTCACTGACGTCGATCGAATAGGTGCCTTCGTCGTCGCCGAAACCCAAGGCAATGTCCGAAGGAGGAAGGCTTGTCGATGGGCTTCCCCGTTCACCGGACAGCGACCAATGGAACGAAGGACGATCACCCGCGGCACCCGTTTGTACAATCAACTCGCTCAGCCGACGGCCAGCCGATTCGACGTCGACCAACAGACGCTCGATGATATCGGTCCCGTCACGTTCGATCTGTAGCGAAGTCGAAACATCGAATGAAACATTGGGTGTTTCCAGCATCACGTCTGGCGTGCGACCGGTGGTCGGAGCAAAGTACAAAGCCGGACGATCACCACCATCGAAATAGGCAACTTGCGAAGGTCGCAGGTCCTCGAGACGAACGCGGTCGGTTTCGAGCGCCGCATCGCCGCTCCAATTCAAATCGGGCGGCGGGATGATGGCGGCAACCAAATCACTGCGGGCACCATCGATTCGAGCGAACCAGATGCTTGGCACCGCAACAACGGGCGGGCTGGCCACCAACGCCCGCGAGCCCTGAATGTCGATGATCAATTCGCCAAGGCTGGCGTCAGCCGCAGTCGAACCGTCGTCGCCGATCGTTGCTGCGTCGAAGTCATCCGGACCGATGGAACTGACGTCACCCGATTCGGGCCACAACCAGATGGAACCGGAACTGTTTTGAGCGTTGGGCGATTCGATCGAACGCTGAGAGCCGACGAACACGAGCGACTCGACATTGAAACCGTTCTGCATGCGCAAACGAATCGGTTCTAACCGGTTTCGATCAACGGCGACTCGCAAGCGAGCTCTCGCGGCAATCGTGCTCTTGCCAACTTCCACTCGCAGCCATGTTTGCCCCGAACCCAACAGGGGCCGCTGGGCCAATCGGATTCGCGACCATGCTTGATTCGAAGAGTCGATGGGCGACGGCCCCGAAGCGGTCCAAAGGCGTACTCCATCGACCAATTGCGATGTGCTTTGCGTCCACTTCGATGGCAATTCCCATTCGACGACGGCAAGCGGCGCCGCCACGCCGAGCTGGACTTCATCCGTGGCCGACGCATGGACCACCGAATCACCAACCCATCTCGCCATCGGCAATAGGCACCAATTCGACCAAGTGCATTGCCCAGTCACCGTGACCGTTGTGGACGTCGACTGCGGTCGCAGCGTTCCCGCTGGAAAGATGATTTGCAGTTGCTCCGTCGTGTCGTCGATCGAATGTCGTGTGAAATCGACATCCGTTGCATTGACCTTGATCGATGTCACGACCGCGTCTGACACCGCCAGCGGCGGAAACGATTGATCGGCTGGAATCTGAACCGACATTCGTTGGCTCCATTGCAAACCGGTCGAATCGATGTCGTACTGAGACAATGACCGGCGAAGTACCAACGACGCTTCGGCATTGGTTGACTCGGCAACCGAAGTCCGAATACGAACCGTCGACAAACCGCCGGCATCGATTTCGTACCACTTCGATTCACGATCGGTTGATAGATCGCCCGAATCCGCAGGCGGACCGGGGCGTTCCCGCAGGACACCTTCCAGGCTTTCGATGCGAATACCGGGCGGCGCGGCCAGGACGATTCGAGTTTGTGGGGCCGGCGGCAATCGCAATGCAAACTCTTGCCCGCCGCCAAAGCTATATCCACGAAGCTGCCAACCAAAATCGATGCGAGTTCGGAGATTTGCGCCGCCTTGAAACACGGCAATCAAATCACCGTCCGGCCCCGATTCCAGCCGAGGCAACATATCGGATACCGCGTTAGAATTTCGATTTTTGCCCGCATCGATGGACAGGTTCACACGCCCGAGTGATCGACGAACGACCGCTTCCGAGTCGGCCTCCAGGTCAAGGATGCTGCGTTGGCTGACCAGGACGTCGTCGACGAGTCGAATCCAATACTCACCGCTGCGAAGACGGCTAGCTTGGGCGTCGTCACCCAATTCGGCGGACTTATTAATCGCATCGACTAGGCGTTGGGTCGATTCGGGACGGTAGTGATCGGGAATCAGTTCGACCATCTGCGACTGATAAATCCCCACCGGCAAAATCGGACGACCATCGGGCAGTGAACGCGGCAATTCCAATTGGAATCGCTGAACAGTTTCTTCACTGTTTTCGACTGTCGCCGTCGCCTTATCCGCATCGTTGGCAGTCCCGTCATCGGCGTCATCGCAAAACGCGATGGGGGATAGTGCAAAAACGAACATCACAGCGAATACGACCATCGCCGGAAACCGGAATCGATAGATCACGGCAACACCTCGGGCGACTTCGCGATCGTTCGAGTCGACGCAACGCTGGGCGGCTCCGGTTCAACCAACTGTACTGTGCGAGTGGACGAGGACGGTTTCTTTGCGGCGACTGGCGACGCGACAGGTCCCGACGACTGTGATGTAAACACGCGACTGCTGCCCGACGGAGAGATCAACGTGCGAATCGCAATCATCACAATGACCAACACCAGCGCGATCATGCCCAATTGACCAGCCAAAACGGCCGCATCCGGTGCAACCGCCAATAGCCCGGCAAACAGAACGGCGATCGCCAACGCGGTCAGCGGATGACGTGACTTCGGAACGTGCGTCAGCAAGACCGCCAAAAGCAAGACGAAAGACCCGACACAAATCCACAAGATCGTGCGAGACACGATGACCACGTTGAACGACGGCGTGTCCGAACCCACGTACAGGTAGCGATTTCCTGGGGGCAGCGACTCGTAGGATTCCGGCGAACTGCCCATCATGGCACTGAGCGCGCTATCCGTATGAGTCGAGACTCGATCCAGACGCCAACCGTCGAATCGCCACGACATCGATCGACCGACGGTGGGCGACGCCCACACGATATGGCCGTCGATCGGAGCAATGATTTGCCAATAGACTCTTCCGATTCCGATCGGCAACTTCAACATCGGCTGGATCCTGGCAAACGACGGTGACGTCGGCATCGCGATCCAGACCCGCAGGTCAACAACGTGGCTATTCCGGTTGCCCGGCAGCGGCACGATCAAAGAATCCGATTGACGTTGAACCGGAATGCGAACGTCGTCGATCAACGCTTCGACACTAACGTCGGGCGTATCCGGGGGCAGGTCGACTTGGAAAACGTCGCCGCCCTGGACTCGAGCGACAACCTGTTCTTGCCGGGTCAACCGACCAACAACCGTGCGCAACATCGCTTGACGAACGGTGATGTCGTCGGCGGTCACCAAACGCGACTGCAAACGAAGTCGCAGGGGTTCACGAGGCAACGTGTCGAGGTCCAACGTTGAAACGGGAAGCGTGTCCGTCGATGTCAAATCGTATTGTTGGTTGCCTCGCAGGTTCACGCGAATCGCGCCGCGAACGGTCACATCAGCAAAATTGGGACGCGGCAACGAAACCGATTCCGTTGCCCTTGTGGTCGCAGACGACAATCTCGTTTGTGCATGTCGCCAACGTATCGCCATCGTTCCGCTCGCCAATCGCTCGGAAATCAATTCGAATCGATCGTCATCGAGACTGCGCAGCGTCGCCGGCACACCATCAACGGTCACGACCCAAGGTTCACTCGCCACCGTCGACGCACCATCGAATCGATCCAAGCCGTTGCTGGTCAGTCCTAACGCGCCGAAGGTTTCATTGTTGACGTCGGTGGAGGGATCGCCATTTTTGGGTGTTGGTGAAAACACCGGCTTGGCAATCCGGATGGGCAGTCGACCTTCCAAGTCCAAAGGCGAAGTCACGATCCAATCGACCGTCGATCGCAGTTGGTCGCCGTCAAGTTCGATGGTTGCATCGCTTGAAAGGGTGATTCGCGGAGGCTGTTCGACGAGATTCCCAACAAGAACCGCCCCAACGTCGGGACTGAGCATGCGGAAGGTACTCGACGACGATACGCCCATGATTTCGTTGGTCGACGAACCTGTTCGCGTCAGCCCTTTGGAATTCTCTAGGTCCACGACCAACAACGTTCGACCGCTGCCGATCAGATTCAGCGTCGCGTTTTGAACCAACACATTTTCCTCGGTCGAAACGACACGCGGAATGGCAAGTCTTATTTCGTCAGCGATTTCTTCGATCGGTCGCTGTGCGCGGATGCGAAACGACGTCGTCCCAACGTCCGAGCTGAGATTGAAATCAATGATTCGATAGATGTCGGACTTGAACGATTCGATCGGTTCACCGGTTTCGACGTTCTCGATCGAACTGATTTTCCAATCGGCTTCGTCGATCTGCAGTCGCCCGTCGGTCGCTTGGCCGCTGGCCTGGACCTCCATCACGATGGACGCCACTTCGTCGCGGATTTGCAATTCGGACGTCGTTGTTACCCGGGTTTGACGCTCCTTCGCGGAAAGCCAAAGCGGCAACTCGAACGATCCACGGTCGAATCGAAATCGGTAAAAACGCCCGCTGAGTCCTTTTTCGGGACTCTCGCTGGGTTCGCTTCGTACCCATGGACGCGTCCGCCAACGCAATCGGTAGTCACCGCCCGTTTGCAGCGTGATTTCGCCGCGGTGTCGCAGTGCGCCGACGACGTCAATGGCGCGGAAGTTCAGTGGCGATTGTGAAGACGTGTTGTCAGCGGCGAGCTGAAGATCGAAATTCAAGTCGATTCGTTGCTGGCGTTCTTCGTCCGGAATGATGACCGATCGTACTTCACCGCCGGCTTGGCCCGAGTCCGCGGCCGACTTCTGGGCTGGATCGGAAGGTTCGTCGGCCGGTGCGCCCAACTCGATCGTCTGTCCTCCGGTTCCCAAACGCGGCGTGTCCAGTACGACGGATCCTTTGGGGAATCGAAGCTGGAATCCGTCGATGGATCCTTTTGCATTTCGCACCGTCAATCGGACCGACGCGATCGGTTGATCCTGTGGCGAATCCCAACGGACATCGACACGACTTTCGACTTCCAACAACGGCACGTCGTTGGTTGAACGAGCCAACGTGCCCCAGCGAAACGAAAAGTTACCGCCGCCGCTTTCGACTGAAAATTGTGTTTTGTTTCCCGGCACGTTGCGACGGGTTAATGTTTCATCGCCGCGTCCGACGACTTCGCCGTCGATTTTCGATGCGTCGACGGTCAACCGAACCTGCGACGGAACATCCGGTAACCGGAATTCGATCATTCGCATCGAATTGCTTTGTACCCGTGCCGATACTCGCATTTTCAGAACCACATCGCCGGCCGACGAAGTCTTGACCGACAACACGTGGTTGGGTGAATCCGGTTCCAACGACAGCGAGAATTCGTCAACACCGCTGACATCGGGCGGCGCCAAGCGGTGAAAATTTCCCATCCGCAATGGAATCTGAATCCAACGGTCTTCGGTCGATTCGATCGACATCCGCAACACAACTTCTAATTCCGCTCGCCCGTCATCGGTCGTCCCGGTGACGTTGAGAGATTGGAAACTATAGGGCTGTTGCTGCCCATCGGCTGCGGTATCCAGATCCAGGCGGCGAACATATTCCTCCCACGTTACACCCGGCATCATGACCCGACTTTCCGCTTCGCTTAGAAACATGAACGCACGGATCGGAAAGTCTTCGTCTTGGCCTTCGAACACTTTGTCAGGCGGCAGCGTGCCTGGTGGTTGCGCGAGCGCCGATGCCCAGCCCCCAAGCGAGAACATCGCGATGAACCACCCGAGCGTTACCCAAACGGCACAGAACGACACTCGATCGAATCGATATCGGCCGAACGGAAATCGTCGGGGAACAGTGGATGGCATGCGTCAACTTCTGCTTCGTATCACGCGATTGCCCGAATTCGCGAACGGGGGGGCTCGAAACGCGTCGAAGAGACTGATGGAAGATTCAAGATAAGGATTTTGCTCGCAGTCGCCGAATCCCGTTTCGGCTCTGCCTGGCTGCGTACAGTTTACGCAAACCGGGCAGTCCGCAAAGTCAAAACGGGCCCTCGCGGAACCTATTTCGTAGCTTCGACAGGTGTCCGGGGGTCCAAATCAGGGATAAACGTCACAACCAGACCGATCTGGCCGGGGGGCGGGAATGCGTGGTTGGTCCATGAACGCCCACCCACAACGTGCGCGGTTGACGCCTCAGTTCACTTCCGCGGCTAGGCGATCCCGTTTGACACGGACGTTATTCAGACGCGCTGCCGTTTCGTCCCGGGCCGTTTTGGCCGCCGCCGCCGCCGCCATCGCCGAATCCAATGCGGATTGAAGTGGCGGCAGCTTCGCGGACAATGCGACGGACTCAGCCATCCGATCGGCTGCCAGTTTCGAAAGCACCGCGACTGCGGCAACGGCCTCGATTCGGGATCGGCGTTTCGTTGCCAAGACGATCAGGGCATCCGCCAACGCTTGTTCACGATCCGCAACCGCAGCCAAGTCGACCGCACCCGTTTTCAATCCCACCCGCGCGGCCGTCAAAGCGTCTTGCAAGTCTCGAGACGCGTTCGTAAGCACAGGCAACTCTTCGTCGATCGCGCCGATTCGCGTTTGCATCGCATTAGCATCCGCCGTCGCCTTTTCCGATTCCGCTTTCTTAGCAGCGATCTGTCTATTCCATTCATCGATCGGTTTTCTCGCCGCGGCAACTGCATGACTAGCCACGTCGAACGCTGATTCTTTAGGTGCCAACTCGCTTTGCAGCGAGGTCAACGTTTGATTGACGCTTTGCAATCGAACAGCAACCGGCGGCGGATTGGCGGCCAAAGGAGTCTTCTGATTGGGCGTATCCGTCATTGCAACAAGAACTTGCCCCGTCCAATCACCATAGACGACTCGCTTTCCATCGTGAGTGATACAGACTTCGAGGACGTCCTCTGTCATCGGTTCGAAATCGCGAATGTGATTCCCCGACGCGTCCCACAACTTGGCGCGTTTGTCCTTTCCGACCGTGACCAACCGGCCTTCGTGATCGAACGTTACATCCGTCGCGCCGCCGTTGTGCGCGGTGATCGACTTCATCAACTTTCCGGCCGCCATGTCCCACAGTTTGACCGTTCCGTCTTCGCTTGCGCTGGCCAGGACATTCGAATCGTCTCGCCAAGCGACGGAAATCACGGCACCCTTGTGATCGGTAAGGTCCAAATACAGGCGTCCCGTTTCCGCTTCCCAGACACACAAACCGCCCGATCGATCGCCCGAAGCGATCAAAATTCCATCCGGGCTGTAGGCGACAGTAAAGATCCAATCGGTGTGCTTCTTCAAGTCAAACAACTGGGTTCCGTCGGTCGCGTCATAGATCCGCAACATCTTTTGCGGTCCACCCAGCGCAACCCGGTTCATCGAATCGTTAACATCGGCTCCGAACACGGTATCGAGTTCGTCGCCAACCGCGGCAACACGTTCGCCCGACTTCACATCGTAAATTGCCGCGATTCCATTGACACTGTGCTCGCCACCGCCGGCGATCAAAAACGATCCGTCTCGGCTGAACTTCAACGACTGAGCAACGCCTTCGGAAAATGGCAAGATACCAAGCAATTCACCGGAGTCGCTGTGATACATCACGATCTGTTGTTGGCCGGCCAGCGCCACCAGTGGCGCCCACGGACTGGCGGCGATCGCGGTGGTTGCCGCGGCGCGAGCGGTCACAACGGGTGTGGCCTGGGGCAGGGCAGCTGGCATAGCACCGCCGCCTTCCGGTCGCCCGCTACTGCTGGCGACGAATGCGAGCGAGTTTTTTTTCTTGGCTTTCGCCTTCGATCCCGAGTCCTCCAGAATCCCGCCTTCGATCCAAGCACGCAGCAACTTCAATTGGTCGTCGGGAATTCGATCTTGATTCGGCGGCATGACGGGCGTGTCGTCGTGATTGACCAGTTGCCAAAGGCGACTTCCGTCCGCATCACCGTCGTCGAAGACGACCTCGCCACTTCCGCCGCCTTCCATCAATCCCGCAAACGAATCGACAGCAAGCCCGCCTTTCTTTTCGCCTTGGTTGTGACACTTGGCACAGTGTTGGCGAAAGATGGGTTTGATGTGATCTTCAAACGTGATTTTTTCAGCGGGAGTCGATTTCGCGTCGTCGCCCACGGCGACGGTCGCGCCCATCAAGATCGTGATCGCAATGACGTTGTTGAAAGTTTTCATCGAAGTAAGTTCTTAAAATTTCAGAACAGCCATGTTCGGGACAGTATTTCGATCCGTGCAGCGATGCAACATCCGTGCAATCGAGATCTAGTGGTTGAACACAAACTCGCGACTATTCAAAACGGCCCAGAAAACATCTTGAAGTGCGGCGACTTGGTTCGGGTCGTCCTTCATCGAGGCGATCAAGTCCGCCGATTCTTTTTCCGTTGGTGACCGAGAAAGACAACGCACATAAATGCGATCGATGACGGTTTCGACGGGCAGTTTCTCGTCGACGAACCATTTTTCGACGATCTTGCTTCTCGCAATTTTGCTCTGAACCGAGTCACCGTTCAGTAAGTGCAGTGCTTGGGACAATGACGGGTCGGTTGTGGCTTCGCAGTCGCATACGGTTGCGCGTGGCGACCGACCAAACGCGGTTAAGAAATAGTTTGTCGTCGTACCATCGGCAATTTGCACGGCTCGCGCCCCCAGCGGTAGACCACGAAACTTGTCTGGTGATTGGGTCACTTGGCAAATGCAATCGAGCAAGCTCTCGGCGGGAACCCGACGCACGACCGCATGTGAAAAGTTCAGATGATCATGGGCGTTGGTTTCGTTTTCGGATGTGCTTCGCTGGTACGCATCGCTGGTGCAGATGTCACGAACCAAGCGACGGAAATCGAATTTGTATTCGACCAATCGTTTCCCAAGTTCATCGAACAGCTCAGGATTCGACGCCGGGTTGCTGACACGGATATCATCCACAGGCTCGACCACGCCGACACCCATGAAGTGAGCCCAAACTCGGTTGGCAATGGATTTTGCGAAGAACGGATTCTCCGGACTGGTCAACCAAGTTGCCAGCACTTCGCGTCGATCTTTTCCCTTCGTCGCGGGCGACTCGCCCCCCAAGAAGGTCGGCGGAACCGGTTTTTTGGTGACGAGATGATTCACTTCTCCGCTGAACCGGTTGTAGACGATCTGTTCGCGATAATCTTCGCCGTTCTTTCGGCCGACCTGAGCGAAGAACGAAGCGAATCCGTAATAGTCGTCCATCGTCCAACGATCGAACGGGTGATTGTGACACTGGGCACACTGAGTGCGAATTCCCATGAACACCTGTGCGACGTTTTCAGACGTCTTCAAAGTGTCGCGTTCGATTTCATAGAAATTCGTCGGCGGCGACGTGAACGTGCCGCCCGTGCTGGTAAGCAGTTCACGGACCATTTCATCGATGGGCACGTTGCGAGCAAATTTGTCCGTCAACCAGTTCGCATACAAAAACGCGGACTTGTAACTGACTTGATTCGTACTCTTGATCATCAGCAGTTGAGCGAACTTCATTGCCCAAATTTCGCTGAACTCTTTGCGTTCAAGCAACCGATCGATCAACTCGGTACGTTTGTCGGGCGCCACGTCGGCGACGAACCGTCGGTAATCTTCCTCTGCGGGCAACTCGCCAACGATATCGATGGTGACTCGGCGAATGAATTCTTCATCACTGCAAAGCGGGCTAGGCAGAATGCGAAGCTTCTGTAGCTTTTGCCCCACCATTTGGTCGATATAGCTGCCTTCGATTTTCGGACGCGTGTACTGAAGGTTCTCGGGCAAAGCCAAGACTTGGCTGCCGACGGTGTGCGTGTCGAATCGAGCCATCACGAACGCCTCGCCACGACGTCCCGCGGTGACCGTACCGACGTCATCGATTTCGGCAGTTCCCGAGTTGTTCGACGTGAACGCGGCCAAACGTGTGATATCACGAGTCGTTCCGTCGCTGTAGGTCGCGACCGCAACGAAACGCTGTGTTTTGCCTTCGCCCTCGATCACCGCTTGCGGTGGATAAAGGACAACCGAATCGACCGTTGGCGGCTTGGCGTCGGCCGGATCAATGTTGGCTCCGTCCTGAAGCCATTCCAAGATCGTGGCGTAATAGTCACTTGTCGTTTCGAAAAGTTTGCCGCCGGTGTGGGGAACGCTGCCGACCGCCTTTTTCAAAAACAGGCTTTCTTCGGGGACGGCCAAGTTGATCCGACGGACGCCAATTTCTCGTGTGATCCGATGAAAGTCGCCCACGGGGTCAAAGCCGAACAAGCTGACTCGAAACCCATCTTTTCCCCGCGCTGCGCCGTGGCAGGATCCGGTGTTGCAACCCGACCGGGTCAAAACGGGCATGACGTCTTTTTCAAAGCTGATCTTCGGACGACTGGTCGCACCAGAGACTTCGACGGGAATGCGGACCTCGGCGCCGGCGTACGAACCGACCAGCTGCGTCTTACCGTCGGCAATGGGCAACAACTGAAACCCGTCTCGCTTGACTTTGGTGGGATCAGCTATTGACCACGTGACCAGGTCGCTGACGTCGGATGTGATCCCGTCGTCACGACGGACGATTGCAACGAACGACTGAAAATCACGAGACGATCCAAGTTTGATTTCCGGTGGAAAGACCGCCAAGTCGGGTACCTTCGGCAAATCCTTGCTGACCGAAGCCGTCGCAGACTCGGCGGGATCGGCTGCCAAAGTTGTGGTTGTGAAGACGGCGAATACGATCGGGAACACGGCGGCAATGAAGGTTGCCTTGGAACGCCGCGCGCGTGGGGACGGGTGGCTGTCCGTGTTAGCGAACCTCGCACGCAATTGGTGGAGTGAATTGTCGGTCATGATCAAACTTTCGTGCGAGCCAAATCAAGTGGCAATTTTAAAAACGGGCGTCGCAAATTTCGGTGGGAAGATCGAGATACGTTAAGGGGTTTCTTTCATCTGTCGCAGTTGTTCCAAACGGCTTAGCGGCTTGGGTGCGGCCGGCTTCTTTTCCTTGGCTTTCGGCTCCACTTTGGGAGCATCTTTTTTCGGCGGCAGCGGTGCATCGATTCGCAATTCGCCAGTTCCGGTGGTTTGAACGATCGTCTCGTCCCCCACCTTGACGCTTGAAATACAGACCAGGGTATTGTGCTTCCCGACCTTTGCGTCGGCGGCAACGACGATTGGAAACGTGACCGTCGTCGCGTCTTTGGCCACGGGCTGAACGCCGGCGGGGCTGGTCACACCGTTGGGTAAACCAACAAGTTGGACTTCCGCGTCGCCGGGAAGATCACGAAGCACTTCCACAGAAACGGCGACAGCGGCTTCGGTGCCTTGTTCGGCGGCTGTCTTGGGAAACTCGTATTTAAACATCGAGTCTTGCACGTCCAACATGATCGCCGCGGTCGTGATCTCGGCGTTACCCTGGTCGGTCGGATAGCTGGCGACCAGGATCATCGGCCATTGACCGATCGCAGCCGATGTATTGGCGGTCAGCGGAATTTCGACTTCGCTTTTGCCTTTGGCAATTTTCTGGCCGTTGTTGACTCCGACGCCCGGCGGGTTGTAGAGCGTTCGAATGCGGATGTCTTGGTCAAAGCCTTCGTCTTTGGTGACCCGAACAAGCAGACTCTTACTGCCGCCACGGATAATCGGTGTCGCCGGTTGGACCAGCTCGATCTTGAACGGCGCCGCGTCGGATACGGCCATCGCGGCGCGCTCGGTTTCGTGGGACCACATGTGTCGCCGGTTTTGGCCGAGCACCAACTTATGTTCTTGCTTCAGCCGTCCCATGACACCGAAGTTCTTCTCGTCGCCGTGACCGGCGATGGTGAACAACGAAGCGGCATGCTTGGCCTCGGCTGATGCGGTCAGCAAGACCGGGATCTCGACGCGGCCAGCCGGGACCGGGTAAGCCATTGCCGTCACGCCATCAGGCAGGCCATCCAGTTCCATCGCGATTTCCCCGTTGTACCCCTTCCGGGTCGCCGTCACGACAAACGCAGTGTTCCCGCCAATTGGAACATTGGCAACCTGGGCCTCGTCGCGACGGAGTTCTTTTAACGTCAAGTCGAACGTGGCATTGGCGGCCGTCACTTCGATGCGGTAGTGATGGACGGGGCTGCCACCGCGCAGGTGGTCGTACAAACGAACCGTATGCAAGCCGTCGGCCGGCGCGGTGAATTCAATGAAAGGGTCCGTCTTTCCGTTGGTGTCATCTGATGACGAGATCGTTTTGTTATCTGGTCCAAAGACATTCATGAACGCATCCAATGGCGATCGCAAAATCTCACGTGCAAAGCACTGAACCCGAAACTTTTGACCTTTTTTGCACTCAAACGCAAAGCAGTCGTAGTCGCCGTCTTTTTCGATCACACCACAGAACGCAAACGGCGCCGACGTCGTTGGTTCCGTGACGGCCGGAGCCTTTCGATAGTCGTCGTTGGGTTCTGTTTCCATCACGACGGGCAAGTCGTTGACGCGGATCCAATTCGGCGAGGGGCTGATTCCGTTTTCGTTTTCCATCACGACGCCCCAACGATCGACCGATTCACTTGGCAATTGAACCGAAGCGTCCGTCACCGATCCGTCCAACGAAATCAGCTTGGCTGATAGCGTCGAACCGGGTGGACCACCGGCCGGAATGGCAGCGACGGGTCGCGGGAAAGCACCGACGTGCAAACGATAGCCGTTGACGGGCGCGCCGCCAAAGGAACTGTCTCTTACAAGCACCGTGTACTTGCCGTCCTGCGGAGCCACAAACGTGCACACGCCATCTTGTTGAAGCAGCGCCGAATCATCGCTGGTGGCAACTTCGAAGCGGCCTTCATCGAGGATGGCAATGTAGGGATCAAGGATGTTTTGATTGTTGGTGGAATACCCCAAGCGAATGCCTTCGATTTCAACATTCAAACGTTCGCCGGCTTTTAAATCGATCTGAAAGTGATCAACGTCCTCGCGATCCACGACACCTTCGATCGTTTGATTCATGGCGATCGGTTGTGGAGCCGCAAAGTCGTTGTTCGGCTCGACTTCTTGGACGATCGGCATGGCGCCGACACCAAGCAGCCGGAGATTGGCAATCCCCGACTTGGTTACCAAACGCAGCGGATAGAGTCCCGGCGAAAGTTTCGCGTCGGCCTTCAACTTGACCTCCACGGTTTTGCCATCGATCGACTTGACTTCGATGATCTCGATACCGGGTTGATCGACCAGGACCGTATGGGCTTCCGCGATTCGCTGGCCCTTGAACGTAATCGTGGTCTCTTCACCGCGAACGACACCCATCGGTCGCACTTGGTCGACGATGGGGAAGGCGGCCGGCGCGGACACCGAAGTCATCAGCGCGGCAGCGACAGCAAGGATCGATGATCGAACGTTCATGGTTACCGAGTTGGAAATTGGTGCCGAGAAAATGAAATCGACGTGGCGTTGAGAACTCGCCAGTCCCCTCGTAATTTCTTAAGCCAAAAGCGGTTCGATCAGCTTGCCGCCATCGACAATTTCGATCGGTCGATCGCCGGGCGCCATCAGTTCTTTATCCGCAACGATCCCCATCAAGCGGTACATCGTGGCGGCCAGGTCAGCCGGCGACACGGGATCATTTTCGGGTTCGGCGGCGGTCGAATCCGACGCACCGTGAATGACACCGCCGCGGATACCGCCGCCCGCCAACATGACGCTGAAAACTTTCGGCCAGTGATCGCGACCCGCGTCGGGATTGATTTTGGGCGTTCGCCCGAACTCACTGCTGACCATCACCAACGTCTCGTCCAACATTCCTCGCTCGGAAAGATCGTCAATCAACGCCGAAAGGCCGAGATCGAGACTGGGCATTGCAGTGCGAAAGTTGGTCGTGATGTTGGTGTGCATGTCCCAACTGCCATAGGTGAGCGTGACCAATCGAACGCCCGATTCGACAAGTCGCCGCGCCATCAAGAGGCGTTGGCCGGCTTCGTTTCGTCCGTAACGATCGCGAGTCTTCGCATCTTCCTTTTCGATATCGAAAGCTTCTTTTGCCTTGGGCGTATCGATCAAGTCATAGGCGCGTTGATAGAAGGTGTTCATCGCGCTGACATTGTCGGCCGGCGTCGCGCTAACGAACTTTTGATTCACCACGTCCAACGCCGCTTTCCGTCGCAAGAATCGCTGTTCGTCGACGCCGCCGGCAAGATCCAAGTCGCGAACCTTGAAATCGGCGCGAGCGGGATCTGATCCGAGTGCAAATCCGCCGAAGCTGCTGGGCAGGTATCCCGTGCCGGCGAATTCATTGGGCACGTTAGGAATGCAAACGTAAGGTGGCAAATTGTTACGCGGACCGTACTCGTGACTGACGACGGCGCCGAAACTTGGATATTGAAGAGCCGGACTCGGCTTGTAGCCTGTGAACATATTGTGCGTGCCACGTTCATGGGCGGCTTCGCCGTGCGTCATCGACCGAATGATGCTGAACTTGTCGGCTCGCTTGGCTAGCTGGGGAACCGTTTCGCAAAACTGTTCACCCGTGTTGGTTTTGATCGGGCGTAGTTCGCCACGGTATTCCAGCGGGCTATACGGCTTGGGGTCGAACGATTCTTGCTGGGCCATGCCGCCGGGCAAATAGACGTGGATGACACTCTTGGCCTTCGCCTCGATGAAATCGTAGTGCTTCTGGTCGGCCATCGCTTGCCGCATCAACAACTCGGGCAAGGACAATCCCAAACCGCCGAATGCACCGGCTGCCAAAAAACCTCGACGACTCAGCGGATTACCGAAACAACGCATGGTGGGATTCTCCCGTGAAGGATGTTGAACGTGAGCGAATGGAAACACAGCCGCGCCGCCGGGAATCATTCGGCGGAAAACGTTGAGCGATCGAGATCGGTTGAAATCGTTCGTTCAAGCCAATTTCTCGTGGATTTTGGACGACAACACCGAACAAAACCGTTCGAGCGTTTATCCAATTCAAAGGCGGGGATTTTAGGTGGGGCCTGAAGGGCGTTTTCGATGGCCGGGTTCAGGGAATTTACGTGGTCGTTCCACGCATTGTAGTTGCTCAAGGCGCGGCATTGTCGCCTCGAGAGCAAAACAAACGTATCCGATTGCAGGGGCAGGGTCAAATCAATCCTCACAACCTGAACAACCGGCCCCCCGCTAACACCTGACGGAAATGCACCGATGACCGCCGAGAGCCACGAAAATGCCAGCCAGCCGCTGAATCAGGGACGCCGGAACGGTCGCTTTCACCATTTGGCTTCGATTAGGACAGCATTGCCGGCGAAGCCCCGACAAGCATGCCAGCTCGGGATTGCGATTGAAGTTTCCGAAACGGGGATAAATCAACGCGTTCGGCTGACCACAGGCTGCTAGCGTCAGCCGTAGCAACGCTGGGTCCTGCGGGTGCCCGACCATTGGTGACATCTCGCATTGGTGACATCTCGAGCGAAGCTGGTTGCACAGCAACAATCCGATCGGCGGAACGCAGTTCGCGCGACTGCGATTGCTGCTTGATGCGTCCACCTTCCTCGGTTCAAAGCGGTTGCCGGAAGTCGCATCTTTCACCGTTGCTAAAGTGGTGGCAGCGTTACCGGGCGGATATACTGCAACAACTCTGCACCTATATCTCCTCAATTGTTGGTGATTTGTCCGTGACCGCATCGGTGCCCGCTTACGAATTTCTTGAACCGTCTAGCCATCCGGGCGATCTCGGTACCCTTGGCCACTACCGCGTGATATCGGAACTCGGCCGCGGCGGGATGGGATTCGTCTTCCGAGCCGAAGACGTCAAGCTGAAACGGGCTGTGGCGTTGAAGGTGATGAATCAAAAAATCGCCTCGATTCCCAACAGCCGCAAACGCTTTCTCAGCGAAGCCCGTGCGATGGCGGCCATTCACCACGACAATGTCGTAACCATCTTCGAAGTCGGCGAGAGCAAAGGTACTCCGTTCATGGCGATGGAGATGTTGGCAGGCGAAACGCTTGAAACGTACAACAAAACACACCTCGACCGCGACTTCACACAGATCATTCAATTCGCGACCCAGATCGCTCAAGGGCTTGCGTCCGCTCATGCCAAAGGCATCGTCCATCGCGACATCAAGCCGGCGAACATTTGGATCCAAGAGGGCACCGGTCGAATCAAAATCCTAGATTTTGGTTTAGCACTGGCATCGACACCCGTTGACCAATTGGCAGGTCGCGGTGCGGTGATCGGAACCCCCGGCTACCTAGCGCCCGAACAAGCCCGATCGGATCCCATGGACGATCGCAGCGACCTTTATTCGCTCGGCGTTGTGCTGTACGAAATGTGTACCGGCCAATTGCCAATTCAATCAAAGTCGGTTCCGGGACAACTCGTTTCGATCCTAGCCCATCGGCCACAACCCATATCAGAAATCAACCCGGCGATTCCGACGCCCTTGTGTGATTTGGTTCACAAGCTGCTTCGCAAAGAACCGCGAATGCGAGTCGCTTCGGCTGCAAAGCTGCAAGAAGAGCTGCGACGCGTCGAAGTCGAGTGCCAGAAAACAACCGAAACGGCACAAGCAATCAATCGGCTGAAGGAAGGCCTATCCGAAGTCGTGACAAAGAAGTCATCGGCCAGCGTGTTTGAAGCAATCGACGAAGTGGAAGCGATTCACGATCCGCTGGCATCATTGCCCGCCACGCCCGTCGTGATGCATTCGTCGGCGGCGTCCTCTGGCAGAATGACGGCGGTGAACCCTAACGTCGCGCGACCGTCCCCCAAGCCAGTGGCGACACCCGCGTGGCAAACCTATTTGCCGATCATCGCCATCGTTTCATGCGTTCTGGTCGCTTTGCCGGTGATCACTTACTTCTTTACCAATGCGGGACGCAACAACGAATCCTATGTCGTCACCGATGATTTGTCGGCATATGCAAATGCGAATCCAGCGACTGCACCGGCGCAACGCCCGCAACCGGCCAACCAGCCCGTCGCAGCCGCAACAGAAACCAAATCGAGTGCCCCCAACGCCGGTAACCAAGCCAATGGAAACAACGGCGCCAATGGAAACAATGGCAAGAACGACGCACCGGCAAAGAAGCCCTGGCAAAACAAAAAAAACCGGGGCAAAAACGAAAAAAACGCCAACGCCAACGCCAACGCTGGAAAAGAGAGTAGCAAGGGAGGCTCGGCCGCCAACAATTCCGGCTCACCCGAGTCTTCCGCCAAGCCAGATCCCGGCCCCGCATCTGGACCGGATTCGACGGTGGCGATGTCGGAGTCACCCGTGGTGACGCCGGCTCCCGAGGAACAAGCCAAGCCAGAAATCAAAGACGCTCCGGAGGCGAAGCCCGAAACCAAGATGCGTTGGATCCCAATTTCATCGGGTGACGGTCGCGGAGCCGATGCAATGGTGCAAAACGGTGGCAGCGGAAGCGACACTCTGGGCCTGAATCCGAGCATCGGGATACGAACGCGGAACGGTGTGCCCGTGAATCATTCCTACGTTCGATTCGACTTGTCGAGCGTCAAAGATTCGAAAGCGAAGATCGAAAAAGCCGGCCTGATTTTGAGCCTCGTTTCGGCACGGCGCCCTGTCGGCGCTACGATGCAAATTTACGGTGTGTCGGAAGTGGGAATGTGGGATGAATCGAAATTGAGCTGGGACCAGACCCCCTCATCCGATGCGGCGCCGAAGCAGCTCGACAGCTTTCCAATCCTGGCAGAGATATCGATCGATGACGATGACTCGGTCAAGTCCAGCACGGGCAAGAGCCAGGTCCGCATTTCGGATCCTCGCTTGGTCGACTTCCTCGTCAAATCCGGGGACCTGGTGACACTTGCCTTAACCGGCGAACACGGTACCGCGGCCGTTCGTTTCATCAGTCGCGAAAAATCATCCGAAGAGGCGCCCCAGTTGCTGATTGAAGTACCGGCGGAATGAACAGAGCCTTTCGAATGACCACTTCTAGATCGCAGCGGAACGCCGAACTTCAACCAAGTTCGCAAAGCTAGCCTGCAGTGCGATTCGGGTTCTGACGCAACGGCGAGTTCTACTACGACGAACGCAGGACGCCAGATGCGAGTCGCTTCAAAGGGCGACCACCTTGGCTCGGGCGCGTCCGCGGGAACTCTTTCTACGTTCGTCGAGACTGAGTTCATAGTGTGCTTCGTACTGGCAAAGCACTTGCTGGATATCGAAATCATTGGTCGCGATTCGGTGCCCTTCGGCGACCAAGCGAGCACCGGTATTCGCATCGTTCCAAAGATCCACGATTGCGTTCGCCATGGCCGTTGGATCTTGCGGCGGAACGAGGCGACCGTTGATGTCGTCGCGAATCACATCCGTTGTTCCCCCAACATCTGTCGCGACAATCGGAACGCCCGCAAACATCGCTTCTAATAGGGCAAAGGATCCGCCATCCGATTTCGACGGAAGCACGAATACTCTTGCCCGACCCAGCAATTCAGCGACCCGGTCGGTCTCGCCAATCAAACGGACACGTTTTTCTAGCCCCATCGCATAGATCTGACCTTGCAACTCCGCTCGACACACTCCGTCGCCCGCGATCAAAACTTCGATCGCCGGTTCTCGTTTGAGCATTTGCGAAGCGGCGTCAATCAAGGTCGAGACGCCCTTCTCGGGGCACAGCTTGGCCAAGCAAACCACATAGGGTCGATCATGATGCGAGGAAGCGACGCGATCGCGTTCGAAATCGTTGCCGCCAAGACCGGGTCGGATGACCGACACACGCTTCGACTCAACCCCCATCTCGATCACCCGGTCGCGGATATCTTGCGAGATGGCGACGAATTGATGGGTCAATCGCGATGCTTGGCGGGCCATCCATTCTTGACGGGAACTCAAACCAAATCCACGTCCGTGTTGCGTGTGGATGATGGAGCGAACGCCCGCCAATCGAGCGGCCGGTGCCGCATAAATCAGAGGCAGTGAATCGTGCGAATGAACGACATCCGCACGAATTTTTCTGAAGAACCGATAAAGTTCAATCATCAAGCCGGGATGAAAACCATCATCGCGGTGCATGCATACGACGGGCACATTCATCGAGCGCAGCTGCTCGCCGACCGATCCAATGTGGCCCAATGACGCCACGGTCAAATGATACCGGCTAGGATCAGCGTGCTTGGCAAACTGAACAATTTGCTTTTCAAGTCCGCCTACGTCTAAGCCGAATGTCACATGCGCGACGCGAATTCGGTCGTTATTCATCAAGGCAATTTGAGAGAGTTAGCCGACAGGTTCGAGTACCAACTCGTGATTGTCGACATCAATGCGGGTTTCCTGCAACCAGTCGTCGGACAGACCCCGAACAGACTCGCGAACAATTGGAACGCGTTGAATCCCGAACAATGCCGTAGCGGATGCCTTCGATACCCCAAACATTTTCAAGAATGTTGCCAAAACGATTCGCAGGTCAAGAAGCGACGTCGCGCTGAAGATGTACTCAATATCGAGCTCGAACTTACGCTTCACACAATTGATGGTTTCGTCAGGATCCAAATTCACCTGTGCCAATCCGGTGACCCCGGGCATGACGCCAAGGCGATGGCCGTAACCCGGAATTTCGGCTTCGATTTTGGCAATGATTTCGGGTCGTTCGGGCCGTGGTCCGACGAAACACATTTCCCCGCGAATGATATTGACCAGCTGGGGAAGTTCGTCGAGATGAAACAATCGCAGGTAGTAACCGATGACCGTCACCCGGGGATCGTCCTTGGTTGACCACACGGCTCCCGTTTCGCCCTCCGCGTCTTCCACCATCGATCGAAATTTGTAGATATAGAACGGACGTCTCCACAGGCCGGATCTGACCTGCCGGTAAATGACCGGCCCAGGACTCGAAAAATGGACGGCCAACGCCAACACGCCAATCAATGGGCTTACAACAATCAACATGCCGAGTGCTAGCACCCTCTCGGTACACTGACGAAGCAGCGAAGGCGGTTGAATCGGAAGTGTCGGTTCAGCGGCTACCCGACCGTCATCAACCGTGACAGGTTGCCGAGTTAGGGTTGGAGTTAGATCACTCATGTCAAAATCTTTGCCGAGCTGTAAGTTTGCCGAACTGTGAAATTGCAAAAGGTGCGGGAGCTAAGTCGTGACCAGGGTGGCGAGGGAAGAGCGGCTAGAATCCATTCGGGTGGCACACTGAATTGATTGAGACCTGTACCAGCACGAGCTTCCTATCGACGATCTCGCGGACATGTCACGCAGGTCTCCCCAAAATATGGGCTGTCAGGGGCGTTTCGTCGCCCATGTCGTCTCCGATGATGTTAGGGGTGCCAGCAGCGAAGATCCAGATTCAGTTGGCCATATTCATCGATTTTTTCTGATTATTCGCTACAAACGTCACCCTTGCGATCGCATGGCCAGGCGCGCTGCACTCGATTTGATTCGCGTTGCGGTGCGGCTCGAACCTTTCAAATCGTGTTAACGACGGGATCGTTCCCCCAAGTTTCCGGACGCCGTCGATCCGAGACAGCTTTGGCGAAAGCGGGTTTCGTTCATGAAAACCGACCAGGACCCGACACCAGCGCAGCCACCAGGGGGGATACTCAAGTGTCCGCCTCGAAACCCCTACATCTGGGGTGCCATTGCGGATCTGGCAAACTGTGCCAGTTTTCACGGTATTTGCTCGAGTGCTCAATTTGCCGATCAAGCGGCCGGGGGATAGCCGAAATACTGTGGGGACGGTCCCACGCCACACAGTGGGAGTCTCTTCAAGCGTTGGGATCGAGATGGATATCGAAACGCATTGCAGTCTCATCAAGCGAACCGCTTTGATCACGGTACTTTTTGCCGGTACCGGCGCATTGACTCCGACCGCTGCCCAGAGCACCGCTGCCCAGAGCACCGTCGCCCAGAGCACCGCTGCCCAGAGCACCGCTGCCCAGAGCACCGCTGCCCAGAGCACCGCTGCCCAGAGCACCGCTGCCCAGAGCACCGTCGCCCAGAGCGTTGACTCGCTATCACCCCAATCGCCAGCGCCGGTCTCGACGTCTTTCCGTGTGGCGCGTCCTCGACGACTGGCCGGCGATGAACATTTAGCCGAAGCCAGCCAACTCACAGAATCGTACAGAGCCTTCGTCAAAGCCGTTGAATCGCCGAACGGCGTCCATCAAATTCCCGGTGCCATCGACGTCGACGAATCTGTGTCGAATGCCCAGGTGGTGCTGAACGCATTCGTTTTCACCCTTGAAGACGAACGTGAAGAAGAAGCGGGACCAAGCTTGTCGGCTCCATCAGGACCAAATCCGACGCCCAGTCCGTTGAATCCGCTTGACGGCGCGAACGAACAAACGACACCCATGGTTTCCGACCGACTCTCGCCTGACGTCGGCAGGGATGAAATTGAGCTAGGCCGACCGGACGGGCAACGCCTACCCGCGCCGGCGCCGGACGCGGACCCAGAATGGGAACTCTCGCTCGACGATTCGATTCGGTTGGGCCTGGCGAACAACAAAGAAATTTCGGTCATCACGCCGTTGCCGTCGGTCGCCGCGGCGAAGGTTTCCGTTGAGCGTGGCGACTTCGATCCGGTATTTGGGATTTCGACGTTCGGCGGCGAGACGGATCGTCAGGTTCGCAGCCGGATTGCCACGTTCGGGGCTCCCGTCGATTTCCAAGAGACTGATTTTTTTCGTCCCCTATCGGGTCGGAACCAGACGTATCTACGCCAGCAGTTGCCCACCGGCGGGAAATACGAAATCGGCATGGGAACGAATTACCTTCGTTACGTTCCCGACGCAGCCCAATTGTTGGTCCCATCCGGCTGGGAGACAGCGCTCAACCTTGAATACACGCAGCCTCTCTTTCGTGGCCGAGGACGGTCTGCCGCGCAGCGAGAATTGCGGATCGCGTCGGCCAGGCAACGACAATCGGAACACGAATTTCGCATCAGATTGCGGAACATTGTTCGTGACATTGACGTTGGATATTGGGAACTGGCAGGCACGACACGTCAGTCCCGAGCTGCCGAAGCCTACGTTCGCTTAGCAGCGGAATACTCACGCCAAGAAGCTGAGCGGGCCGAACTGGGTCAAAGCGCCCGAACGGAAATTCTGCAGGTTGCTTCGGTGCTGAATGAATTTCGCGTAGCTCGCGAAAGCACGTTGCGTGACCGCCGAGTGGCCGAAATGAAGCTGCGAACGGAACTCGGCCTAGCTCAAATGGTGTATCCCGGTACCGATGAACCAATGGGTTTCGATTCCGAAGTCTATTGGGACATTCATGCGACCGGTCAGAATATTGAACCCGTCCTATCGACACCGATCGCCGCCGACATTGCCAAAGCCATGACACGGCCCGAATTGGCCGTCGCGAACGCTCGGATCGAAGAAGCGCGTGCGAACCTAGCGGCGGCAAAGAACAAGCTGCTTCCCGATGTGAATGCACACGCGATGTACTCGAAGCTTGGTTTAGAGAAAGGACTCGACGATTCCGTCGCGACGATTTTTGATGACGACTACCACACGTGGGGTGCGGGTGTCAGCTACGAGCGTCGCCTGCGTCAGCGTTCGGAAAATGGCGAGGTCCGCCAATACTCATTTCAGATTGCGCATGAACAGGCGCGACAAAACGAACTGTCACACGACTTCGTTGGCAAGCTACGTGAACTGCGTGCGGCGATCAACGGCTGGGAACGCGTCCTGAAAGTGGCTGCGGAATACGTCCAGGTTTTGACGGAACAACAGATCGCGTTGGGCGAACTGTACAAAGACGGAAGAGTCAGTCTTTTCCAACGTCTTGAAAACCTGCGGGCACTGCAAGCAGCCGAGTTGGATATGCACGACAAATGGATCGAACTTGCGAAAGCGGTTGCCCACTATCGATACGAACGCGGTGACGATCCGTCGATGTACGGAGTTCAGATCGATTCGTGCGGGCGATATTCGGCGAGCGGGTTCGGAGGTTGATCCTGCCCTGGAAGCCGCCGCAGACCCCTCTTTTGCAGCAACGGCCTCGCGCGGCGTCGACTTCATCACCGACGTGATCGAGTGACGGTAAGGCCAGGATGACCATTCGGGGAGGGCATTTTCGGGCATGGGGAACGTGTTCTATTGACGCCCATGACTCGGCGTGTAGCCTACTCGCACGAGTGTTTTTCGGTTGTGCCACGACCGGTCGTTCCACTCTCACGCGACATTCGAACCCGTTTCCGAGCCACTGATGGAATTGCGGCTGAACGGTTCCCACGCAATTTCCCGTCCGTTCGCGCCTCCCAGGCACCTCATTGGCGGTCCATCATCGCCGGAGCCCCCGATCGATCGTGCAAGCCACATCTAGCCCTCACAAAGTTCAACTCAGGTCTCCGGTCGAGTTTGCGATGCGCGGGATGCTGCGTCGCCCCATCTACTTGGTTTTCAGCCTGTTGGTCGCGATCCTGACCGGCGGCGCCATGGCTCACTTTTTTCGTAGCGAGCGACATCATTATTTCGGGAAAATGATGTATGTCCCCAACCGAGTGACGGAACCACTTTACACGTCCCCAAATCTTCGTGACTTGACCGCTGCGATGGTGAATCCAGTCATGCTGGAGGAATTACGGTCGCGTTGGAACTTGCGAGATGAACTGCAAGACCTTCGCAACCGGTTGGCGTTTCAGATGGCCGGTGAAGCGTCGCTGGATACGTCTTTTTGGTCCAGCGATCCACAGCAAGCAGAAGCTGTTTTACAACATGCGATGGAATACTTCGTCGACCAGTCGCGTTCGTTTCGGTCCGACGCGATTGCCAATCACATTGACGACTTTGAACGAGAAACCGAAGCGTCGAAATCCGCCCAGCGGGCCGCAGGCATTCGGCTGGAGAAAAAACTGCGTGAAGTTAGATTGCAAACGCCAACCGAATTGGTCGCTGAAATCTTTGACCTGCGACGGTCGATTGCCCAATCCACCGAACAAGTTGTGGCGACCCAGGATCGACTACAACTCAGCCGTGCCCAATTCGAAAGCCTATTGGCGATGCGCGAATCGAAAGCAAGCAGCGACTTGGGAATCGGCAACATCGATTCCGAAACCGAATCGATCGCAGATCCACCAACGTCTTCCCAAGTTCAAAACCCCGATGAGAGTCCGGCCCAGGGTGTTTCACTGGCTGTATTCGAAAACGAGAATGAAGCGGCAAGTGTCACTCATGACTTGCGAAAGCAAAAACTGTTAGAAGACCGTATTCGCCGCGAGAAAGAGCGGGCGCGGGCCAACGTCGAAGTCGAGCTTTTGAAAAAGGAATTTGATCGTTCCTCGCTACTTCATCAGAAAGGATTGATTAGCGATGCGCTGCTGGAAAAAGCAAAAGGAGACCTGGAAGTTCTGTTAGTGCAGCAGTCACAGCAGGTCAAAGAAATGGAAGGCCAATTGGATGAAATCCATGAGCGAATCGAACTTCAAACAAACGCACCCATGTTGATCGAACTGAATGGCTCCGCCGCGTCGACGGGCAGCAAACCGGTCGCGTCGCCCGGCGAACCCAACGAAAAACAAACGATCGCGATGTTACGAGGCAGCGAGGTTGCAGCGGACATTCACCTTGAATACCTCACCGAGGAACTCGAAGGCAAAACCGCCCGACTGCGAATCCTCACTGCGATCCAAAAGCAAATCGAGCCACTGGTCAAGGACGTCGACAACGGGGCAACGAAGCTGGACCGCTTGAACGCCCGAAACGAAACCTTCATCCAGACTTTGCGTTCGGCCACCAACGAATTGATCATCGTGCAGAACGCGTCACCGATGATCGACGGCGTTACTACCAATGCCAGAACATTGTTTGCGGCGGGATTCATCGCGTCGCTGGGCTGCCTCCTGGTTCCCCTTTTCCTCGCTGACCTGAGAACGGCAAGCAAACATAAGCCGACTACGCAGAAGGTTTTCGGATTCCCCGTCCTGGGCCGTACACCCGACGCTCGCCGACTTGAAAATGATCCGACGACAGCGGAAGACGAGTTACGGCGGCTGGCAATTCGAATTCGTCACAAATTTGATCACCCGAAAGGCGTGATGACGGTTGCCAGCGGACTCGGTGTGAATGAACTCGACGTGGATGGACTGGTTGCCAAACTTGCTCTGCAACTGGAAAGCGAAAACAAGAAAGTCCTTGTGGTCGACATGGCGGACATCGACCGACACGCGATTGCTTCCCAAGATGCGATGGTCGGTCGGAACGCGACCTTCGCTGAATTACGATCCCAATCGGATTTCGTTTTGATCCGTGCGCCCATGTTCGCCAGCGCACTTCGGCGGGATATCGCCGCATCGCTAAGCGACGCGATCGTCTTGGTGGTGCCAAAGGACGAAGCGAATTCCCCTCGAATGCAACAAGCGATCGTCGAACTTACAGTTCTCGAAACGAGTATCGTGGGCGTCATCTTGGCTTGACGGTGGTTTGCGGCCCGGACGTTCTCGCGGCTCGGTTCTGCGGCACCCATTCGCAGATAGCAGTTAGGAGTTGGTCGAGGGTTGATCTTGGGTGTGAAGCGGAAGTACCCTGAAGGGACCTTCGCTCACGCCTAGCGCAAACAACCTAGAAGTGTCGACCTAGCACGCAAAATCCGATTGGGTCGGTTGTAACGAATAGAATCGCAGCCAAGCGAGCAAACGTGCCCCAGGATGTATGTTTCTATGCACGATAAGCGATTCAGAGAGAGAAACATGTTTGTCGACGCTTGCATCCATCCCGCCAGAAACTTGTCCATCGCAGTTTCGGATTCCATTGATTAAAATCCAGGGTGCCGGGCTGGTGCGATGAACCGTTCAGCGAAAAACGGGCAACTTCCTTACCCCTCAGCTAACACCTAACACCCACGTCCTTTCCGATGAAACGATTTTTGCTGCGGTTTTTAAAATTCTCGCCGGTCATCCTGGTGATCCTGCTTGTCGGCGGGCTGATCGTTCGGGCGGTTTCGAAAAAGGATGACATTGCTAGCGAATATCGCGTCGCGGCACGCCAGGCGGTGGCGGACAAAGATCTGGACCAAGCCAAGTTTTATTACTCTCGCTTGGTCGGTTCCGGCGATCGAGGCAGCGAACAAGACCAGATGAACTGGGTCTCGATCCTGGACGCGTCGGGCGACACACAGGCAGCGCGTGAGATGCTTGAACGGATGGCGCCGGATGATTCGGTAGGTTTCGCGTCGGCCCACCGGCAAAAAGCAATCATGATCGGGGCTGCGATCGCTCGCGAAGGCACATCGCCGGAGCGTGTCGAACAGTTGCAATGGCATCTGCGTCACGGGGCTCGCGATTCAACGCCCGAGAACGACATTCTGTGGGCAAACTATCACTTGGCCGTTGAACAGGTCGACAAAGCAGTCGATAAGTTCGAATCGGCGGCTAGCCGCAAGCCAGAACTGTGGTTCGACATTAGCAACCTATACCGACGGCTGGGACGTACCGAAGAAGCGAATCGGGCGTCGAAACGAGCCCAAGATTACTCTGCCCAGATCTTGCAGTCCGAGCCTACCAATATTGGGCAAAGGCTAAGGTTGCTGGTGCTGTTGGCCAACGAAAAGAAATTCGATCAAGTGGAAGCGATCCTTGGGGAAGGGCTGCGGCTGAACAGCGATAACATCGAACTGCGCAATATGGCGTCCAACTTGACGCTGATTCGCTTGGAAGAAATCAAGGATGACACTTTAGAAGCCAAACGAAATCGATTGACGCTTTTCGCGCAAGCGGCAAAGTTGAACCCATCGAATCCGAACGTCTATAAGGTGCTAAACCAATTGTACGCCTTGAGTGATTCGAAGACGGAGCAGGCAACCATTCGAGACCAACTTGAAAAATGGATCACCGATGGCCATGCCGTTCCCATGGCACACTTCACCTTGGGCAACTTGCTTTGGCAAGAATCCGACACCAAGGGCGCCGTTTTCCACTTGGAAGCGGCGTTGAAAATCGATCCTTCCCTGGCAATCGTGGCGAACAACTTGGCGTGGGTTTTGAGCCAGGCAGAGGAGCCGGATTTTGAACGAGCGGAAGAGTTGATCAAAATGGCGATGGAAACAGCTCCCAAGAATCACTCGTTTCGCGACACCATGGCAACTGTCTTGTTTGAGCAAGAAAAGTACAAAGAGGCGCTGCCCTATCTGGAACATGTTTTGCCGCATGCCGTCGGCGAAAAGAAAGCAAAACTGCACGAACAGCTTGCGATCGTCTACGAATCATTGGGACAGGAAAGCATGGCAAAGCGACATCGCGAGCAAAGTGTAGCCGGGGAAGCGGCAACCGAAACGCAAAGCGAAGTCACGGAAGCAAACGTTCCTGAATCGACGGAGCCTGACTCGACGGAGTAACACAGGCGTCGTCTAGTCTCGGTCCTTCCGCAGACCTTGCAACTGTTGTTGCAGGCGTTGGTCGGTGGGTCGCTGCAGGATCGCTCGTTGAAGATGCTTGGCTGCTTCGTCATGGCGTTTCGCTACGATCAATGCCGCCACCAATGCATCTCGATATCGCCAGTTCGATGGCGACAATCGAACGGCAACATCCATCGCTTCAATCGCTTCTTCCGTACGTCCCTTGGCCATCGATATACGCGCGGACGCAAACGCGATTTCGTCGTCGGCCATTGGGTCGCCCGCCGAGTCGACCGGCCGCGTCTGCAACAGTGCTTCCGCTCGATCGAGCATCGCTTGACGAAACTCCTCAGGAACTCGGCGGCTTTCCGCGGCAAAAAGAACTGCATCTAACCGATCAGGGATCGATCCTTGGATGGATTCGGGATCAGGAATCACGCGAATCAGCGGCCACATCGCGTCGAATCGACTGGGGCGTAACGAAAGAAACCGATGAACGAAGGGCTCGATCGATTCCGGTCCGGGGAAGACAAAGCACCATCGTATCGCCCGATCGATCACATCGGGATTGCCTGACTGTAACCGAACCAAATCCGTTGCCAGCTGCCTCGTCAAATCTGCATTGGGGCCATCCGATGGAGCACCCGCCGTCACAAAGTCCGTGCGAATGATCGGGATTCGAATGAACGGATGCAACGGGCACCGAACCATCGCGTCGATCGCCAACTGCCGGGCAAGACGGATCTGGTCCACGTCTTGGCCTTCTAACAATGCAACAGAATTACTGGCTCGATCGACGTCGACCTTTCCCAGGGTGATCATTCGACGAACGGAAAGCCGCGGGTCGTTTTTTACATCGACCAGGGTTGCCAAATCAACTTGGTCGACGCCCGCTTTGGTAGTAACGGATTTGCCCGCATTTGCGGACGCGGATTCCTGTTCTTCAAGAATCGCAAGGCTGGTCAAAAAACCGATGTGCGGGGCAATGCGATCGTTGGTTAAACCGTTGGTCGCGATCGACTTGATCGCGATCAACTTGGTCGGGGAAAAGCCGGGTCGCAATCGTTTCAGCGCGCTGATGGAACCTTCATTGGCTTCATTCCGAAACCACTGCTGGACCTGATACGTCGTACGACTCTCATGCGCAAGGTTGGCGGCGTGGGACGTGGCCAGCGTCAACATCGTCCCCGCGGTCAAAGCAACAATAGCACTGAAAGTAACGGCAACCACGGCGGCCAGAAATCGCGTCGTACCGGCGGTCGGTTGCGGACTCAATCCCGATTCATCAACTTCGGCCGCATCCGACATTTCCATGGATTTTGTTCGCATTGGCTTGTCGATCGTCCGAGGCGATGAGTGAGCTTCCGAGCGATTTGTCGGTTTCGGAATCATCCCCAGGAACGCCCCCACCAACACGGAGGCGGTCAAATAGTTGGCAGGCAGCATTATCCCGAAATCGAAACAGCAAGCGACCAACTGTGAAACCATCACAAACCACCCCATGGCCGCAACAGCGACCAAGTGACTTCGTTGACGTGCCGCCATCTTCGACAAACTGCTAACCATCACCGTGATCGCCAAACCGATGATGACGATGATCCAGATTCCGCCTTCCACGAACCACTCAACGGGCATCGAATCGGCATGAACGTTGATTCGGATACCGGCGGACGTTCCTTGAAACGGAAGTGCCGCGTATTGATAAGTGCCGATGCCCGAACCGAAGGGCAGGTAGTGGACAGCAGCTCGCATCCCATCGACGATCAATTCGAGCCGCCCGACTTGTGAACCTTCCGATAGCGTGAAGATGGAATCGACGCGTTGCCCCACGGATCCGTCCAAACCCAAGTAAACGAGAGCGAATCGGCCCAGGACCACCAAAACGATCACGGTCGCCACGATAGCCGGGCTAACCGACCGTTGGCGGCGAGCCAATTGCCAAGTAGCGATCGTGCCACCCGCCACCGCAGCCACCAGGGCGCCACGCGAGTGACTCGCCGCAATGGCAACCGTTTGGATGACCATTGCGGCCAAAACGATGATGGCAGGCCCATCAAGGTTTTTCACTAGCGACGAGAGCGTGAAGACAATCCGCTCCCATTTGTTTGACGGTGGAATGACGTAAGTTGGGTCCACGGTGGCTCGCTTGTTTGATTTCCGCACCGTCCACACGAACAGTCCCAGCGTCGCCGCAAGCGTCAAATTCAGATATCCGCCCGCGTTATTGCGGTTGATAAACGGCCCGAACGAAGACTCGATCGCGTTGGCCGTCATGGACCACGAAGTCGCGCCGCTCGCAGGACCAATACGCGACGTGTTCAGCAGTCCGTATGTGGCAACACTGGTGCCTGCGATAGCGACAATCACAAGCATAATCACCAATGATTGCTGATCGCGGACGGTCAGCATCAAAACCGTGATCACGACTGCTGACAGTGCATACGGAATCAACGAACGCTGGGTCGTCGAACGGCAAACCGTCGACGGATGTCGTTCAGGGTTGAAATCTTTGGTTGCCTCCGGATCGTTCTGAGTCGCTTCGATGCGGATCGATTCAGGCACCCAATCCCGATAGGCAGCATCCGTTGCCGGCGAAACCCAACGGCCAAGCGACGACGGAAGAGTCTGTGTTTGGGCCCATCCGATGCCAAAAACCGTTGCGGCAAGCATTGGAATCAACCACTGGATTCGCAGCGTGCCACGGACGCGGACAAACAGAAACGGTATCGACAGAATCGCCAGGACGACGACCGCCCAACAAGCGACCCACTGGCTCCACGGCAACACACCGCCGTAGTCCCAAACGATCGCAGCCGGAACCAATGCCGACGAACCAGCGATGCAGGATGCAATCGTTTTTACGCCGCTGGCACCTGCCAATCGATGTAAACGTTGGGGTGATTGTTTTACCGCCCTTGCGATGCGTCGCAGCCATTTGGGTCGGTGCATGTTGGCGCGGACATAGAGTGGAGAATTGTTAGTGAACAGTTTTGATCGAGATTCGACGAGATGCAACAGGGCTTCCCCCCCACCAGTGGTTCGCTCCGTACAACCAAGCGAATCGTCGGATCCGAGCATTGTTATGTTACGATCCTGACGAATCGTTCGATTTTTCCGATGCCGTCGCGGCCGACTCTACGATCGACACAGAAGGTCAATTGTCACGTCGGTGGCAAATGATCATCTTAGAAACGGCCCCGCGTTGGTATCGACGCACTGTTGCCTGAAAAATTCACCAAGCCGACGGCGTTCGCCGTAAGCGAGGGCCTGTCGATAGACATCTTTTGTGGGCAGCTCCCTCCTTTTCCACAGCCCTCTTTTCCCTAGCCCTCGTCACACGCCCCGTGTCTTCAAAACCGACGATCGCATTCCTGAACCGATGTTACTGGCCTGATTCCGAAGCGACGGGGCAATTGCTGACGGATCTCTGCATTGATTTGTCTGACCAGTTCGACGTGCACGTCATCTGCGGAGCACCCAATTCGCCAACGACAGATGACTTTGTTCGCCAGGGGATCGAGGTCCGCGACGGAGTCACCATCCATCGTTTGCCGCACACCCGATTCGCCAAACGCGTCCCGGCGGGCCGCATTCTGAACTTGATTTCGTTCTCGCGTGCGGCGTCGAAGTACTTAAAAACGTCGAGTTTTCGGCCACAGGCGATCGTTTGTGAAACAGATCCTTTCCTGTTGCCGATCGTGGCGGCGACGTACACAACGAGAAGTCGGACGAAGCTGGTTTGCTATCTCCAAGACATTTACCCGGATGTGGCCGAGGCGATTGGGAAAGTCCGATCGGGTTGGCTGACCAGTAAAATTCGCAGTCGGCTGCGGGTCGCCTATGAGCACGCCGATCGGGTGGTGGTGCTTGGCGACTGCATGAAGCAAAGGCTTGCGAATTCGCCGTGGTCGATCGACGCCGAAAAAATGCGAGTCCTGCCGAATTGGTCTGATTGCCAGTCCATTGAACCGGTCGACGCGTCGCAGAGCCAATTTCGTGTTCATCACGATTTGGTTGGCCAATTCGTCGTCATGCACAGCGGCAATATGGGGCTGACCCAGCGGTTGGATGTTTTGATCGACGCGACTCGACAACCTGATTGGCCAGCCGAAGCCGTATTGATGCTGATCGGTGACGGTGCCGCTCGCGAACAACTGGAATCACAAGCCGCTTCCATTGGAAATCATCGCGTCCGTTTTCTTCCCTACCAACCTCGTCATTTGTTGGGCGAAAGTCTGTCAGCGGCCGACTTGCACGTGGTATCAATGCACCCCGAGATCACGGGATGTTTGTGCCCCAGCAAGCTTTACGGCATTTTGGCGGCGGGGCGGCCGGTGTTGGCGATCGCTGACGCAGCAACGGATCTGTGCGAAACGGTCAGCCGAAACGGACTCGGGTGGACCTGCCCTCCCAAAGCTGCGGATTCGATCGCCAAGGCGGTTTCACAGGCTGCCAAGAACCCCGCTGAATTGGCCGCCGCCGGACGCCGGGCCCGTCAAATCGCGTTGGACCGATTCGATCGCCCCGTCGTTACGCGACAATTCGGAGAACTGCTAAGCGAAGTGCTCGCGATCGAGTCGACACCATGAAATCAGCAATGATCACCGGTATCACTGGTCAAGACGGTTCGTATTTGGCAGAGCTGTTGCTTGCAAAAGGCTACACCGTTCACGGCTTCGTACGCCGCAATAGCTCGACGACGCGACTGCGTTTGGACCCGTTGTTTCGCGACAAAAAAGTCTATAACGAACGATTGTTTTTGCACTATGCGGACTTAGACGATGCAACGACGATCCGCCGCGTGCTCAATAGAACCCAGCCGGACGAAATGTATCATTTGGCCGGTCAAAGTCACGTCGGCGCCAGCTTTGATATCCCCGAATCGACGTGTCAGTTCACAGCAATGGGCACGTTGAAGCTGCTGGAAATCATTCGCGACTTGGTCAAAAAACCAAAGTTTTTGCACATCAGCAGCAGCGAGATCTTTGGTTGCCCGGACGAAAGTCCGCAAAACGAATGGACACCGATGCGGCCGGTTTCACCCTATGGTGTTGCCAAGGCGTTTGCCACTCAAATGACTCGGTTGTACCGCGAATCGTTCGGCTTATTTGCTGTGAATGTGATTTGTTACAACCACGAATCGCCTCGTCGGGGCGAGTCATTTGTAACCCGAAAGATCACCCGAACTGCCGCGGAAATTTCGCTTGGCATCGAGGATAAACTAAGAATGGGTTCGCTCGACGGGCGCCGCGACTGGGGTTACGCCCCCGACTTCGTCGACGCGATGTGGCGGACGCTCCAGCAGGAAACGGCGGACGATTACGTATTGGCGACGGGGGTCACACACAGTGTCAAAGATTTCCTCGAAGCTGCGTTCCAATCCGTGGGGCTTGATTGGCGTGACCACTACCAATCAGACCCACGTTACATGCGACCAGCCGAGGTCACGAATCTGGTGGGAGACGCGACAAACGCACAGCGAAAACTCGGGTGGACGGCTACAACAAAGCTAGAGGGCATCGTTAAATCAATGGTGAAAAAGGATTTAGAGTTGGTCACAGAGTCGATCGCGAAGCAAAAGTGATGGTTCTGATTGAATCGGTTGTTTCGTCTGTTCCGAACTGAATTTGCAAAGTCGCTGTTATGGACGGAGTGAAGTTTGCATCGTGATTATCAAGCGGTCATCCTACGCCTAGGAACTCCCATTTTTCGTAAGGGTGGATCAGGGATGACGCGAAGGAGCGGTTTGCCCCGAAGTTGAAAAGCAATCCAAAGGACGCCCCTCCTTAACGAACGCGGCTTGGCCAAGCCAGTTCCAGGTTAGCGTCTTCTTGTTCTTGCGATTTTCGATTTGTTCCACCTCGCAACCTTCAAGGTAAGTCCGTTCGACACCCGATTGCCTGCACCGGATCGCCGACGCTTGATGGCGGGTATTCGCCGTCGGACGACATTGCATTTCGAGGGACTCGTCCAACGGACACAAACCATGGGGTGACACATTTTAACGTCACCCAAGCGGACGAAGTCCGCGCCGTTCGACGGTGATGAAACTGATGCTACGCTTACCCCCTCACCACATGCACCCCGCTTACCTCTTTTTGCAGCGTCGAACGACCGGATGAATTCGCTACGCTTATTCGCGGCTTTCACCACCGCCATCGCCGCATTCCTGTTGGCTCTGGTGCCGTTGGCGGTCGCATTGGACTTCGGTGGCGTACTTTGGTGGACCCAATACGTCGCCGGGTTGGCGGTCGTTTCGGCTTTCGTACTGGCTGTACCATCGGTTGCGAGTTGGTGGACTTATAACCGCCCCCGTCACGCCCTGGTGATGATTCCGTTGGTGGTATGGCTCGCCTATTCGTGGTTTCAAACTGTCGATCTTTGGCCGTCACTTGTGGGAATGCTAAGCCCGGGGTCTCAGACCGCTTACACGGATTGGCTGGAACCGGTCTTACCCGCCAACACGTTGCCAACGGCGTTTTCAATATCGATCGCACCGGACGATACTTCACACGCTGTCGCCTTCTTAGCCATCATTGTGGTTTTGGCTTGGACGTCGCTACGCGTCTTCAACAGCCGCGCCAGATTGATCGGCCTGCTCAGCGCCGTCGCCATCACCGGCGCCGTGATCTCGGTACTTGGCATCGTGTCACTGACGCTTCCCGATTTGAAGTGGGTGAGGTTCTTTGACGAAGCCACCACTTCTCATTTCGCCACATTCGTCAATCGCAACAATGCGGCACTGACATTGAACTTGGGGCTGGCGGCAAGTTTTGGATTGTTGGGATGGCGTCTGTCCGCATTGACCGGACAAGAAATCGACGGTGACGAATTCGAGTTCGGCGAATTGTTCGCGCTGGCGAGTGACCGCGATTCCATCATTGGCCTTGGTTGTGCAGTGCTTTGCGTCGCCGGTCTGCTGGTGTGCGGATCTCGTGGCGGACTGGGGGCCGCGGTACTTGCGACCACGATCTCATTCGGTTGGATGCGTCGGCGCAAAGGCGTGGCGACGGTCCCAGTAGCATTGGCTGTCTTTGCGATCGCGGTGGCCATCTTGGTTGTTCCCCTGCAATTGAATCTGGAATCGATCAAACGCTTCGAACTTTTTTCCTCCCAAGCAAAAACACTGACCACGGACGGTCGATTTTCGCACTGGCCCGAAGGCGTGGACGCAGGAATTGCTCACCTACCAGCCGGTTCGGGCTTGTCGACCTATGCCTATGCGTATCTGCCTCATCAAAATGAAATCCCCAAAAATTGGTGCATTCATGCGGACAACTTGTGGTTGGAACTGTTCGTCGAACAAGGCATCGTAGGTATCGGACTTGCACTCTTCATCTTTGCCGCTTTGATTTGGTGCTTGTCAACCATTTCAGAAACGCATGATGCACTCGATCACGGCGTACGCATCATGGGATGGTACTGTTTATCGGCCGTCGCCTTCTCGCAGTGTTTTGATTTCGGATTGATCATTCCGGCGAATCTTATGATCTTCGTGATGTTAATGGCTGCGATGGTATCGCGGTCGGCGGAAGCAGAGGTGCTGATTCCCGACTCGACCGCGCGTCCTTCACTTCTGTCCAGGATCATCAACGGCAATGCAACGGCGATGACCGCAGCGGTGGCTTCGCCTGTGATGGTATTGGCCGCCCTACTGGCAGCGTTTGCATCGCTACCAAGACTGCATGATGACGCAGTGCTGTCGACTCGAATCCGCACAGCAAACATGCGAATGGCGGCCGGGCAAGGCGACGCGGAACGCCTGAAGTCATTAAAAGAATCACTCGATTCAACGCCTGGTGAATCATTGGATGCGGCTTTGATCTTTTCGCCAGCGACTTTACCAGTCAGCCAACTGACGATGCAGGCACAACTCGAACATCGATTAGCGCGCTTCGATGAAGTTCGAACGAAGCAACCCGAAACGGCGAACGAGGCCAAAGAATTGTACTTGGTCACATCGCCAAACTATCGCCGCCTGGTCGGTCGCGACGCTTCGCAATACATCGACGGTTTGCCACCGGGGCTCGAACAGATAGAAGCCAAGTCGATCCCCGACGGATATCGAAAGGCCATCGAAGCGTATCAAGAAGCGCTCAAACGGTTGCCGCTCGACCCAGAAATTCGAGGCAAGTTGGTTGCGTTGGATTTCGCCATGACGCCTGCGGACAATCCATCGGACGGTTCATCGATCTCCGAGTCACTCCTTAAGCAACTCGGAATGCTTCATCGTGCTCATCCGTTCCAACTAAGAGACATCGCGGTCTTGGCGGCGCAAATCCGCTACAACGAAATCGCTGCCGACTTCTGGAATCAATCACTGGTACACTCGCCCCAATGGACCGCCCATGCGATGAACTCGATCTTGCGATACAAGCAGGTCAACTTGTTGGATGCGTTGCCAGCCGACCCGAAAGTGATGCGGACGGCGGTCAACGAAATATTGATGCGCCAGTTCGAAGCATCGTACCCGCTTTTGGATGCGATGACAAAAGAACTGAAGTGCGAACAATGCGAAAGTATCGACGACAAATCGAAGTGCTTGCGATTGACCGCTCTCGCGCTAATGAAGCTAAACCAGTTCGAGAAAGCAGCCGAGTATTTTGAAGAAGCCGTTTCCCTTGCGCCCAGCAATGCAACGTTCCGTTTGGATCTAATTGCGGCTCTGCGAAAAACGGGGAACCGGCAGGCCGCTTTGCAACAGGCTCGGATGGGTCGTCAAATCGATAGCTCGGACGTGCGGTTCGACAACGTCATCAAACAAATGGCGCAGTTCGAACTTGAATCGACCAAAGCGGCGAAACCATAACATCGTTTTCGAATTAAAAATCATGCCCCCGACGGTTTGCTTGCCGCTTATCGCCGCTAGATGAATCTGATTGGTCGCATTGAAAACGTCGCCGCTATCGCATCATTGCGTCAGCGATTTCCGATACTTGGCCAAGCGTTTCGAAACAGCGGATGGATATTCGCGTGCGGCATTCTTTCGAACGCGACCGCGTTCGTTGCAAGTGTGCTCGTCGCCCGGCATCTGGGTGCGACGGAAATTGGCGCAATTGGCTTCGCCGCATCGATCATCGCGATCGTTCGCATTTTCGCCAGCCTCGGCTTGGACGAGGTTGCACTTCGCGAGATTTCCCAAGATCCTGGTTCATCGGCAAGGATCATTCATTCGTGTTTGTTGATCCGCTTCGCATCGACGATACTTGTCCTTCCCGCCATCGCTGTCACCGCACTCGTCTTCACTCCGGACGCCCTGCAGGGGCGGGTCTTCATCCTGCTCCTCCTGAGCATCGGCTTGATCGGTGTTCCGTTCTCATCGGCAAGCATCTTTTACGCCAGCCGACTTCGAGCCTCCGTACCACAGATAATCAATGCCAGCCTAGCCATCATCTATATGATCGCCGTCGCTTTGGGTGTCTACCTGCAATGGAGCGTGATCTACTTCGTTTCGGTCATCAGCATTCAACAGATTCTCAGTGGCTGGATTGTCTATCAGTTTTACCGATCCGAGATGCGACCAACGGAGAATTGGAAATCAGTACAACGGACCACAAAGTCTTTGATTCGTGATTCGTGGCCGCAAACCCTTTCAGGGTTCGGAATTTTGGTTCAGGCATACAGCGATCAAATCATGCTGGGCGAAATGAGCGGCTTGGATTCCGTTGCGCAATACAGCATTTCGCTGAAAATGACGGGCGTACTTGCGTTCATGCCGCTGGCGATTTTAACAAGTTTTATGCCAAGCCTATCGAAACGATTTAAAGCGGATCGCGAACTGTTTTGGGTTGGATTCCATCAAGCCAACCGACTTGCATCAGTGGTGTGCCTCGCCTTAATCACGATTGTTTACTTGGTTGGTGCAAAGCTTGTACTTGCAACGTTCGGAATCGAATACCTCGGCGCGTCGGCATTGTTCTTCGTCATGTCACTTCGAATTTGCTTGACTTCGATTGGCGTCTTACGGAGTTCGTTCCTGGTCAACGCGAATATTTTACGGTACTCCCTGCTTACCGTGATTGCCGGAACGGTGCTAAACATTGTGCTGAATTTGCTTTGGATCCCCAACCATCACGAGTTCGGCGCCGTGTACGCATCACTGGTCTCGTTTTCCGTAACGACCATCGTGATCGACCTGTGCTTTTTGAAGACGCGCCAAGGCATGTTGATCGCTCTTCGCGGATGGCTTTTTCCTTTTCTAAATTACAAAAATCAATTTCTTCGTATCTAGCGATGGACGGATCTGTTGAATCGTTTCACTGAATTTTTCTTGAGTTTCAAATGGACGTTGAAGGCTATCCTTCAAGCCGTCAACCGAAGTCGACCGCGTGACTGGCTGAGATTTTGGTCGGACAAACGCCGCTATGTCGCACAAGGTTCTGGTGAAGAAATCGTCCATTTTCCCATCATCAACGAATGGACGCAGCAGACACCGATTGACCCCGTCTACTACTACCAAGACGCCTGGGCGTTTGAACGCATTTTCAAGTTCGGTCCTGAACGCCATATCGATGTCGGATCCCACCACAAGCTGGTCGCTCTGCTGTCAAAGGTTGTCCCGACCACGATGGTCGACATCCGACCGCTGGCGCTCAGTCTGGATAGTCTTGAGTTCATCGAGGGATCAATCTTAGCCCTGCCGTTTGCTGATCAGAGCCTGACGTCCGTGTCGAGTATCTGCGTGGTCGAACACATTGGTCTTGGCCGGTACGGCGACCCCATCGATTGCGAGGGAACGAGAAAGGCAGCCAAAGAACTCATTCGAGTCCTGCGTCCAGGCGGAAGACTTTTCATCTCGGTTCCGGTGGGAAACCGCGACTTCGTTTACTACAACGCCCACCGTGTTTTCACGGAAGCGTCTGTACTTCAGCTCTTTGAACCCCTGCGTGTGATCGAAAAACGGTACATCTATGGCAATGAATTCGTAAACGATTTGCGGTCCGATACCGGCACCGGTTGCTATGAGTTCGAACGATTGTCATGAATCGGAAAAGCCGGGCGATCGGAACTCGGATTCTTGGGCAAGTGCGATTTCGCAGCAAACGTCTGTCGTCGCGAGTGTGCCGACCCTTTTTTGGGTGGGCGTTGAATCAAATAGACCAATGCTCTCAACTGAGGGGAAAACGGATCCTTTTGGTTTGCGACGACTATGGGCGACTCGCCAACCGCTTAACACGACTTTGCAATCTAATCGGGATCGCGGATCATCTTGGAGCCGTCTTGATTGATACATGCTTTACGGAATACCGCGACGATCTTCAAGCCTTCCAAAACTCCCCCTATTTTGTCCACCCATCCGAAGCGGCGCCTACCTTTACGCGAAAAATGCGGCTTGCTTGTTCCATCATTCGCGCTTGCCAGTTCCGCGAGAACGATCTGCCAAAATTGAACCGTCGTGACATGAGAATCGTCAAAACGGTAGACGAATTTGGCGGGCAACGGCCGGTCGACGTTCGCACCGCGGAAGAATGGAACACCGATCCAACGATTCAGATGTTTTCCCTCTTCGGTCTTTACTACGAAGGGGAGCCAAGCTCACCCGAATCGCTTTCGCGTTGCCGAGCCATGTTGGGTCCATCGGAGAAGATGACCAGGCAGATCGAATCGAAACGCATTCGCTCGCAGAACTCAAACGAACCACCGGACAGATTTACGGTGGGTGTACATATCCGCCAAGGTGACTACCGCACTTGGCTTGACGGCCGATTCTTCATCAGCCCGGAACGATTTGGTGAGGCGATGCGGGACGTCAATAATTGTTCCGAACAGCAGGATATCCACTTCTTGGTTTGCTCGGATGAATCGGCTAGCGGCCAGACGTTTCAAGGACTCGATGTTCAGTTTGTCGGTGGAACGGCAACGGAAGATTTGTTCGTTCTTTCCGGCTGCGATTTGATCCTGTCCACGTTTTCGAGCTTTGCATACTTCGCATCGTTTTTCGGAAACGTACCTATCATTGACTTATCAGCCCAAGAAGCTCTGACTGCGACCAGCATTAAGAACGCCAGACCAATCGATTGGCCACGATTGGGAGTGCCCGAAACGGTTGACCAGCAATGATGAACGCGCCCGTCCTTCTGATCGTTTTCAACCGTCCCGAGCATGCCCGCATCGTTGCCGAGGCGATTTGCAAATCCGATCCGCCAATCGTTTACATCGCGGCGGATGGTCCGCGGCCCGATGTCCCTGATGATCCTGCGAAATGCAAAGCCACGCGTGAGGCTGTCGAGTCGGTCCAGTGGAAGTGTCCGGTCGAGACTTCGTTCCAAACGAACAACCTAACCTGTGCAGCCGCAGTCACCCATGCGTTGAATTGGTTCTTTGACAAAAACGAGTGTGGCATTGTCCTCGAAGATGACTGCCTTCCCGACCCGTCTGCCTTCAACTACTTCGGCAATCTCCTGGATCGGTTCCGCGACGAAGATCGAGTCGGTTGTATCACAGGAAACAACTTCCAACACGGTCGCAAACCGTGCTTGGAAAGCTACTACTTTTCCCGATACAACCACTGCTGGGGCTGGGCGACGTGGGCTCGGCAATGGTCACTGTTTGACTTCAATATGAACTCGTCTCAGAGCGATAGTGAAATCATCAAGTCAATGGGATGCGGTGATGTGGAACGACGTTACTGGCAGCAACAGTTTGCCAGAACGCGAAGCGGTCAAATCAACACATGGGATTACCAATGGATGTGGTCGCTGTGGCACGCGAATAAGTTGACTGCAACGCCCGCCGTCAACCTAGTCGAGAACATCGGGTATGGAATCGGCGCAACCCACACTTACGGCAAGTCACCGGGGATCCATGCCGAGCCGATGGAGTTTCCACTTCGCCATCCGGATATTTTTGCCGCGAGTGCCCAACGAGACCATTATGTCGCCATGAACCACTTTCGTCTTTCCCGTTGGCATCGATTCCGATCGTCGACGGGCCGGATCCTAAGATCCATGAACCTTCGTTGACGCGTACTCCAACGCACTCAACGATCTGAACAATTGCGTCCGCTCCAACTGAACCAAACTTGAATGACATTGAAACTGTGAGCCTCAAGAAAATAGCGAAGCGATCCGTCAACTACTCACTTGGTTTTCTGAGCATGCGAATAGTGGAGCATTCCCGGTCGCCCTTCGAGTCGCTAAGCAAAGCATCTCGGTACGTGCCCGGCCAGGCAATGATCCGTGGAAAGCGATTCCAGTACGTCGACGAAGCGTCCTTCCGAGCCAGCTATCGCGAGATTTTCATTGATCAAATTTATGATTTCGAATCGTCGTCGGATGAGCCACGGATTTTGGACTTGGGTTCCAACACGGGACTTAGCGCTATCTATTTCAAGCAACGTTTTCCGCGATCGAGACTGACGTGTGTCGAAGCGGATGAGACTCTTCTTGAAGTACTACGTTCTAACCTTGTTTCTTTTGGCTACGAAGACACCGAAGTCCTTCATCGCGCGGTGTGCGACCGAGAAGGAACGGTTGTCTTTAATCGAGAAGGTTCGGATGCCGGTCGATTGTCGCGGGGCGCGAACGACGCGACTTCGGAATCAACGGAAGTCGAAGCGATGACGCTGGACGGATTGCTCTGCGAACCCGTCGACTTTCTAAAAATGGATATCGAAGGCGCCGAGGTGGACGTACTCTCCAAGTCGACTCTGCTCCGAAACGTTTCCCAGTTATTTGTTGAGTTTCACTCATTTTCGAATTCCGAACAGCGGTTGTCCGAACTACTTCTTTCACTGGAAAACGCTGGCTTTCGCTACTACATCAAGACTCAATTTTGCTCTTCAAAACCGTTGCTTGAAGAGCGACATCAGCTAGGAATGGATCTTCAGCTGAACATTTGGTGCAACCGAAATGAGCCAACGTCGTGAAAGTCACATTGATGAGCGATAGCGACGTTCGTGGCGGTGCCAATGTCGCGGCCTATCGATTGCATGTTGGACTTCGGCAAGACTGCGTTGATTCTCAAATGCTAGTGCGGCGACGATTCAGCGAAGACGCTTCGGTCCGATCGATCAGCACGATTCCCTACCGTTGGCGTTTCCTCAGCCGCGCGTTGACACGGTGGCACCAAAGAGAGGTCAAGCGGCATCGACTTGGTTCTTCGTGTGATACTTTTTCGAGCCCCCACGCATCGTTTGCGAACATCGATCGACATTGTGCCGGTTCCGATATTATCAATATGCACTGGGTGACCTTTTTCCTTGACCTACCCACCGTTTTGAGTCGGCTGACGTCGATGGTGCCTGTTGCCTGGACGCTTCATGACATGAATGCCTTCACCGGCGGATGCCACTATTCGGGACCCTGCGACAGGTATCGCAGTGTTTGCGAGCGTTGTCCGGAACTGAATTCGGACCGTTCTGATGATCTTGCGAATTCGATATTCCGGAAGAAGGTAGATTATTACAGTCGACTTGATCCCGAACGCTTCTGTCTGGTTGCACCTTCGCGATGGCTACAACAAGCCAGCCAAGAGAGCGTCTTGCTATCGCGATTCCAGTGTGCGCATATCCCCTATGGCGTCGATACTCGCCTCTTTTCACCCGGCGACAGGGTGGCGTGTCGAGCGCGATGGAACCTTCCCCCGGACAAGTTTGTATTGCTGTTCGTAGCGAGCAGCACTTCGAATCATCGGAAAGGCCTTGATCTGCTGATCGCGTCGATGAAAATGCTGAAGAATACGAATGACGTCGTGTGTCTGTGCGTAGGCGATGCGCCGCCGCAGGGTTTGTCTTCGTCGATCACCGTTCAATGCACCGGAGTTCTCCGTACGCCCGCTGATATGGCAATGGCTTACAACGCCGCGGATGTGCTAGTTGTTCCTTCGCGACAAGACAATCTGCCCAACACAATCCTTGAATCATTGGCCTGTGGAACACCGGTGATTGGCTTCGCTGTCGGCGGAATACCTGACATGGTTCGCGATGGTGAAACTGGCTACATTTGCGAAGATCCCAACTCGTTTGAACTGGCAAAAAAGATCGAATTGGTTCGCGACGAATCCGCCGAAGGCGTCGACTTTTCCAGTTCTTGCCGCAGAGTTGCTTTGGACGAATATCGATTAGAGATTCAATCCGCTGCGTACAAACGTTTTTTCGAAGAGAGAATTCAAGCATTTGCATCGGCCAAAGAGAAAGCAACGACGAACCGAGGATGAAGACACTTTCGATTCCTCAATCGAGCACCGCTGCGGGCACCAGAGCGGGGCGTTCCCTCTTCTCGGGAACGGTCTTTTCGAGAAATAAATCGAGCCAATTTACCGCTGATTTCGTAGCGGGACTTTACAACAATCTGCCCGTGTTTGTCTGATTTTAATGCAAAAGCTCCACAGACTGCTTCTGTCGACTCGATTTTCGAAGCCGATCACTCGATGGGTCGGCGCAAAGGTGAAAAAGGTTGCGGGTGCAGCCGATGCCACACTCGACATGCGCCGTGTCATTGAATCGGGAAAACCGATTGCCATCCTGGATATTGGCAGCCACGTCGGCGAAACGATCTCACGGTTTCGAGAATTCACAGAACTCCCGATCTTCGGATTTGAACCCTCGCCCGATACGTTTGAACGACTTCAACGACGCTTTGCGAATCAAGCCAACATCACCGTTCATCCCATTGCGCTCTCGAACGGCAACGGTACGGCAACATTCAATCTGAATGCGAATGAACAAACCAATTCGTTGCTTGCCAACGATACGGGGAACGAGACAATCCTTTCGGAATACACGCGGCCCGTTGCTTCGACTGCAGTTCAAACGCGTCGACTAGACGATTGGTTGGAAGAGCATTTGCCAGAGGGAGATATCTTTATCAAGAGTGATGTCCAGGGTGCCGAGGGTTTGCTCATCGAGGGTGGACCGTTGGCGTTTGCTAACCGCGTGGTTGGTTTTTTCGGTGAGGCGCAACTCGGACCAATGTACAAAGGACAAAGCACGCTTTGGGATCTGAACGAAACACTGACGAAGCAGTTTGACTTTGCCCTCTCGAACATTTACCCGGTTTACCGTGACGCCGGAGGGCGTGCTCTGCAAACCGATGCGTTGTGGATCCACAATCGGTTGCTCGAAGCTTGATCCGCACGCTCGTTTTCGAAACGGCGGTAACGGGACACCGAGCGTTCTACGTTCGCGTTCTTTGTGAAGAACTGCTGCGACTTGGTGCCCATGTTGCCGTTGCGATTCCCGAATCGGCGATCGATTCACGTGAGTTTGCCGTTCACCTTGCACCGATTCGCGGTGATATCGAATGGCGAACGATCGCGAAGGGACCATCACGCGGTCGAGATGCCTCGATGTTTCTCAGTGCCGTCGCCGGCGGCAAGTGGGACCACGTGTACTGTACGTGCGGCGATGTCATTGCCCGACAACTTGGCAAGCCTATGAGTGGATTCCGACGCGATCCCCGTCAGGTAATCGAAACGCTAATGATGCGGATCAATGCCGCCTATCCAGCTTCAACGATCGCAGGCCGCGGCAAGGACCGACTTGCGGATTGGATGATCGGCCGCAACCCGATCGATCGACTGCACTTTCTCGATCCGATCTCCTGGCGACACTTTGTTCAAACGAATAGCGCATCCGATCGGGCGTTCTTGATGCCTGAGGTAACGGAGCCGCTTTCGGTTACGGATCGGTCGCAGGCCTGCGAAATCCTGGGGCTTCGAGCAGACGCTCGATACGTCACTTGCCCCGGAACAATCCAAGATCGCAAGGGAATTCGTGAGCTGACACGAGCTTTTCAAGCATCAGAGGTGCCTGATACCCACCTTGTGCTGATTGGAAAACAAACAGAATCGATGTCAGATTTCTTTCGCCAAGAGTGTCAAAGTCTCATAAAATCCGGACAATTGATTTTATCGGATCGATACGTAGATCCGATCGAGTTTGATTGCCTTTTCACGATCGCTGATCTTGTCTGCGTGCCTTACCCGAGACACCTTGGATCGGCCAGCATACTGGTACGCGCCGCTCAATCGAATCGTCGAATCCTGGCGTCCCAATGGGGATGGATAGGATGGGCGACCAATCAATTTGGACTTGGGCGGACGTGTGATGTCACCAATGCCAACGACTTTTCCGAAACCCTTCATTCTTGCCTCGTTGATCCCGATCAAATCGATGCAGTCAGTCCTTTACAAGAGGCATTTTCAAGATTCCATACACGGGAAAACCACGTTGCTCACTGGACTGCCGAACTTTGCCGTCGGCATGGACTTCCCCAACGAGCTCGAATCGATTTCCCGAATGCGATGGTTGAAGGATAGCCATTTCACGCCATGGTGGCGTGTGACATTGCCACGCTCACTGAGCTAACAGACTTTTCGTGCTTACACTCGTCTCATACGCAACAATCGTGGTCGCCGTCTTTTTGGCTTACAAGTCGAAAGATCGGATGGGGTATGCGCTGGGGCTGATGTGGTCGATGTACGCGTGGGAGCAATTGCTTCAGCAGGGGAATTCGTTTCTGCTCCAACGCAGTTCCTTCATCAATATCGGTTTGACGTTGCTGGCGATCGGGGCGGTTCTTCTGGCGTACCCGCGCGGTGAATTGAAGTACTTTCGTTTTCAGATGCCGCACCTGACCGTCATCTGCTTGCTCACTTTGGCGGTCGCTTCGTCACTTTGGACGGTCAGTCCGCGCGATACTGAAGAACAACTGATTACGGCGGCGCCGTACTTGTTTGCGTTTGTGATCGTCTGCCCTTTCTTGGCCCAAAATCCAAAGGCCGTTAACGATGCCATTACGGTGACGATCTATTTTGGAGCCCTGGTGCTAGTTGGACTTCTGTTCAGCAATTTCGGCGTACGCGGGGTCGTGCTTGCGAAAGTCGCGGGTGTCGAAATTGAAGGCAACCCTTTAGCGACGGCTTCCTACGCCGGGATTGTGGCGATCTGTTCCGGATTCTCGGTCTACAACGACCGTTCGAATAAGGTGCTGATGTTAGTCAAGCTTGCGATCATCATATTGGCACTGTGGACGGTCGTCCGAAGCGGTTCCCGGGGTCAAATGATCGCCCTCGTCGTTTCGACGTTGTTGATGCTGCCACTGTCGGCGAAGTTGACCGTCAAACGATCGACGGTTATCCCGCTACTAACGATCGCGGTGTTTTGCTTGGGAGCGATCTTTGCGATCGACTACTTCTCGTTATCGGCTCGCTGGCGATGGGAGAGCATCGACGGCGCTCGTCATGGACGTTTCCAAATGGTGGCACGACTACTCGAGTTCTGGGCCGATCGCGGTCCGTTCACTTGGATCGGCGGCCTTGGTTCAAGCAGCTCATTTAAGATCGTCGGCTTTTATCCCCACTGCGTTCCCGCGGAGGTCTTGGCGGAGCTCGGTTTGGTCGGTTTTGGACTGCTCGGCCTCTTCGTTTACGGCGTGACTAACCGAGGACTTTCGTTTCTGAAGTCGACATCGATTGATCCGTCGACGCGATTGGTCATCGGTACGCTGTTCACCATGTTCTTTTTTGACGGACTCCTTGCCCTGAAACAGGGAAGTCTCCTGGGATCACCGTTCTTTCTATGTCACGGAATATCAATCGGGTTGGCTTGCGGCACGGCAATGATGCACGAAAAAAGCAAGCGTCCTATTCAACGCCCGGCCCGAGCGACCGCGGCCATTCCCAGCAGTGATAGGAATCCATCTCGGCGAGGATTGATCCAATGATCAAATCAGCGTATCGTCGCAAATCATCGTTTCGGTCGGGCGGATTTCGGCCCCGGTATCACTGCACTGGAATTGAGCGGACAAAGCAAACGTCCGAACGACGGACGTTGATGGGATACGAACGATTTTACTTCCGTGACTTGGGTGATGTGTTTGCGTTTGACCAGCGGAGTCGATTGTCATGAACGATTCCTACTTCGACGGCACACTCCTGGTACGGCAGCGAAGCTTGCCTTCGTATCGCGTACCTCTGTTTCAGCGACTCGGGCAAATGTGCCGGCGTTTGGTGTTGATCACATCGCAGTCGCCGACGGAGGACTCGATGGTCGAGGCCGAACAATTGAATCACGCCGAGTGGACTCGATTGACCGGCAAATCGCTGGGCAAAGGCGTGTCGCTAATTTATTGGCAGTCAGGATTGACTCAAGCGATCCGAAAAGTTGACCCCGATGTCATCATCACCGAAGCCAATCCGCGTTTTGCTGATAACGGCCGACTACGGAAGTGGGCCAGCCAGAATCGCTGCCCTTTGCTGGGCTGGGGCTTGGGAACGACAAACTTTTTTGGGCATGGATATACCGGGCTTCGACACTGGCATCGCGTTCGAACACTTGCACGATTCGATTCGTTGATCGCGTACGGTTCGCTCGCGAAAAAGCAATATTGCGAGGACCTGGGCTGGTCACCCGAACGCGTTTACGTTGCTCACAACGCCACGTCTGATGTGCCGCGGATCGACGCGGAAACGCTTCAGCGGCAACAAAACAATCGAATCGGTGAAACGTTTCACGTCCTGACAATCGGAAGATTGATCGCAAACAAGAGTCTTGAGTTGTTGCTTGATGCGAGTGCGATCCTGAAGCGTCGTGGCATCCCCATAAAGTTCACCTTCGTCGGCGACGGATCACATCGCGAATCCTTGATGGCGTACGCGAAACAACTGGGAGTGACGATCGACTTCCCCGGACACCTTGAAGGAGACTCTCTTGAAAAAGTCGCTAGTCAAGCTGACCTTTTCGTCTTGCCCGGACTCGGTGGTTTAGCGATTCAACAAGCCATGGCCTTTGGGTTGCCGGTCTGTGTGTCAGAAGCCGATGGAACAGAGTTTGACCTCGTGCGTTCGGAAAACGGGTGGAAGGTCCCGCCAGGTGACTCCGATGCTATCGCCGAGGTCATTGCCGCTGCTGCGGCGGACCGTCCAGCAACTTTTCGCATGGGACGTGAATCTCTGCGAATCGCGACCGAAGAGATCAACATCTCGACGATGGCGAGTAAGATGATTCATGCGGTCAATGAATCGCAACTTATCAAATTTCAAGGTGTAAATCGCTAGTGTCGTTGCGCGTCATCAATCTCGTCGATTCGCGCCGCCAGATCAATTTTGGGGTTTGGAATGCTGCAATTGCAACGTCGCCGGCGCTGCGAAAATTGGCATCGATCAAATCCGAACTTTGGTTTCCTAGGGAAACCAAAACGGCTATCCCGCCTGAGTTCCATACTCAGATCGATGGTTTCGAAGAGGTTGCATCTAACTCATCCTTCCGACGCCTGTTGCAGAGTCGGATGCAAGGTGACCTGCCTTTGGTCGTTGTCAGCCATGGCGCATGGCGAGATCCCACTCGATGGGCGGCCCATGCAAAGAGTCGTGGAATTCCTTGGATCTACACACCGCATGGAATGCTAAAACCTTGGTGCATGGACCAAAAATGGATCCGGAAAGCGATCTATTTTCGATTTTTCGAAAAGCCGATGCTACAAAAGTGCGATGTCATTCGTGCTGTCAGTTTGCCGGAGCATCGCGTTTTGGAAACGTTGCTGCCTTACAAGGATGTTGCCACAATTCCTAATGGAATCGAAATGCCGCCTATGACACGCAAGCGAGCTGGCGGAGTGATACGATTCGTTTTTTTGAGTCGACTTCACAAAGTAAAAGCGGTTACGGAATTGGTGACGGCGTTCTGTCGATCATCGCTTCGAAACAATCCGCAATTTGAACTGATCATTGCCGGACCGGACGCGGGTGAGGGCCCTCGGATCCAACAATGCATTCAAAGAACCACTACCAACAATGTTAGCGTACTGGGCGCCGTCTACGATGACGAGAAGTTTGAATTGTTAGAGTCGTCTGATTTCTTCGTTCTTCCATCCTACAGCGAAGGTTTTCCAACTTCGGTGGTGGAAGCGATGGGTCGAGGCTGCATACCGATCCTGTCCGAAGGGTGCAGTTTTCCGGAGGCCGAACCGCTGACGATCTTGGCATCTCCCGATGTCGACAGTATCGAGCTGGCATTGTTGAAAGCGGCTCATCTATCATCGACAGCCCGCCAAGAGTGGTCCGAATCGGCCGCAAAATTTGTACGGAATTGCTACACGGTTGACCAACTTGCACATCGTCAGATTGAGCTTCTGAGGCGTTTGACCAATATGGACCTTCCCATTTGCCCGGCGGTCGAAGTGAGCCAAGTCAATGCAGGCTGACAAGGCCAATCCACGTTTTGGAAGAGCCATTGCACCAGCGATTGCCGGTTCAGTAACCAACCCGGTCGCCGTTTCGTATTGGATGCAAACGCAATCGTGAAGAACGTAACGAAATGATCGAAGCTCACTCACCGACAAGAGAATCGACCGAGCCGTTCGCTGCCTCTTCAGCTTCCGAACCGTTAGTTCGTGAGGAATCCGTCCGCGCATTCGTTCTACATCGACGTGATCATGCGGCGGCATGTTTTTGGGGTGCCGTGCTGTCAGGCGTATTGCCGTTTTTGGTTAAGTATTGCGCAGCGATGTGGAACCAAGACCTCTACCAGTACTTTCCATTTCTACTGGCGGCCGTCTTTGGGCTAGCCTACTCTCGATTCGACCATCGCCTTTCTCTACCCAACGGATTTTGGGCTTGTTTCGCGATCGTACTGGCCGTCGGATTCTTGGTGCCTGCTGCGGCATTGCAATCGAGTTGGTTGGGTGCGATCGGATTTATCTTGTTGACGTACAGCTTTTTGGCGTCACAGACTGGACGCGATGGACGCTCGCTCGCCTATCTGGCGATCCCCATGCTGATGTTCTTACGAGCACCGTTGTTAGCGACTTACACCGTAATGAACCGGTTGCAGTTAATCACCACGGACATGTCCAGTATCTTTTTGGATGTGGCGGGTGTGCTTCACAACCAATCGACAAATACGATCGAGCTGGTTTCGAAGAATTTGTTCGTGGCCGAGGCTTGCAGTGGCGTTCAGTCACTCTTTACCGTTTGCTTTCTGTCTCTCGTGTTGTTGGTCTATCGGCGCCGATCATTGGCGGTCGTCCCCGTTTACTTGGTATTCGCTTTTCTATTTGCGATCGCCGGTAACGTAATTCGAGTGACGGCGATCGCATTGGCCGAAGAATGGTTCCGCGTCGATATCACGACGGGCTTCCACCACGAAGTGGTGGGCTACCTTTGTTTGGCGATCGCGGCGGGCATGCTGGTTTCGTTTGATCATTTGATCGGGTTGGTACCGGGTTTGACGCCGCGACGCCAGCAGAACGTCGCGGCCGCAACGCCGGTCCTCGGCGCACGCGAAACGAACGAGCCAGCCGAATTTTCGGTTGCCCGATCGGTACGAGACTTCAATCGTTTCCAACTGATTTCGTCGGGGCTGGCAATCGCATGTGGCCTGGCAATGGTCGTGCGTTATTCGATGAGCGAACCCGATATTCGACCGGTCGTGGCGACGGACAAGGTCTTGTTCGAACCTTCCCCGAGTTTCTTGAGCAGCGTCAACGCGCCGCTTCGCGTCGTATCCCACGAAGTCAATCGCGATGCACATGGCAATCGCAATGCGCGGCACGGAATGAATTCGGACGTGTGGACGTGCGGTATCGGATCGCAATCAGGGCAATTCGTACTGAGCCAGCCGTACATGGGGTGGCACGAGTTAACGATTTGCTACAAGGTGCAAGGCTGGAAGATGACATCTCGCGCGACCGTTGCGGTCGCGGGTGAACGAGAGCCCGTTGTGGTCGCGGACTTCGACTCTGAAGACGGCGTGCATGGTTGCCTCGTTTTTTCCGGTGTGAATTCAAACGGCAAACTTCCCCGAACACCCGGCCACTCGCCCTATTCCCGTGTTCTATCGCCCATTTATCCGCTTGTCATGGACGACTTTGCCGAAACATCCGGCAGCGCGCAAACATTGATGCTCCAGTACTGGATGATACAACCGCAGCCCTTTGACGCTTCGGCGAAGCAGGCTGCCGTCGACGCGATGGTGAAGATTCGCCGGCGTATCGCCGAGGACATCGGCCAAAAGTTCCAAGACGCTCTGTCGCAAGGCTGATCGGAAATGACGAACGATCTGAATAGCGGAACGCCGAACCCGACGCTGACGAAAAATGACAATCGTGATTTGACTTACGCTTCAATCACGATGGTTTTTGCGATCAGTGTCGCATGTGTACTGTTTTACGGGGCATGGTGGCGACGAGCAAAATTGCCGGAAAAGTACCGCGTCGAACACGACGCAGCAGTGACCCTTTACGAACGTCAAGTTGAAACCGAGATTGAAGATCGCGACCCCGATGGCTTTTTTGAATTGGGATCGCGGGTAGACGTACTGTCCAAACGACTGTATCGATTCACAACCGACCCGAGTCGACAATGGCAACGGTCCGAATTCTTGAGAGCCCACGCTCATCGATTGGACCAATTGGTTCAATCGCCGGATCGTTGGTCGGACCCGGGATTGCTTGAAGATGCGTTACAGAGAATTCGCGGATACTCGGCACAATCGGACGAATTGGCCGAAAAGGTGATGCGTTCCGAGTCGCCGTTCCAAAGCGAGGCCAACGTGCGTCGTATCGAAGACGCGATTGCACATGCGATGCCTAGTAGAGAATTGGCGCAAGCGTACCGAGAGGATCTGCGTGCGATCTGGCAATCCGATGCTGAACGGAAAACCGAAAACACACTTTCGCAATCGCCGACCGAAGCTGCGTTGGTCGCGGACCCAATCGCGGCAAAACGGCGAGCTTTGTTGATGATGACAGTCTTGACGATGGAATCGGCTTGGGATTCGGCATCTGCATCAATGCCGTTGATCGCCAACGAGACCGATGCCGCCGCGGCGGTTCAAGATTTGGCTGAGTTGAGGTCGGCCGTCGCATCGGAAACGGGTATCGAGGCGCACTTTTTGGATATTGCGCTCATCCTATGCCGGGCTCAGATCGAACCGGAGAAAACGGGCGAGTCTTCTTCGGACGTCACGTTGGGCGACGAGGTGGACGCGATCTACACCGATTCGATCATCCGTCAATCAAAATTGAAAACATCGACGCACGTGATTGATTGGTTGCCTGGCTTGGCTGCGTGCTGTTTGCAGGCCGATTGGTCTCGGGTCAACGAATTGCTTTCGAAGTTGTCTCGCCAGGACACATTGTCGAACTCCGAAATTTCGATGGTGCGACGATGGACTGCTCGATTGATATGCCGCTTGATCGTTTCTCTGGATCGTTCGCTTTTGAATGAAGTCGATGGCGCTACCGTTTCCAATGGTTTAAGTTTGGCCATTGCCTTGGATGCAGGTGGTGCAGAGACATGTTCGATGCTGCATACGATCGCACTTTTGCGGTCGGACATTCGCGAACCAAGTGTCGAAGAGGGCATCACATCACGGTTTCATGCTGCGATGGATGCGGCATTGGCGATGCCCAGCCAGCCTGCGAGTTTTGTTTCAGGTGTGATCGCGACAGGTTTTGACGACGACTCGCAAAGGCAGACCGAGGTCGCCGAGGCTGCTGAGATGCTGCAATCGGAACTACCGATGCGAGTTGCCTTTGTTGCTCTGTGGCAGTACGGGGTCACCGAAGGGGATTCATCGCCAGAAATAGGCTCTGCCGACGAGGCGTCCCAGTGGTGCCGAACGCTCGAACTGTTGCTCACATATCCCGAGGCCGATTCGTCCGGCAAAGCGTACTGTCAAATAGCCTTATCAGCGTGGCAGTTTCGCAACGGGCGCTTTGATGACTCCTATGCGAATTTGCTCCAGGCACGCGACCTTTTGGGTCCGGTTCCAGTTGTGGGACAGCTAGAACGGGCTCATGCCGCTCGCCAGATGTCAAAGCCGTAACCCTTGGTCCGCCCGGGGAACCATTGCCAGGAATTAGCGTCTTAACGGTTATAACGAAGATTGCTCTTACTATTGCCTTGGCGCTTGCTAGTCGCCGCAATTTGAGCTTGTTTTCGACGCTATCACGTTAGACTAGAGGCGTTCTCTACGTTCCTCGCTTGTCGGCGTGGTTGGCCTGAGAAGGTAGTGCACCTTTTCGCCGGTCGACCGCACTTCGGACAGGGCAGGGAAAGTAAGTTTCATGCCAACCATCCCCACCAACTTTTACCCCGCAGAATCTTCCGGATGAAAGTGCAACAGCTTACCGAGCCACGATTTTCTGATCCGAGTGGCGCTTTTGCAGCCCCTTCGGAAGCCGAAGACAAGGCCGTCAACATCGCCGATGCCGTCTGGCGATATCGATGGGCGGTCGCGATTCCGGTTGTCGTCGGTGCCGTATGTGGCCTGCTAATTTACTTGCAATTGCCGGAAACCTATCGCAGCACGACTCGCTTGATGATCGAGTCCGATAACCAAGCAGTCTTGGAATCGAAGAGTGGCGACGTGGTCGGTGGCGTTCCAGGACTGGACATCGTCGAGTCGCAACTGTTTAGCGATCGAGTGATGGCAACCGCATTCGGCAACGAACGGATGCGCCCGTTCCAAGTTGAGTTCGAAAGCAACCTTCGCGAGTTCAATGAAGTTGCGATCAAATCACTCGAACTCGAACCCGAGGTGGATGACCTTCGCACCGCCCAGTCGGTGGTTGCATTGCTGCACTTCGAAAGCGATGTCGAAGAGTTGTGCCAACCCGTTGTGCAATCGTTTAGCGAATCGCTTCAGGCTTACTACAACGAAAACTATAAGAGCAATCGTGGCGACTTGATCAACTTGATCGCCAAGGGAATGGAGCAACTCCACCCGAAAATGCTGGACTTGGAAGCACGTTACCGCGAATTTCGTCGCGACGCACCTTTGGCTTGGGATTCCGAAGGAATCGCTATCAACCCGCACCGGGAACGGCAACTTTTCCTCGTCGGTCGTCGCAGTGAAGTCGTCGAAAAACTACGCGAGAAAGCTGTCGAGGTCGCGGCGCTCGAATCGATCATTCGCGAGTCCAAGTCGGATCCGCTTCTGGCGCTCAATATCATTGGCGAATTATTGGGCAAGAGTTTTTCGATGCCCAGCACGCAAGGACGCCTGGAAGACCTGCAGCAAGGCGACGCCGAGCTAGCGAAAAACAACCTGGCCCAAGAATTGGTGCCGTTGATGATCGAACGAAACAAGTTCGAAGCCGAATACGGACCAAGTCACCCCTCGGTCAAAGTGCTTGATTCGCAGCTTGAGACGATGCGAAGCGAACTCAAGAAACTGGTTGAAGCGAAAACGTCTCGCGTGATGGAACTGATGAGCGAAACCTTAGCCGATCCAAGGGAGCGCGCCGTCGAGGCCGTGAGCGCCGTAGTCCTGGCATCGAAAGCACAGGTTGAACTGTTGAATTCGCAAGTCCGAGAGTTAGACGAACAGATTGCGGTTGAGCGACAATCGGCCGCCAAGTTGGCCCAATTCGAACAGGAAAATCACGCACAACTTCGCGAGATCGAACGGACTCGCGAGTTGCTCGACCAACTCGAAGAACAAATGGCTCGCGTCAATCTGGTCGAAGACGAACGAGGCACGCGAGTGATCGAATTGACGGCTCCTTCGCTGGCGTACAAAGTCGGACCAAGTTTGATCAAGACTGTTGGTGCGGGAAGCATTTTGGGCATCCTGCTCGGTTGTGGCTTGGCGATCTTGCTTGAGAAAAATGCCAATACGTTCCGCGATCCCGACGAAATTGCCGACATTTTGGGCGTCCCAGTCCTCACTCACATCCCCTTCTTTAAAGGCAAGGTGAAAAAGAGCATCAAGGGAGACATGAACCCGTACGAGAAATTCGACGGGTCGTTGGCGGTCGTTCACATGCCAGCATCGATTCCCGCCGAGGCGATTCGCTCGTGCCGTACTTCGGTGTTCTTTGAACTGGCAGGTTCCGGTGGCAAGGTCATCCAAGTTACCAGCCCGTTGCCCGGTGACGGGAAGAGTACCATTGCCGGAAACCTGGCCTGCTCGATCGCCCAAAGCGGTAAGCGGACATTGGTTATCGATTGTGACCTTCGCCGGCCTCAATTGACAGACAACTTTGATATGGCGGATCAGCGCGGATTGACGCATGTCCTCAATTGTGAATGCGAACCGCTTGACGCCTGTCACGCCACGCCGCTTCGAAACTTGTTCGTGATGCCAAGCGGTGCGATCCCGGCAAACCCGGCCGAAGCGTTGACGTTGCCCGAAATGGGCAACATGATGGAAATGCTGCGAGAGAAATTTGATTACATCCTTTTGGATACACCGCCACTTTTGGTCGTGACCGACCCTAGCATCACGGCCAGCTTGGTCGATGGAGTGGTTGTGGCACTGCGGATTCGCCGCAAGAGCCGTCACAACGCGAAAGAATCGCTCAGTATTCTGCGTTCAGTTCATGCTCGGATCCTGGGCATCGTCATCAATAACTCGGACGAAGCCGGATCGAGCGATGGATACCGCGGCTACGGATACTATCGCTACGGTCGCCACACCAGTCGCTACTATCGATCGGGCAAGGCCGGGAAGTCCCAAAAGCAGTCTCAGCCGCTTATCATTTCGGGCAGGGGATCGCGTACAGCTCCTGCGGCCGCGCAAGCGACTCAAACCGCGATGGGCTACGAAGGACACGATGATCATCTGGACTCGTAGCAAGCCCTGCTGACCGCCAAAATCTCAGCGGTCACACCGGATCGATTCGATACCATATCGGGGCCGTAATATTGCGGCCTCGTTTTTTTTACCTTGATTGATTTGTGAACGGTCTTGATCGTTCACTTGATTTTTCCCCTTTACGAAGCTCAGACGAATGTCTTCGGATGAATCCTTGGCGGCGATCAATCGCCAACTTGATGACCTTCACGGTGCACGCCCTCAATCTTTTTTGAATGGCCGCGACGGTGGAGCGATGTTTTGGCTAGTTTGCCTGCTGCCGACGTTGCCATTTTTGCTGGTCTATTTGTACGGGTTCGCGGGCGCGAGCGAGTTTGCATACGTGCCGCTTGCCTTTCTGCTTCCGGTTGGTCTGTATTTCCTTCGTGCCGACGGAGCGATCCGTCGCCCGCAGACGGCCAAGGGCTGGTTTCCGATCATCGTGGCGATGGTGTCCGTTGCATTGGCCGTGGTGCTGTCCTACCCATGGTTTTCGGTAGTCGGATTTGTCTTGATCGCGGGTTCGTTCCTGAGTCACGTTCCGGGAAAGTTGCGAAAATCGCTTGTCTATTTGACCGCGCCGCTACTGTCGATCTTGAAGCCGCCGTTTCAGCTCGATGCCTTCGTCACCGGGTGGGTGCATCGGCAAACCGCGTGGTATTCGAGCATCTTTTTGGATTTTCTAGAAATCCCTCACTCGATCAACGGAAATGCGATCCAGCTTTTCGAATTGGAAATTTTGACCAGTGATGTCAATGCAGGCTTCATTTCTGTCTACGCCATTCTGTTTCTCGCATTCGCGATGATGGCGTGGAAACGGGTGAGCCTCTGGCTGGTGCCTGCGTACGCCATTGCGGCCGTCATGACGACAATCGCAATCAATTCGGTTCGTATCGTGGTGCACGTTTTTGCGATCCAATCTTTGGAGATCGAAATCACAGAAGGCTGGAGAGCCGCAGCCGTTACCGCGGTAACCACCGCGTTAGCGTTTGCCGTTTTGTACTCGTTCCATTTTCTAATCACGGCCTTCTTTCACTTTATCGAACCGAACCGTGAAGCCGGCGTGAACCCACTGATCTACGTGTGGAATCAGTCTTCGTACATGAACGAGAATCGTGCGTTCGAAGAAATGTCTCGGTTCCAATCTCGCGAACGTGACGGCGAAAGGACGTTGATGTCAAAGTCAGCTTGGGTTGCGATCGTGGCATCCGGCTTGGTCTTGGCGTCGTTGTCCACATTCCAGGCCTTTCGCGCATCCCCGTCGACGGACGAGAGTGTGTTGGCTACCGAACCACTGTTGATACCGGACGAAAGCCTTTTCACTTCGGTTGAAGGTGTGTCGACGAAAATCGAATCTCATGATTTTGTTTTGTCGGAAGCTTTCCAGGGCGGCTCGATGCGAAGTGATACGTGGGAGGGCACCTACGGCAAATCCAGCGTGAAAATCCAGATAACCCAACCGTTGGTCGGTTGGTGGGAACTGTCGAATGGATACAAGCAACTCGGTTGGGAAATTCTTGACCGCGACACCATCGATGTGACGGAGGACGGCTTCGCCATCGAAGAAGACGATCCTACACATTTGGCGATGCCGTTTGTGTACGCTCGCCTACGTCAAACAGAGCCCGAAGAGTTGCAAAGTTACCTATTCTTTTCGTCCGTCGATTCGGCCGGCCTGATCGGTGGAGCACCCACCGCATTTGAATCCTTCGGAAAACGACTTCGGCGGCGGATGGGTTTAAGCGCAGACAACCTTGAAGCGGTTGCGATGATTCAGATGTGGGTCGTATCGGCCGATCGGTTGTCACCGTCAGATTTACGTGAACTGCGCGTTGCGTTCGTCAAGTATCGCGATGCGTTGTCTGCCAAACTTCGCGGACCCAAGAAATCCGACACATTTATGACAACGGAGGCGTCGCAATGAGCGAGTATTTGAACCCCATCAAGTGGATGCGTTGGGCCAGCCAGTTTGTTTCGAATTGGTTTTTGTCGCTGCCGCTTCGCGATTTGCCCAAGGGCGCACTTGCCATCATCGTGGTCGGCGTGATGTTCCTTTGCGCGATCGCGGCTCAGTCGGAAACTTCGGATTGGCGCGGGCGATTGCTTGACCGCCAACTTCAATCTGCGTTCGAACGCGACGACTTTGGAACTGCGGAACTCGTATTGAATCGCAAGATCCGCAAAGCCCCCAATGATCCGCAGTTGTTGTTCCGCCTTGGGTTGACCAAGGACGCATTGAACGAGAAGGAAACCGCATCCAGTTTGATGCGAGACTTAGTCGCGGTGAAGCGACATGATCCCGCGGCGCGATGGTTGTTGCAGAACAAATACATCGGGAAAGACTGGGCCAATCTTAGCGAAGAAGAAAAAGCCGAGTTCGGAAGCCTGCTGGCGTTGATTTACAAAGAGGCACCCGATGATGTCTCGATCAAACAGATGTACGCTGACTATTTGATCGCTTCGATGGACTATTCCAAAGCCATCCCGTTGCTGGATGACCTGGCTCGAACCCAGCCGATGCGAGGACTTCAAGCAGCCGCCCTTTCACGTGTTCAAGGCAACACGGCGATGGCGGATCGATTGGCGAAGAGAACCTTAGATTCGGTTGAAAAATTGTTCGAAGAAGATCCAACCAATTCGGTTCTCGCGCTCGCGGTGGCACAGAATCAACTGTTTCTGGAACGCCACGCCGAAGCCGTACGAACGCTCGAACGCGGTATCACGCGAGCAAAGTCCGACGAAGACAAAGCCCGCTTGTCGATGGCGATGGGCGATTGCATCGTATCTTGGGTCAATTTCATTCAAGCTCAACCGTCAGTCACCAATGCTGATCGAATGCGTATTTTGAAGATGCTGCAAGTAGCACTTCGTTTTGCACCCAACAGCCCGCGCGTTTTGACGTTGGTTGCCGACCAAGTGCTTGCAATGATGAACGAAGAAGACGAACAGTTGCTAGCCGTTCGCAATGCACTGGTCCAAGGAAGTTCCCCCGGTATCGCTCACTTCATTCGCGGGACGGCGGCCTTGATCAAGGGCGACATTGCACGGGCGGAAACATCGCTGCAGTTGGCGGCGACCGAGTTGCCGCAGAGCGGCGCGATCTTGAACAACTTGGCGGTTGCCTTGACCATGAAAGGCAATGACCACTTGGAACGAGCACTGAAGATCTCGCAACAAGCCATCAGCCAGACTCCGCAAGCGACGCCCCACTTTTTTGAAACGCGGGGCCAGATCCTGTATCGCCTAGGTCGATTCCAAGAAGCGGTCCCCGATCTCGAACGTGCACTCTCCGTCCCCGACTTGGCAAGAAACGCTCACGTTGCGCTGGCGGCCTGCTATCAAGAACTCGACGAACCGGAACTTGCCAAATTGCACGCCGAAGCGGCGGAAGAAAACGCCCCCGCTGAAAAGGAAGCAGAGCCAGCGGCGGTCGAAGATTTCGAAATTGAAATCAAAGAAGAGCAGCCCGAAACGTCCGACGCGGAAAACGCAAAGTGAGTCTCCGTTGCCACTTGTCTTAGTACCCCAATAAAAAACGGCCGACATTTGTCGGCCGTTTTTCGTAGGTCAGGAATTTCTGCCTGACGCGTTTGATCGAATCGGTCGGCGAAGGCCGACCCGATTCTTAGTACATGTCGTGGTCGCCGCCGGTGCCGGCCTTCTTGCCCGTCGGCTTCTCAGCAACCAACGCATCGCTGGTCAGCAACAACGTCGCAACCGAAGCCGCATTGGCCAATGCCGTGCGAGTCACCTTGGTCGGGTCGATGACGCCAGCTTTGACCATGTCTTCGTAGACGTCGGTCAATGCGTTGTAGCCATCGTTGCCTTTGCCGGCCAACACTTTCTCGCAAACGATGCCGCCGTCTTGGCCCGCATTTTCCGCGATCATGCTCAATGGTGCGCGGCACGCACGGATAACAATGTTGTAGCCGACGATTTGGTCTTCGGTCAGCGTGTCCGCTGGCTTGACCGACGCAGACGAACGCAGCAACGCGACGCCACCACCTGGCAAAATGCCTTCTTCGACAGCGGCACGTGTGGCGTGAAGGGCGTCTTCGACGCGAGCTTTCTTTTCCTTCATTTCGCTTTCGGTTGCCGCACCGACGTTCACCTTCGCGACACCGCCGGCCAACTTCGCCAATCGCTCTTCCAGCTTCTCGCGATCGTAGTCGCTGGTGCTGTTTTCGATTTCGCGGCGGATTTGGTCGATCCGAGCCTTGATGTCGGTGCTCTTGCCCGAGCCTTCGATGATGGTCGTGTTGTCTTTATCGACAATAATCTTCTTGGCGCGACCGAGCATCGGCAAGTCGACGGTTTCCAGCTTCGTGCCCAGGGCTTCGAAGATCGCTTGGCCGCCGGTCAAGATCGCGATGTCTTCCATCATAGCCTTGCGACGATCGCCGTAACCGGGTGCCTTGACTGCGCAAACGGTGAAGGTGCCGCGAAGGCGGTTGATGACAAGAGTCGCCAACGCTTCGCCATCGACGTCTTCGGCGATGATCAGAAGTGGCTTGCCTTGTTGGACGACTTTTTCCAGCAGTGGCACCATATCCTTGATGTTGCTGATCTTCTTTTCGAAAACCAGGATGTAGGCGTCTTCCAACACGACCGACATGGCTGCCGAATCGGTCACGAAGTACGGCGACAAATAGCCGCGGTCGAACTGCATGCCTTCGACCCATTCTTGTTCCGTCTTCAGGCTCTTGCCTTCGTCGACGGTGATGACGCCGTCTTTGCCAACCTTGCTCATCGCATCGGCGAGCAAGTCGCCAATTTCACGGTCATTGTTGGCGGCAATCGTGGCGACATTCGCCATGGCTTCTTTGTCTTTGACCTTGGTGGCCATCTTGTGAAGCTTTTCGGTGATGTCAGCGACGGCGATTTCGATGCCGGTTTTCATCTGGATCGGGTTAACACCCGCAACAACGGCCTTGAGGCCTTCGTTGAAGATCGCTTCGGCCATCACGGTTGCGGTGGTCGTACCATCGCCGGCGACGTCGCTGGTCTTCGACGCGACTTCGCGGACCATGCGGGCGCCCATGTTTTCAAAGACGTCGTCGAGCTCGATTTCCTTGGCGACGGTCACACCGTCTTTGGTGACGGTCGGGCTACCGAAACTCTTTTGAAGGATGACGTTGCGACCCTTCGGTCCGAGCGTGACTTTGACGGTGCGAGCCAGTTTCGAAACGCCGCGGCGAATCGCTTCGCGAGCTTCCTGGTCAAATGCAATGATTTTGGGCATGAGAGTAATTCTCGTCGGTGAAAAAAAGTGGTTTGTAAATGGACGGGGATGGGCTTACTCGACAACCGCCAAAACGTCGTCTTCTCGCATCAACAGGTATTCGACGTCATCAATTTCGACGGTTTCACCTGCATAGCTGCTGAACAACACCATGTCGCCAGACTTCAATTGGCTGGCCGCACGCGTGCCGTCGTCGAGCAGTTTGCCGCTGCCGATGGCAACGACGGTTCCCCGAGCGGGCTTCTCACGAGCGGAATCGGGAAGCACGATGCCCCCGGCGGTGGTTTCTTCGCTTTCGACGCGTTGAACGACAATTCGCTCGCCCATTGGTTGCAAACGGACCTTCGACTGTTTTTTCGTGGCTGTTGCCATCTCCGGGTACCTTCTTCTTTAGATGATGAAAGGGATGTGAGTGTTTTGATAGAACGCCATTCCGCGCAGCTTTGGCAGGGAAAGCGATGTGAACGTGCCAAAGAGCAATCGCTGTGCCAGAGACAAAAATGCCGCTGCAAGTCATTTCCAGGCATGGACTTGCGCAACATGGCCTCGTGCCGCACCGAACCTCTTCAACCATTTTGGCAGATCATTCGGATCGATGATCCCGCGTGACGATTTCACTAACCCCACGGTCGGGCGGGTTCACCCTTTGGGTTCATTCAAGTTCATCGGTCGCCAACACATACGCAGTGGCGTGGGTCCGACAGGCACCCAACGAAACGTGCAGCTTTTCGATCCCGACTTGCTCGGCCCACTGGGCTGCCGATCCGGCCAGGACGATCGTGGGTCCCTCGCCGGGGCAGACATCGATCTCGATTTCGGTCCAGCGCACACCTTGGTTACGACATCGCATCGCTTTCATCGTGGCCTCTTTCGCCGCCCAACGCTTAGCAAAGTGTTGCGTCGCGTTGGCCGCGCCAATGCAATACGCGATTTCATTGGCGGTATAAACACGCTCCAAAAATTGCTCGGCGTGCGCTTCGATCATCTTGGCGATGCGAACGCATTCGACGATTTCCGTTCCGGTACCGAGGATTGGCATAGCAACCCTATCTTAACCCACACGCGGTTTGGGCGCGCTGCAAGACATCGCCGGCGACGTTACGGGCCCGCTCGGCACCCTGCCGCAACGTATCGTGTACGAAATCGAGGTTCTTTTCGAGGTCGGCGCGTTTTTCGCGGGCCGGCGCAAAGAACGCTTCGCTGGCTTCGGCGATCGCTTTCTTAACTTCGCCATACCCGAAGCCACCACGCCGGTACGTCGCAGCCATCGCTTCGATGTCAGCGTCCGAGGCAAACAAGCGGTACAGATCGAAAAGATGATCGCCTTCGGGATCCTTGGGATCTTCCATGGCACGGCTATCCGTCGTGATCCGCATGATCTGCTTGCTGATCGTCTTGACGGTGTCCAGGTTCTCGTCACAGAACAACGGCAGCGTGTTGTCGTAGCTCTTGCTCATCTTTTGCCCGTCCGTTCCAGGCACCTTGGCCCCATTTTCGAGCGTCTTGGCTTTGGGAAGTACGAACGTCTCACCAAATAAGTGATTGAAGCTGCCGGCCAAGTCTCGACAGACTTCGATGTGCTGAACCTGGTCTTCGCCGACGGGCACGATTTCCGCGTCGTAAGCCAAAATATCGGCCGACATCAGCACCGGGTACGTGAACAGACCTGCGTCGGCGACTAATCCTTTCGCCTTCTTTTCTTTGTACGCGTGACACCGTTCGAGCAGTCCCATCGGTGCGCCCGAAAGCAGAATCCAATTCAGCTCGCTGACCTCGGGAACGTGCGATTGGACGAACATCGTCGCCTTCGCGGGATCCAGTCCAAGCGCGAGCAGGTCGAGCGCCGCATCGATCACAAACCCACGAAGCCTGGCCGGGTCACGGACCGTCGTTAAGGCGTGCAGGTCGGCGATGAAATAAAACCCATCGTTGTCTTCTTGCAGGTCAATGTACTGGCGAATGGCGCCAAAGAAGTTGCCCCAGTGGGGACGGCCGGTGGGCTGGATTCCAGAAAGTACGCGCATGGGAACCGGAATAGGTATTAGGGAACAGGTTTTAGGTATTAGGAAACGGGTGCCCCGGTGACCCCGGTGACCCCGGTGACCCCGGTGACCCCGGTGACCTCGCTTAGGGTAACTGGAAAAGTCGCTTGGCGTTTTCGGTGGTGACACCCGCCAAGTATTCGGCCGTGACACCGCGGACATCCGCTAAGCACCGCAGCGTGTGTTCGACACGCGCGGGTTCGTTGGGCCGCTTGCCTCGCAGCGGCTCGGGGCTCAGGTACGGCGAATCGGTCTCGATCAGCAAGCGGTCCTCGGGGACTTGTCGCGCAACATCACGCAGTTCTTCGCTCTTTTTGAACGTTACCATTCCGGCGAAGCTGATGTGCAGATCCAACGTCAAAAATTGATCTGCCAACGCCATCGAACCGGTGAACGAGTGCATGATTCCGGGCGGCACGGTCGATTGCCGAGCCAGTTGTTCGTAAATCAGATCGCCGCTCTCACGCATGTGGATCACAACGGGCAGTTTCGTCTCGCGGCACAATTGCAAGTGGCGATCGAAGTATTCGTGCTGGTCGGCGATCGGCGTGTCGTCCCAATAGCAATCCAGCCCCGTTTCACCAACACCGCGAACGCCCGGATAGCCGGCAAGTTCTTCAATGATCGCAAAATCACCGTCGGCAGCCTCGGCAACGGAATTGGGTTGAATACCGACGACGGCGTACAAGTACCCTGGATACTGGGCCGCCAACTCGCAAGCCCTGCGACTGGTCGCGACATCGATCCCAATGACTCCGATGCCCGTGACGCCGACGGCACGTGCTCGATCGATGATATCGTCGACACCGTCGGCAAACGTATCGGAATTCAGGTGCGCGTGTGTGTCAAAAAGGTTCAACGTCATCGGTATCAGGCTGACCAAAAGAAACGGGTCAAGTGGTAAAACACAGGCGCGGCGAAACAGATGTTGTCGATCTGGTCGAGCACACCGGCGTGCCCTTGCACCAACGTCCCCGTATCGGTGACGCCACGGTCGCGTTTGATCGCGCTCATCGTCATCGTTCCCGCACTGGCCATCACCGTGGCGACGGCCCCCAGAATGCCCGCCTCCCACGGATAAAACGGCGTTGCCCAATACAGTGCGGCCGCGACCAATCCGGTGGTCACCATCGACCCGACAAAGCCTTCCCAGGTTCGCGAAGAATTGATGCGTTCGGCGATCATATGACGCCCGGCCAACTTGCCCCATGCTCGTTCGAATACTGAAGCCAATTGAGCGATCAGCACGAAAAAGACCAGGACGCTGGCCGTGCTGCCCTTCCAAACGGTGCCGTCGGTCTGCACCAATCTCAAGTCCAAAAGGGCAGGCGCGTAACTGAGCGAATAGACACAAATCAGCAGGCCAAACTGAATCTTGGCGCATCGTTCCAAAAACCGTTTGTAGTCGCCCGCAATCGCCGCTCGCGCGGGAATGAACAAGCTGGCGTATACGGGAATCATGATGCTGTAGAAATCGTAGTAGTCGATCCCTTTGTGACCGCCCAACGATCCTGGGGGCGTGCTGCCTAGCGCGATCAAAACGTATTGCAATGGCGTGAAGATGAAGAACACCCAAAACAAGGTTCGGTGGTCGCCACGCCGCGTCGGCGTCATCGTGATGAATTCGCGCAGTGCCCAAAACGACACCAGCCCGAACATCATCACGACACCGATACGCCCCAACAACAAACCAAAGGTGAAGATGGCGACCATCATCCACCACACTCGCAGCTTGTGATTGAAACGGCGAACGATCGCCGACTCGATACCGATCTTCTCACGGCGCGCAAGAATCAGACCCACGATCGACGCAATCACGAGCGTCCCCAGGATCACCGCCAACAGGATGTAGATCCGGGGGTCGCTCCACTGCGACGTTGCCAGTTGGGCCACGATCCATGCCATTTTCAAACGCTCAATCGCTCGATGACCGCGGCGCCCATGGCGGTGGTGCTGATCGAATCAACACCACGAGCGATGTCGGCGGTCCTCAATCCGTCCGCCAAAACACGACCGACGGCGGCTTCGATGGCGTCGGCTTCGGTCGGCATGTTGCACGAATGACGCAGCATCATTGCAGCGGCCAGAATCGTCGCCAACGGATTGGCGATGCCCTTACCGGCAATGTCGGGCGCCGAGCCGTGAATGGGCTCGTACAAACCGGGGCCTCCGTCGCCCAGCGATGCGCTGGGCAACATGCCAAGTGATCCAGGCAACATCGATGCTTCGTCGGTCAGAATGTCGCCGAACATATTGCCGGTCACGACCACATCGAAGTCTCTCGGCCGATTGATCAAGTGCATCGCCATCGAATCCACCAAGACGACGTCGTACTTCACGTCCGGAAATTCTTCTGCCATCACCCGCGCGGCAACTTGCCGCCACAAACGGCTCGGTTCCAGCACGTTCGCTTTATCGACACTGGTCAAGCGACCGTCGCGGCCTTGGGCGGCCTTGGCAGCCAAACGAACGATGCGTTCGACTTCGGGAACGCTGTAAACCATCGACTGGAATGCCGATTCCGTTGCGCCGCTGCCGGTGCGTCCGGACGGGCCGAAGTAAATGCCACCGGTCAATTCTCTTAGAAACAGAATGTCGGTGCCTTCGATGATTTCTCGCTTCAACGGCGATGCATCGACCAATTCCTTGAACAACTTGATGGGGCGCAGGTTGGCAAACAACCCAAGTTCCCTGCGAATCTTCAACAGCCCGGCTTCGGGCCGTGTCTTTGCCGAGGGATCGTCCCATTTGGGACCACCCACGGCCCCCAACAGAATCGCGTCGGCCGCACGACAGGCATCCAGCGTTTCGGGCGGAAGAGGATCACCGCAAGTGTCGATCGCGATGCCGCCAATGATGTGGGATGCGAAAGAAAATTCGTGGTTGAACAAACCGGCAACGGCAACCAGGACCGTGCGAGCTTGTTCGACAATTTCGGGGCCGATGCCATCACCGGGCAGCAGGACAAAGTGAGCTTTCAACGTCGGTCGCTCTTGGATTGGAAGGGATGGGGAGCGGAAAGGGGATGTCGGTACGTCGCCCCCAATCTAGCCCAGCGATGTCAAGAAAAGTAGCCGCGGACGCGGGCCGCACAATCCGGACGACCAATACAGCTTGCCCGCCTTGGCTGATCGGCAGTCTTACCCGTGATTTGGTCGCTGCGTGGCCAGATGGAGCGACCAAGACTTTGGCAAGTCGTTTTCTCCGACGAAGCCCCTCCTTTTGCTGACCTCACGCATGCTTTCACATACCAACCCAGCGCCCGTCGATTCGGCCTCTCTGGCACCCGCCGGCTTGAGCCCCGTCACGGTCAACCCAGTCATCGTGATCCCGGCGACCAAGCCACCAGGGCTTACGCCGTCGATCGATCTGAAGGTACTGCATGTCGTCAATGGCGAACACTTTTCCGGCGCCGAACGCGTTCAGTCGCACCTAGGACGCTGTTTACCGAAATTCGGCATCGGTGCAGGTTTTGCATGCGTCAAGCCAGGCAAATTCGCGGCGATGTTAAAAGAACCGGGTTCCGATTGGGGCGACGGTCACGACGCATCGATGACGAACCGTTTCGATCTGCGCGCCGCAGCTCGAGTTCGCGAACTGGTCATTGCACACGGCTATGAACTGTTGCACGCGCACACGCCACGCACCGCCATGATCACATCCATTGCCGCCCGCATGACGGGGCTACCTTGGATCTACCACGTCCATTCGCCAGCGTCGCGAGACTCATCCAACGCGATGGCAAACCGAGTCAACGCTTGGATTGAGCGACAAGCCCTACGAAGCTGTTCCCATTTGATTACGGTTTCCGAAAGCTTGCGAATGGACTGTATTCGCAAGGGTGTCGCCGAAGAAAAAGTAACGGTCGTTCACAACGGCGTACCGGCCGTTCGTCCGCCAAGAACGGTGTTCCCCACAGTCGGTGGCCGATGGACGATCGGCATGATCGCGTTGATGCGTCCTCGTAAGGGACTGGAAGTCGCGATCGATGCGTTGGCAAAGCTGAAAGAACGCGGCCACGACGTGACACTGCGGGTGATCGGTCCGTTTGAAACAACCGTTTACGAAGCCGGCATTCAGTCGCAAATCGATGCACTGGAGATCCAAGACCGCATCGAGCGATTCGGATTCACCAAAGACGTCCCCGCCGCGCTCGCGGAATTGGACGCGATGGTGTTGCCCAGCCTGTTTGGTGAAGGGTTGCCCATGGTCGTATTGGAAGCCATGGCGGCGGCGGTGCCCGTGATTGCGACTCGCGTCGAAGGTACGCCCGAGGCGGTCACGCACGGTGTCGAAGGCTTACTCGCCGAACCACAAGACCCCGAAAGCCTGGCCGACGCTATCGAAGAACTCGTCACCGGGCGACAGGACTGGCACAGGATGTCCGAATCGGCATTTCAAACCCATGCCCAAAAATTCTCGGATCTGGCAATGGCATCCGGTGCGGCAGAGGTTTATCGGCGATTGCTCAACCATATTCTGTAATCCGAATTCTCTTGCCAACGCTGGCAACGCGAAAACGCGAAGGGTGTACAATGAGCGGTGATTTGCCGCTGCACTTGGCATCCTTCCTTCTTCGCGAGAATCCCCTCCCATGCGTGCTCGTTCTCTTTTGGCGTTGTGCTTCGGCATCGTTGCGACCGTTTCGGCATGTTGTCCCGTGGTCCACTCCGTCGAACCCAAGCACGTATTGATGATGGCCGGGGCGCCTTCGCACGGATACGGCGCCCACGAACACTTTGCGGGACTGAAGGTTCTGCAAGAATCGATCGAGGCCAGTTCTGAAGACGTCGAAGTAACGGTCGTTCGCGGTTGGCCCAAGGATGAAGCGTTGGTTGCGAAAGCCGATGCCATCGTCATTTACTGCGACGGGGGCAAACGCCACTTGGCGATCCCGCACCTTGAAAAATTGCGAGACAAGATGAACGACGGATGCGGGCTGGTGTGCCTACACTACGCCGTCGAGATGGAGAAAGGCCCATCAGGCGACGCGCTGGTCGCATTGCTCGGCGGGCACTTTGAAATCAACTACAGCGTGAATCCACACTGGATCGGCGATTTCAAATCAATGCCCGAACACGCTGTGACACGCGGCGTTAAACCGTTCGCAACCAATGACGAATGGTACTTTCACCTAAGGTTCAGCGATCAAGGCAAAGTCACACCGATCTTAGCCGCGGTCGCCCCCGAAGACACGATGCGGCGTCCCGACGGCGAACACAGCGGCAACCCGTCGGTTCGCAAAAGTGTCGCGGCAGGCGAATTGCAGACCGTTGCGTGGACGTACGAGCGCCCCGAGGGCGGCCGAGCCTTCGGATTCACCGGCGGCCACTACCATTGGAATTGGGGACACGATGACGTCCGCCGCTTGGTCGTCAACGCGATCCGTTGGGCCGCAACTGACGAAGTGGGCGATTCCGGTTCGTCGATGGGAGAATCCGTTACCGTGGGCGAACTTCTTGAGAACCAAGACTACGATCCACCAAAGAACTTCGACGCCGAAAAGATCAAGAGTGAATTCAAATTGGATCTGGTCACCGCGCCGTAGTGACTCACAAAGACATGCGCCAGCGAAATGAGCGTTGCAGTTCCAACTGCGTCGACTAGGCATTTCAGCCTAACAACCGAAACGCTTTTCATAGAACGTCAAACAATTCAAGCCGCGACCGCAGTGTTGTTCGCGTGATGCCAAGTCGCTTCGCGGCTTGCGTCAAGTTGCCATCGGTGTGCTTGAGCACTTCGGCAAAGATTTCCTTTTCGGCGACACTGATCAACTCTCGGTGGATGTCGTCGCTGCCCGCAGCCAATCGCTCGCGCGTCATCGCGGCGAAGTCGAACCCAGTCTTTGCCGAACTCGCCTGACTCTGGGACTCCGCCCGTTTCGTAGTCGACTGTTTTTCACGAATCGAATCCGGCAAGTACGCGGGCACAATCACTGGCCCAGTCGCTTCCAACAACGCATGTTTGACCGCACTTTGCAATTCACGAACGTTACCGGGCCACGCATAGGCGTTGATGATATCGATCGCCTCGGCTGCAAACCCGGTTACCTGCTTATCAAGTTCTTTCGCGAACCGTCTTAGGAAGTAGTTCGCAAGCAACGCGATGTCCTCACCACGTTCTCTTAGCGGCGGCAATTTGATCTTGTAGACATTCAACCGATAGAACAAGTCGCTGCGGAACTCTTTGTCCTCGATCGCTTGTTCCAAGTTGCGATTGGTCGCGGCAATGATCCTCGCATGGGTGCGAATGGTTCCGGTGCCGCCGACTCGCTCGAACGTTTGATCCTGCAAGACTCGAAGAATCTTCGTTTGCATCAGCGGCGTCATGTCACCGATTTCGTCAAGAAACAATGTGCCGTCGTTACACAATTCAAACTTGCCGACCTTCTTGCGTTCGGCACCCGTGAACGCGCCTTTTTCGTGACCGAACAATTCACTTTCGAGCAAATTTTCCGGAATCGCGGCACAGTTGATCGCAAGAAAACGCCCCGCTGATCGCTGGCTGTATTGATAGATTGCTCGAGCAATGACTTCTTTGCCGGTGCCGCTTTCGCCAAGAATCAGCGCCGTCACATTCTGGCGGGCAACGCGACCGATCGAGCGATACACTTCCTGCATCGCCGGACAATTTCCAATCAACAGATCGTTGTCGCCGTCGAACGAGACTTCATCCTGCGAATCGTCGGGCACGATGGCGCGAATGCGCGTCATGCGACTTGTTTCGGCCGCATCTTCGATCAACGGGATCAGCGTATCGGGGTCCAACGGCTTGAGAACGTATTCAAACGCGCCGCGTTGCATGGCTTCGATAGCGGTTTGTGCCGTCCCACGTCCGGTCATCAAAATGATGGGCACCTTGGCGTCGATGCGGTGCAGTTTTTCAAACGCTTCCATCCCCGACATGTCCGGAAGTCGAATGTCGCACAGCACAACGTCGGGCAAAGATTTTAAAAAAGCATCGATGCCTTGCCCAGCCGTCACGCAAGTCGTGACTTCGTCGTCCGGAAACGCCATTTCGATGGCATCCAGGATCAAAGGTTCGTCGTCGATGACTAAGATGCGGGTCATTTATCGAGCTCTTTCGTAGCCGGACTATCGGGAGTTGGAAGACGCGAGCGTCCGGTTCTTACCGACTTCCGCTACGGCTTGGATGGTTGGTGAAGGACGCTCTGAACCAGTCTCAGCAACTGCTCATCGTTGTAAGGCTTCGCGAGGAATCCATTGAAGTCATCCATCTTGCCACCTTCTTGGGCCGGACGACGCAAACCACTGCTAGCGATGATCTGAGCCGATGCGTTCAAGCGGCGAATCGCATCTTTGGTCTCGATTCCGTCCATTCCTGGCATCATCATATCAAGCAACACCAGATCAATCTTGCCACCGTGACTTGTATAAATCGCGATCCCTTCGGTGCCGCTTCCGGCGACAAGAACCTGATACTGATTCGCCTCGAGCGTCTCTTTCGCGGTTTCCAAAATCAAGCGTTCATCGTCAACGATCAGGATCGTTTCGCCGTCCCCTGCTTTGACGGTATCATCCCGTTCCGAATCAGCGATCTCGGTCGATTGTTTCGACGACGGCAGATAGATCGAAAACTTCGTTCCAGCGCCCAATTCGCTGAAAACCTGAATGTCACCGCCACACGAACGAATGATTCCGAGCGTCGTTGCCAAGCCCAAACCCGTCCCCTTGCCTTGAGCCTTGGTCGTAAAGAACGGGTCAAAAATACGTTCGATGATTTCCTTGGGGATGCCATGACCGCTGTCGGCGACTGTCAACAAGACATGTGGACCGGCGGTCAATCCAATGGTCCGGTTGGCGTGGGATTCATCCACGTCAAAGTTCTCGGCTTCAATTTCCAAACGACCACCATCGGGCATCGCATCGCGAGCATTGACGGCAAGGTTCATGATGACTTGGGAAAGTTCAGTGCTGTCACCGTCGATGTTTCGCAAGTTTGCCGGAACTTTGACATGCACGTCGATCGTTTGTTGCAGCGTGTGACAGAGAATTTCTTGAAGCTCGCTCAGGACTTCGCCGATATCTACGCGACTTCGCACTCCATCGCTGCCGCCCGCAAAAGCAAGCAGCTTTTTGATCATGCGTCCGCCACGGTCGGCGCTGGTGATGATGTTGTCCACCAACCGCTCGGGCGACTTGCTGCCGCGTCGCAGCAACTTCGCACTCATCACGATCGGCGTCAGCACATTGTTAAGGTCGTGAGCGATTCCGCCGGTCAACGTTCCGATACTTTCGAGTCGCTGATTGCGACGCTCGTTTGCTTCTTCACGAATTCGATCGGTAATGTCGATCAAGAACAACAACTTCCCGACAGGAACGCCCTCGTCGTCGCGAATCAGCGATCGGCGTTGTTCCAGCACGTACTCGCGACCCTGTGGAGAAACCCACGATCGCTGGGACGTCGATCGTCCCGTTTGCATCATGGTCTCGCTATCCTGCTGCCAGACTTCGTCTTCGGCGGATAACAATTCAGCGGCACGCAAGCCGATCATCTCGGACTCGGTATGACCAAAAAGTTTTTCCGCAGAGTCGTTACACGATCGAACACGCCCATCGAGTTCGCAAACCAAGACTGCGTCTTCGATCTGTTCTAAGATCGCGGCATACTCCCGGCGTTTCGCCTGACTGTCTTTCAAGTCACTGATGTCGCGGAACTTGACCGTCACCAAGTCGTCCGTTGCGGTCTTGGTGCGTACCGAATTTCCCGATACCGCGAACTCAGTCCCATCGGATCGAACCATCACATGATTGTTGAATTCGAACATTTGCTCGCTGGACGACTGAAAGTCATCGGCAAACGTTCGAACCCCATCGTGTCGATTGCTGGGAACGAAGTCCAACAACGATCGGCCAACGGTATGTTCGACTTTCACACCCAAAATTCTTGCTGCAGCGGGATTGATCAATCGGATCCGAAAACTCTGATCTCGAGTGACAATCCCTTCAAATGCCGAATCGATAACAGCCGCCAATTCGGACTGTTCGGCCAATAGCGCTACTTCGGCAGCGTCGCGTTTCTTGCGGTCATGCCGAGCGGCCAGCCCAGCCGCCACGATCAAACTGAGTGCCAGCACGTGCCCAGCGGTGATGGTGGTTTGCGATAGGTTCGACAGGTAGTTCGCGTGCGTTTGAGTCGCCTTGAGAACCTTGGTTTGATTGGCCACGATCGTTTCGGCAACCGATCGAGCTCCATCCATAGCTATCCTGCCTCGCCCCGATTTCACCAAATCAAGCACTTCATCGGTAACCCGCAACGACGGCTCGCGGCGACGCATTTCGATCGTTTCCTGCAAGTGAGCGTGCTGCTTTTCAAATGAAGCACGCAATCGCTTGACGTTTTCGATCAATTCGCCGTTTCCATCCGCCAGAACGTTCAGTTCGCTGAACCGCGCCTCGGCCTTCGCGACACCGTCGTGGTAGGGAATCAAAAATTCGACGTCGCCGGTCAGCAGGAATCCTCGCTGGCCCGTCTCGGCGTCTGTCATGGCCGACAACAACTGGCTTGTGGCTTCGCGAATTGCGAAGGATTGCGCCACCTTGTCTTCGCTTTCGCGGATCGAAAGCGTATTGACGTAGGTGATGATTCCAAAGACTGCAACCGCCACAAAGGCAACAACGATGACGCTAGGAAGCCAATAGGTGCGGCTCGGATTTCTCATGTCTGGATGGCGGATTTCGCCATCATTGTTTTGTGATTGGAATGGAAACGGGTCAGGTCGATGCCCGTGGTCCGTCGATTTTTTTAACCGCGACGCGTAAGCGGCCGGGTCTGTTCGCATTACCCGATTGCCTCAAGCTGGCTGAATCGTGGTCGGCCGGCGAAAACGTTCGGTAAGTACTAACAGGAAATGAAATTGTAGTCCTGACCACGGTTCAGTGGTACACGAAGTGCAATGCCCTGCTTGCCAACAATACAAATCACCAAGCTCCCCGTTTCAGAACACGGTATCCCACTGACGCCTTCACCCATTACAAACGAAATGCTTGATAGCTTGTACCAAGCCAACGAAAACGAATGGACTGGATGCCATTGGCAGACCGAGTTCGGGCCCCGTCATTTGAATCTGAGCCGGGTTCGGTCGCATCAAGCACGCTGGATGGCCGAGGCGACGTCGGGCGAGGAATCCAACGATTGGGAAGAGGCGACTCGGTTCTTAACCCAAGTAGAGACCGATTCACAAACGGCTCGCTGTGCGGCGAAACGAGCAGTAGCGATGGCCAAGTCAGGCGAATTCTGCACCGCAATGGCGGAGGCTCAGATCGCGGTGGATTTGGAAAAACAGTATCCGAAAACGAGTCATTGGAAAAAACTTTTGGATGCGATCGCGGCGATGAAATCGAATAAATTTTGATCGCATAGGACAGACTTCGTCCGCCGACCACGGTGACGCGTTGTAAATCGGAGTTGCTATCCGTTGCATTCCCTTCATTCAATAAGTTGAAACGATTGGGGCAGGGTTATCTAATCAAAGCTGCCGGATGATGTGCTACCGCCGATCGAGTCGACAAAGTCGGAGTGGGACTTTGGTTTCAGATCGGACCAGCCACGTGAGACCACCAGGGCATTCGAGAGACGGAATGATGAAACGTTGGCAAGCAGTCAGTCTGGCGTTGGCAGGATGTGTTCTGGGTAGCAACTACGCGGTTGCTCAGTCCACCGCGGAATCATCCGTAGTGTCAGCCCAACCGATGCACGTGGAACCACTCGAAGACAGCGGTCTGATCGATGCCGGCGATCCTGTTCAGGAACTTGTAACGATTGAGCAGTTTAATCGTTTGCAACAACAGCTTGATGATCTGGTGGCCGGACAAGCGATGGCGTCTACGCCCGCTGTACCTGAAACGAAAAAGTCCTATCCAGACTTCAAAATCACGGGATTTTTTCAGCTCGACACAGCCTACTTTGACCAATCCGATGCAAGTGTCGCGACGCTTGGCGATATCCAAGATGGCACAGGTTTCCGACGAGCGCGAATCGCAGCCGTTGACAATTTGACCGAACGTGCGTCGTACCAAATGGAGTTCGATTTCGCTCAGGCGCAGGCTCGGTTTGTCGACGTCTGGGGCCAAATCAAAGATACGCCGGTCGGCAACGTCCGCATCGGACGTTTTCGTCAGCCGTTCGGCATGTCTGAATTGACCAGCATTCGCGAATTGCCGTTCTTGGAACGTCCAACGGTCTTCGCACTCGCACCATTTCGCCAAACCGGCATCATGCTATTCGACACCGCCGTCGACGAACAAATGACGTGGGCCGTGTCAGGTTTCCGAACACTTTCCGACAACTTTGGTAACGTCTACGGCGACAACGGCGGCTACGGAACGGCGGAACGCATCACGGCCTTGTTGATTGATCGTGGCGACTGCCGAGTGCTGCACGTTGGGCTCGACCACAGCTACTTGAATCCCGGCCGCGACCAAATTCAGTACGCAAGCCAAGACGAGATTTTTGTCGGGCAACAACCCAACTTTGGACCGACCGGTCTAAGCGTCTTGGGGTGTCGTCTCGCCAGGGCGCGAGTTTACGCGGCCAATTGATGGTTCGTGGTAGCTTTGGGTGCGTAAGGTCGTATCGACGCCTCATTAGCCTTCAAGACCGCGCCATAGGTTGACTCCCACGTTC
>NZ_SJPW01000007.1:602625-685749 GCF_007860125.1 Rubripirellula tenax
CGGCTCAGCGTGGCTTCACTGACCTCGAGCGTTTGCAGGACTTCGCCAACGCTCTTGCCGGCCGCCAGCATGGCATCCGCATCACGTAGCTTCTTGATGATCTGTTCGGGTGAATGTCGTCGTCGTTTCTTGCTCATGGAAAATCCTTCGCCGGAATTGGCTCTAGACTTTCATAACCCCTGGATCAGGTTTTGGGGAGCATTCCAAATTGTCATGCCTGACCAGATGTTGACTGAACCGTGGCGGAATGGCGACAAGCGGTAGTCGTTTCTGGAGACTTTCGCGCTCTCGGATTTTCAGTGCAAAGCATGTCTGAATGCGGGCATCTACATCAGTTTTCGCTTCGATTGATGTTATTTGGCGATGATTTTGTAGTGGATCTTGTTAAAGATCCTTGCGGCATCGGATCTTTAACAAGATCCACTACGAATTGCGGCGAAGCCGCCTTAAGAGAGACAGAAGATAAACTTGCGGGATTGAAAGAGCGCGAGGGGGCGATCACGCGATAGTCATGCAAGGGCCAGCATGTCGATGTAAATGGAACGATCAAGGAACTCTGTTCGATGTTCGATGCAAGGCGTCAGCCCCACCAACATACTCAGTTCTTCTTGGTTGGTCTGATTGGCGTAAGGAGGATCATCGTTCGACCAGTAGTGCTCAACCGGTAGAATAGGATGAACTGCCTCCTGATTTGAACGCACTTGATCCACCTTTGTGTTTTGGCAGCTGTATCCTGCAACGAAGCGCAATGCCAAAATTTTGCACGATTCAGGCGCAAATTCTGAATGAAGAATGCCTCTTTCTATCCACCGTGGTCAACGTCGGCAACGTATTTCTACGAGTGTAGAAGTTCTAGTTGACGACCGCTCTACGGCCTGTTAAATTTTACTGTTGTAGAAATTCTGTTTAAGAGCAACCGATGGCGAATGCGAACCCTTCCGAATTGGAACTGTTGATCCTAAAAGTGATCTGGGAGCAGTCGCCACTGACTGCGCGTCAGATTCGTGAATCGTTGGAAAGCCGAGGGCGGGTTCTGGCACACACCTCGGTCATCACCATGTTGCAGCGGATGGCCGAGAAGAAGCTGGTCGAGCAAGTATCGCCAGAGTCCGGCAAAGGCTTTCTCTTCGCACCTCTTGTCGCAGCGGACGAGGTTTCCAACCACATGCTTCGAGATTTGGTTCACCGCGTGTTTGATGGTTCGGCCGAGGCCGTGGTGGAAAGCCTATTTGATGTTTCCGATCTCAACGAGGAATCACTCAAGCGGCTGCGAAAAACATTCAACCAAAGAATGAGGGAACACAAGAATGAGTGATGAAGCATCAAACATTTGGACGCTCTTCGGCGAAGAGTTGGCCGGCAGATTGCTGGTCACCATGTTGCATTTTCTTTGGCAAGCCGCCGTCGTCGCCGGATTGGCTTGGTTGATGGCCACCGCACTCCGAACAGCGTCGCCCAAAGGACGCTATGCGATGTTCTGCACTGCAATGGCGATCCTTCCGCTGTTGATGGTAATCACGTTCGCCGTTCAAGATCGCCCGGTTCACAGCCCGTCAATCACATTGACCAGTGACGTGAACCCGGACCACGTTCGAGCGACTGCAATCGGCATTACCCCCGACAATTCGGTCCGCGATCAACGAACCAACATTGCCATCGAGGATTTAGCAAACACCGTGAACACGACTGTACTTGGTGGTTTTCCGCTGTGGGTCCACGATTCGGCAGCGTGGGTTGTCAGCGCGTACCTGTTCGGTGTGTCGTTCTTTCTGGTGCGACTGCTGATTGCCGTATGCGGTGGGAGTCGGTTGCGTGCCCGTGCCGAAGTGATTCATGATACGGGTCTGTGCCAACAGATCGCCGATCAGGCTCGGCAGTTGCAACTGCGGCGCGTTCCGAAGGTAGCCTACTGCCAGAACGTCATGGTTCCAACCGTCGTGGGGCTGCTGCGTCCAATGATTCTGTTGCCGACCGCACTTACAACCGGTCTGACGCCCGACGATCTCAACGCGATTCTCCGTCATGAGTTTGCTCATATTCGTCGGTTCGACTTGTGGGTGAATTTAGGCCAACGGATTCTTGAGTCGCTGCTGTTTTTTCATCCGGCGGTGTGGTGGCTTAGTCGCCGGATCAGCGCCGAGCGGGAGCTTTGCTGCGATGACATGGTCGTTTCATCGGGCTTTCTGTCGATCGACTACGGGGGAGCGCTACTGCGGATGGCCGAACGGTGCGCCGAAGCTAACCGAGCCAGGGCGATTCAACTTGCTGCGGACGGTCAAGACCGATCACTGCTTGAATACCGTATTCAGCGTTTGTTCAACAGTAATGCCAGTTCTCCTTTCCATCTTCATCGTGGCGGATTCGCGGCACTGCTGTTGGTGTTGATGACATTGATCTCGATCCCATGCGCAACGATTCGTTTCGCCCAGGCGCAGACGCCCAATGCTTCATCGCCCTTTGCCCCGGCGTCGACAGCGCCAGGACAAGACGAGAATATCGCGTTCGATTACGCGGACACTGATCCGTTTGGCCAGCCCACACAAACGAAGAACGAAACGGCGGTCCGCGATGCCTTTCCGCCGGGTGTCTTTGGCGATCAAGATCACGAGTCCACTAAGAAAAAGGTGTTCCAATGGATAGGCCAGGCTCGATCGGGGAATGCCGCCGAACGCGAGGCGATCATTGAGCCCTTGTCACAGTACCTCGGCGTATCGAATGAAATTCCAAAGGCGCTGATGCCGCTCACATACGATTCCGACAAACGTGTGCGAACAGCAGCATCGCGAGTCATTTTCATGAAGGCAGGCGAAATTCGCGGTGAACCGGACGCGATCAAAATCTTGCGATATCGAATGGTCCTGACAATGGTTCGAGAAGACGTCCATGCAAATTTGACGATGCCGTTCCTGGTCGAATTGATGAAGACGGAGAACGCAAACGTACGGCGTGCGGTTACGAGTCTGGTGGTCCAGATGCTACGTCAGGGCCACAACGAAGTGTTGGATCAGATCATTGGAGAAAAAGACGACCCCAATATTGTCGACCGGGATGAGTACTACCGAGCCATCGAAGTATTCAACAACGAACGCTCTAAGATCGAGAGGTTCAAGTTGGAGGCTGCGAAACGTCAGTCATCCACGGTGCCTGGCATGACTGACGGAGATCCGTTCGGAGGCAACACAGGGAAAACGGATCCGTTTGGTCGCCCCATTTATGCCGACAAGGCTGGAATCGAAGATCCGTTTGGTGTTCCGAAGCCGGATACTCCCAAGGAGGCCGCGAAGAGGGAAGCCAATGATGCCGCGATCGCGTTTGCAGTCGCTGAAAAGCGAGCCATTGTCGCGGAACTCAGTTCGCCTGAGACGCGAATCAATTTTGCCTTTGATGACGAGACCAGTGTTCACTTTGTGGGCACTCCGTTGCAGGAAGCTTTGCAAACGATAGGCAAGCAGCATGCGATTCCAATCGTGCTCAATCGGCAAGCCCTGGAAGAGTCGGGCCTGACACCAGATGTTCCTGTCACAATTTCTCTAGCGAATGTTTCGTTGCGATCCGCGATCAGGCTGATGCTAAGGAGCCTCCAATTGGAGATGATGATTGAAGACGACGTCTTGCAGGTCACGACGCGGGAGCAGATGCGGTCGACCTCCTTGTCCCGCAAGTACTACATTGGCCAGTTGCCGTACAAAGGTGTCGACATTGCTCGCAGCTTGCAGCGAGTGCTCGACGCGACAATGGTTGCCGGAGACGCGAAGCCGGTTGTGGAATATCTCAGCGGCGGCGAAGGCAAGGAAGGAATCATTTGGGTTCAGGCCAATGAGGTTGCTCATCGTGAAGCACTTGGAAAGCTGAATTGGCTTTTAAACAAGTGAGCGAGGAGTCGCGTGAATCCCTCGCTCACGCGTCGGGTTACCTTTAGAACTGAATTCGCGAATTCAAAAATTGATTCGCCCCACATCATCTTCCAAGCTTCGTGGTACCTTTGGGGACAAGCCTGATATTTAGCTCGTTTACTTTGCCGCTCGGAGCTTTGCCGCTGGGAACTTTGCCACCCTGAAACTTGACGTCGACATCGCGGACATGCGGTGTATGCGGATTGGGTCGCATTTCCAATGTCGGATGTTTTACGGTCACCATATAGGATCCGGGGATGATGCTTTCCAGCGTCGCGATGCCGTTTTCGTCGGTAATCCCGCTGGGTGATTCTCGGTACGTCGGTCCGGGTTCGCGGCCCAGCAGCATGTCGCGTGATCGCAGACTGTGGAACAATGGTTGCCCCAGATGGGAATGCCACCGGTGATGAGGGCGGGCCATCACATTTGCTCCGGCGACGGGTTTTGATTGGGGATCCAGCAAGCGGACTTTTGCACTGGTCATGGGACGCATTGCAACCGTGACGCTCTTGTTCTCGTTCCCAAGCTGAATCTTCATCGGCTGTAGGTAGCCTAGGAACATACCTGGCGTGATACCCATTCCCATTCCTTGAACCGCGGTCGCCGACGAGATGAATTCATCATCGCAAATCGCAAGCAACTCGACCTCACCGCCTCGAGGCAGAGCGTCAAACTGAAACGTTCCATCAGAACCGACTGGCATCCAATCGACCCACTCCGGTCCCCACGTATTCACCTTTCCGCTTTTTCTTCTCAGCGCGCGTTTTACCACGACCATCACGCGGCTATTCCTGACAGGCCGCGGAACACTGGAATCCAATTCCCCTGAGAGCATCACGGGGGGATGAATCGGGATCTTGGTGGCCATCACTTGCCGCTGTTTTCGTAGCGGCCGAACGCGGACCAGATCGCTGAATCCGATGACTTGCTGGTCGCGAATCTGCGTTAGCCCGATGGCACGATTCCCAAATTGATCGTAGCGAAGCATCGGCGAAAGTAGTCGTCCATCGTCTTGGCGACGCCAGATTCCATTGTGTAAGTCGCCAGCATAAATGTCGCTTGTGATGGCTGTTTTCGTGTCATCATCGATCGCATCGACTAAGACGCGATAGCCTTTGGTCAGCGAGAGTGTGATGACGCCGTTCTCGATGGGAGCGTTGTGTTCGTACCGATAGCAGAAATCAGTATGCCTTACCCGAACGTGAAAACTCTTTGTTTCAAAGTTCTCGCCATATCGCTTCTTCAGTCGAAACGTTGCCATCCCTGTCGCATCCGTCAATTTCGGTTCGACATCGGTTGGTTCATTTCCGCCAAGTCCTCCGTAATATTCTGGATGAACCATCGCTCCAGCAACGGGCTGATTTTTGTAGTTGACGCGAATCGCAACCTCCATCATTTCCGATTCTTCTGGAACTTTCGCAGGCGTAACGACGGGTTGCTTTGGTGGCTCGTCTGTTGCCGATGCGGCCGAGAGTTGGGACGGTTGATCTGCAGGCGTGGTACCAGCAACTAGTTCGCGGTATTTGGCTAAGATGCCAGACTCCTCGTCACTCAGTAAACCATGGGCGACAGCCACGCCCTGCCCATCGACCAGCAGATAGTATGGAAACATTGGTGACGGATAGTTCGCAATCTTTTGCGCGTACCACCCAGAATCTTCGTCAGAAACAAAAGTGGGGTGCAACAGTTTGGTTTGTTTCATGACGCGGAGCACGTCGTTGGTGTCCGCTTTGGGATGCATTCCAATGACGGTCCCGCCCGAGTTCACAAACTGGCTCAGAGCAGGAACGTCATCCTGGCAGGAACTGCACCAAGTCGCCCAGAATCGAATCAGATATGGTTTCCCAGTCAGTGCAGGTGGCGTTCCTCCAACCCAATTCGAGTTGGAGGCGCCGGGAAGCCCTGGTATTTGCTTGCCAATCATTGCTTCGTATGGCTTTGCATTGCCCTCGACGAATAGTTGATCTTGCAAGCGTATCGCCGGATTGGTCCTTCTCGATCTGGGCATCGAGTCGACCGATTTCGTCATAGTCGTACCGATAATGAGGGCGAGTCAGTGCTTTTCCTCCTTGTTCGACGTGATGGGGCGGCGGAAAGTGTCATGCGAATGGGGACAAACGACACGATGACAGCGTCAGTATCCATCCATGAAACCCGCCAGAACGCACACCTACCGGACCGGCCCTGAAGGGTGCGGGCCGATGCGTCCGCTCAATCTTTGACTGGTTCGTCTTCGGTGTCATCGGGTGCGCCCAGTTGCTCTTCGAGAAGGCGATCGAGCTCTTTGCCTCGCGCTCGCATCGAGATCACTTTGCCCGCTTTATCCACCAGAATCGCGGTGGGAATACCTGAGATGCCATAGTGGGTTGCGATGGGGTTGTCCCATCCCATTTCGTCGTCCTGGTCACTGATCAGATTGGTCCAGGTTAGTTCCTCTTTGGCAACGTAGTCTTCACACGCTTCGAGTGTTCGGTCTAGGTTGATACCGACGACAGCAAAGCCTTTGTCGCCATAGATTTCGAGATTCCGTTTCATGTTGGGTACTTCGCCGCGACAGGGTCCGCACCACGATGCCCAGAAATCCACTAAGACGACTTTCCCGCGATAGTTTTCCCATTCAAAGTCGTCGCCGTCGGTGGTCTTCCCGACCAATTCGATCGGGTTTCCGGGCAAACGGATGCGACGCGCTGCACCAATCATTTTGTCGGCACGATTGCGGATCATTTCATCGTCCGAGTCCTTCATCCACTTCGCCAATTGTTCATAAAACGAAGCAGCCACATCGATGTTTCCCGAGGCGGCGATCGATTCGGCCAACCGGTACGCCAGCGCGAACTGGTTCCGATCCATCGACGACTTCGCAACCATCGTTTCGATTTCGCCGATCAACGCGCGTTGGTCCTGCTCGCTGGCGTTGCGGGCGCCTTCGATCCGGATCTTTAGCATTTCCGTTTCGGCGAGTTCTTTGATCTCGGGGCGTTCGTCGGCGGCCAATTCGTCGATCAAGGTTTCAAGACGCTTGCGAGCCTTGGGGTCAAAGCGAACCAGGAAATTCAACGCCGTGATTTCTTCTTGAATCGAATCCGAAAGCAATTCGACATCGACGTCGTCCAATTTGCGGATCGCTTCGACGGTGTCGACAACGGTGTTCGCTGATTTGGTCACGGTTTCGATCGTTCGTCCTCGCATGCGGGTGACCGCTCGGATGTGGGCGACCAGTTCTTCCGCCGTCGCGTTCTCGGGAATGGCATACGGATCGGGTTCTTCCGCCTCGTCGTCCGTTTCCGCCGCCGCATCGGATGGTTTGTCAGCCGTTGATGCGTCTTGGGCATGAGACGCGTGAACGGCGAAGCCGACGGAAACAATCAGGCAAACCGCAAGAACCGCGGGTGCGCGATAGAGACGCAACATAGAAGACCGCCTTAGCGAATGGGCAACGGGACGTGACGGCCGAAAGTCTAGCGGGCGTCGGTACATCGCACAAACTTTTGAGCGAAAAATATCGCGACAAGCACTCATGTCGTTGCCCACCCCGACTTATATATTTGCCCACGATGGTGGTCGGCATGATGGGTCGGCAGATGATGTTAAGCGAATGGGGGCAAACGAATGGGTTGGGACAGGAAATGATTCGCTTGCCCCCATTCGTTTGACACTCAGCGTTGTGACGACGCCATTCGTGCCCGGCTCCTATTTCTTCGCAGCCCCTATTTCTTCGCCGCGTAAATCGCCGGGTTCAGCGTCGGGTCGTTGTACATCTTCATCTGACGATACGTCCGGTGTTGCTTGCGTCCCGCGACAATGTCATCAAGAAGTTGTTGCAATGAATGTGACAGGTCGGCGTGTTGTTGGGCACACAGATCGATTCGTTGCTGGACTTTGCCGCGATGCGTATCGTCGGCGTCGGCGCGATCGGCTTGCTCGCGGTAGTGATACAACCGCAACGACATGATCGACAAACGGTCGATCGCACTGCCTGCTGTTTCGGTATTGATCGGGCCGGTGCTCTCTGGCACGCCGGCTTTACACAATGCTTCGGTCAGCGCGTCATCGATCTTTTCGATCATGTCGTTACGCGCTTGATTGAGTTTGTCGATCGCCCGTTTGACGGTTGCGATCTCAGTGTCCGATGCCGATGGGCTTCGCGCTTTGTCTTCTTCATGCCAAAGCCGGTAATTGAACTCGTGCTGTTGGCAAACGAGCGACTGGATTCCGTCAAACGGATTGTCGATCGGTTCGCGGTGCCAACGATCGACGGCGTCGATCTGCAGTTGAGTCAATTCACGAACATTTGGGAACGCGACGGCATCGGGCATCGATCAAACTTCCTTTTCTTCGATCCAGTTCATCATGCGGCGAAGGCCGATGCCGATTTGTTCGACACCGTGCAATCGTTCGCGTCGGCGGGTCGCTTTGAAGAACGGCGCACCAGCCTTGTTTTCCGAGATCCACTTGCGAGCGAATTCTCCGGTTTGGATTTCGGTCAAAATCTTCTTCATCTCGACCTTGGTTTCGGGCGTGATGATCCGTGGGCCGCTGACATAGTCACCGTATTCGGCCGTATTGGAGATGCTGTAACGCATGTAGCTGAGTCCGCCTTGGTATAGCAAATCGACGATCAGCTTCAATTCGTGCATGCACTCGAAATACGCCATTTCGGGTTGGTAACCGGCTTCGACCAATGTCTCGAAGCCCGCTTTGACCAACTCGCTGACGCCACCGCAAAGCACCACTTGTTCGCCGAACAAGTCCGTTTCGGTTTCTTCGGCGAACGTGGTTTCGATCACGCCGCCACGAGTACCGCCGATGCCTTTCGCATACGCCAAGCCGATTTGCTTGGTGGTATCCGATGCGCCTTCACCAAGAGCGATCAAGCAAGGAACGCCGCCGCCCTTTTCGTATTCGCTACGGACCAAGTGACCGGGGCCCTTTGGGGCGACCAACAGCGTATCGATGCCGGCCGGTGGTTCAATTTGGCCGAAGTGGATGTTGAAACCGTGCGAGCACATCAGGACATTGCCCTTGGACAAGTTGTCGCGAATGTCGCTCTTGTAGATGTCGCCTTGAACTTCATCGGGAAGCAGGACGTTGATGACATCGGCCGCTTTGACGGCGTCCGCGATCGACAACGGTTTGAACTTGTGAGAAACCGCCAAGTCATAGTTGGCTGAACCCGGGCGCTGGCCGATCAAGACTTCCACACCGCTGTCGCGAAGGTTCTGTGCTTGAGCGTGACCTTGCGAGCCGTAGCCGAGAATCGCGACCTTCTTGCCTTTGAGGTGCGAAAGGTCAGCGTCGTTTTCGTAGTAAATCGTTGCAGCCATGTCTGAAATATCGGTTTGAGTTTCTGGGGATGGTGAGTGTTTTGAGAACGAGCGTTTCGGGAGCGAGCTTCGTTGGTACTTTCTAGGTAGCGAAGCGAGCTTCGCTATCGTCCGCCGCAGCGGCATCGTTGCCACTGCGGACCATCGCGATTCGTCCCGTTCGTACCAGTTCGGTGATGCCGTAGGGACGCATTCGTTCGATGAACGCTTGGACTTTGTTTTCGCGACCGCTGATTTCGATCATCACTTCTTCGGGACCGACGTCGACGATTTGGCCTCGGAAAATATCGACCAGCTCCCGAATCTCGCTGCGACCGGTTCCGGCGGGTGCTTTCACTTTCAGGAGCAGTAGGTCGCGTTCGACAAAGTCTCGGCTGCTGACGTCGAGTACTCTGACGACCGTAACGATCTTTTCCAGTTGCTTGCCGACCTGTTCAAGAACGTGGTCATCACCGACGACAACGAACGTCATTCGCGACAAATTTGGGTCTTCGGTTTCACCCACGGCCAGCGAATCAATGTTGTAGCCGCGTGAAGCGAGCATTCCCGAGATGTGTGCGAGCACGCCGGGAACGTTCTGGACGAGGGCCGAGAGAACGTGACGCTGGTTAGATTGAGGCATCAGCGGGGGAAAAACGGGTTCAAGGGGAGGGGAATTCGAGTCGACGGATGAATCGAAGCGTGGCATCATAATTTTGGGGTCTAAATCCAACAAGGGCTACGATTTGCAGTCCTTCGGCGTAGGATAGTCATTCCGCCGTTGCGATCGGGTGATTTGGCGACTTTCTGCGTTTGGGGACGTTTCTGTTTATGTCTTTTCGAATCGAATTACCGGCTTATCGAGGTCCCATTGACCTGTTGCTGTACTTGGTCCGCCGTCACGAGGTCGATTTGACAGAGATGTCATTGGCCAAAATTGTCGACCAATACATCGGTTACATCGATATCCTCCAAGACATGGATTTGACCGATGTGGGGGACTTCATCGATCTGGCAAGCACGCTGGTGGAACTGAAGAGCCAGGCCGTTTTGCCGAAAATTGTTGACGAATCGGAAGAAGAGGCGATCGACGATCCCCAGACTGAATTGGTCGAGCGGCTGCTGCAATACAAAGAAATCCGTGACGCCGCGGCCGTCTTGGACGAAATGGGTGGCCGTTGGCAGCAACGTTACGAGCGATTGAGTGATGATTTGCCCGCTCGACGGGTGGATCTGGGCGATCAGCCCATCGTCGATCTGGAAATCTGGGACTTGGTTAGCGCTTTCGGCCGAATCATGCGAGAAGCGGGAGGGCCGCCGCAAACCGAAGTCGTTTACGACGATACGCCGATCCACATCTATATGCAGCGGATTCACGAGAGACTTCGCGAGTCGGCACGATTGCCGCTGTTCGATCTGGTGGAAGGTGGCATTCACAAATCGGCGGTCATCGGCTGGTTTCTGGCCACGTTGGAATTGACTCGCCACCACGGCGCGTCGGTTGAGCAGTCCGACACAGGCGAACTCTTTGTGGTTCGCACAGACGGTTATTCGGAGTCGCTAAGCGTTAACGAAGTTGACAATTATGGTGCCGAGGAATTCAAAGCCGCCAACATGCCGGGTATGCCTCGGTAGGTCGAATTGGTTTCAATGGTCGCCCGAACCCAATTCCGACGCCTCGCATCTTTGTTTTCATGGTCGACAATATTCCCCTGGTATCTCATCTGCACGACGGTCTGACGATCGAAGGTTACTCGCGCGCGGCCGTGCAAACCTGTTGGCGGATCAACGAGCTGAAATTGCTGTTCGACGTTGGCGTGCAACCATGGGACTTCATGGGCACGCCAACCATGTTCATTTCGCATGCTCACTTGGACCACATCGCGGCCTTGCCCGCGTACGTGTCCCGGCGCCGGATGATGAAAATGGAACCGCCGGTCATCTATCTACCCGATTCGGCCGTCGATACCGCATGGGATATGTTGCAAACGTTTCGCAAACTCGACCGTGGCCCGATGCCCTGCGAATTGGTCGGATTGTTGCCCGGCGATGAAACGCACATCAGCCGCGAGTACATCGTGACGGCGCTGCCGACGACACACACGATCGATTCGGTTGGATTTGTCGTTCACCAACGAAGGCACAAACTGAAACCCGAATACTTAAGTCTGTCGGGCGACGAGATTCGGCAACTGAAAATGGGCGGAACCGAAATCACGACAGAAACACGGGTGCCCGTCGTTGCTTACACCGGCGATACGGCGCCCAAGGGACTGGACGACAATCCCGTGTTCTTTGATGCAAAGGTGTTGATTTGTGAAATGACGTTCGTCGCGCCCGAGCACCGCAAGGACAAAATTCACAAGCACGGCCACATGCACATCGACGATTGGCGGAAGCGGGCCGATCGATTCAACAATGAATTGGTCATCGCGGGGCACTTGAGCACGCGATACAACGAGTCTCAAGTCAAGCGGTTCGTCAACCAAGTGTTTCCAGACTTGATGGACGGTCGATTGAAACTATGGCTGTAAGCGGATTCGACTGGCCGACGCCGTTGTCGGCTTACATCCACGTGCCATTTTGCCGACACCGTTGTGGCTATTGCAACTTTAGCGTCGTTGCCGACCGCGACGACTTGATCGCCCGGTATCTCCGGTGCATCGACTGGGAACTGAAACAGCTGGACCAGCCGTCGATCGAAACCGTCTTTCTGGGTGGCGGGACGCCGACACATTTGCCGTTGGACGCTTTGAAAACACTGATCGGCATCATCCGTCGACGACTAACATTTGTCGGTGACGTTGAATTCAGTGTGGAAGCGAATCCCGAGGACATCACGGCCGAGAAACTGAACTGTTTGGTCGATGGCGGAGTCAATCGGATCAGCCTTGGTGTCCAGTCGTTCGCTGCCGACAAACTCAAGTTGCTCGAGCGAGGTCATTCCGGCGCGAGTGCGGCCGCGGCAATCGAAATGGCGGCGGCGACGATCCCCAACGTGTCGATGGATCTGATTTTTTCGGCGCCGGGCGAAACAATGGCTGGTTGGGAAAGTGATTTGAAGCTGGCGTTGTCGTTACCCATCGTCCATTTGTCGACATACGCGTTGACTTATGAAAAGGGAACAGCGTTCTGGTCGCGAATGACACGAGGCGATTTGAAGACGACGGACGAATCGATCGAAGTCGATATGTACCAGACGGCTCGGCGGATGGCGGCGGACGCAGGATTGGCCCACTACGAGGTCTCCAACTTCGCAAAGGCAGAGCATCGCTGTCGTCACAACTTGGCGTACTGGGACGGGCGTGGTTGGTACGCGGCGGGGCCGGGTGCGGCCCGGTTTGTTGGCGGACTGCGCGAAGTCAATCATCGAAGCACGACGACGTATATCAAGCGAATCGAGGCGGACGATTCGCCGACGGGCGAAAGCGAGGCCGTCACCCCCATTCAATGCGCCCGAGAGCGGGCAGCTTTCGGAATCCGGTTGATGGAGGGAATCGACATCGACAGGATTGGCAAAGAAATGGGCGTCGCCCTTCGCGATCATTGCTCCGATGCAATCGATCGTTCGGTTGCCGAAGGATTGTTGGAAGATACCGTCGGACGATCGCGGCTGACCGAACGAGGCGTGCTGTTTGCCGACACGGTCGCAACGCGTTTTCTCGGTTGAAGGAAAGCGATTGCCAGGCCGTGAATTTCCGCCGATCCTTGTTCGCGACGCCGCAGCGAGGCAGCACGGCTGAATTCAACATCAACGATTCGTTGCCGCTCGCGCGATTCCCCTGAGCATTCCGGCGAAGACGAATTGATGAAGTGGCCAAACCGAGTACCAATACAACAGCCCGAATAGTCCGGCTGGGTCGAATTCAGCGGTCTGACGAATCGTTGAACCGCCTTCGTCGTTGGCGGTGACTTCGAAGTCGAGCCAGCCGCGGCCGGGCAACTTCATTTGAGCAAACAATCGCAGACGCTGGTCTGGCTCGATTGCTTCGACACGCCAGAAGTCCAACGCATCGCCGACACGCAATTTCGTGGGATGGGTTCGTCCACGTCGCATTCCGACGCCGCCGATCAACAAATCGATGAAGCCACGAATCTTCCAAAGCCAGTTCGCATAGTACCAGCCCGTTTCGCCCCCAATTCGTTGGATGGCCGTGAAGGCAATGTGAGGCGCGACGTCCACATCGACTCGTCGCGAGTCAACGACGCGACTGCCGAAAACGACGCCGCCCCATTTCGTCACGCGACCAGATGACGACAACGCATCGGACCAACGCGTTTCGATCATCTCTTCGTCTTCGCGTTGGTTGGCCAATCGAATCGCCTCGCTGATGCCGATCGGTCGAACTTGAAAATCTTGCTTGGCGGTATCGCTGGTGACGACGGTGGGATTGGAGAGCCCTTCGACCAATTTGCGACCGATTCTCGCATAGACGGGCGTCACCAGCCCCAACCAAAGACTGCTGATCTTGGGTGACAGAAAGGGGACCGGGATCGTCAGGCGGCGCAGGCCTCGTTGAGCCGCGTATTCATTCATGATCCCGCCGTAGGAAACCGTATCGGGGCCTCCGATTTCATAAATCTTGCTTTCGCCGATCGGTAAGGTCAGTGCTTCCGTCAAGTACGACAGCACATCGCGAATCGCGATCGGCGAGGCTTTCGTCGAAACCCATTTGGGCCACAGCATCACCGGTAACTTTCGCACCAACGCCCGAACGAGCTCGTAAGACAGGCTTCCTGATCCGATGATGATCGAGGCGCGAAACTCGATGACCTGGGCTCCTGATTCCTTCAGGATCTCGCCGACTTCATGTCGACTCTGAAGATGTTCGGACAGTTTGTCACCGTCGATGCCGAGTCCACCCAAGTAGATGATGCGGCGGACGCCCGCGGCTTTCGCCGTTATCGCAAAATTCCGGGCGCCTTCCCGATCGTCGTCACGAAAACCTTCGCCGGTGCCCATCGCGTGGATCAAGTAGTACGCCGTGTGGATTCCCGCCAAAGCGTCGTCCAGCGTTTCGGGCGCAAGCACATTGCCCAGCACGATTTCGGTGGTGGATGCGCCGCGTTGGCGAAGATTGTCCGGCCGTCGCGCCATGCAACGAATGGAATGTCCCTGTTCTTCGAGCACTCGTCGCAATCGGCCGCCGACATAGCCGGTCGCGCCAGTCAGCAAAATTGTTTGAGTCACTGTGTTTCAATCGTTGAACGAAATCATTGAACTTGAGGACTGGGCCGTGCCAGCCACGATGCGATCAGCCAGCCCATAACCGTATCCGCGACCACCGATCCTCGCTTCATCCGTATCGATCGACACGCGTGAGATCGTAGGCATTCGTCCAGTGAGCGTCCATTTGCCGCTTTAAGCATCGTGCGGAACGGCGATTCCGCGACGTTCGTTCTGATTTTCGTGAAACCGCGATCGATTCGACATTAGCGATTAGGCAAAAAGATTTAATTCTGCCGGTTGTGACGGCCGATGAATGGATTGTCTATCCACGTCTGAGACTGCCATAAGGCTACCGACTATGTGTTTTGAGAATCGAATTGTCGCCGCACTTGCTTGTTCGGCTTTGCTTTGGGTCACCGGCTGCGTCGGTCCGATGGCGTGCGGCCCCAACGGCGCCTGTGGACCGTTTGCCGTCAATTCGTGCGGTGGATGCGGGGACTGCGAAGGTTGCGGAGAGCTTTACATTGATCCATGGATCAACGAACCAGCCAACTGTGTCGATCCGTGCGATAAGTGCGGAAATCACAACGGGCAATCGTGTGGTAAGTGTCGGTCGGTCTTTGAGGGCTTTTCGAACCTTTGGGGTTACCGATGCGATGACGGGTGCGATTCGTGCGGCAGCGCCAGTTGCGGTGGTGGATGTTGTCCGCCTGTCAGCGGTGGTGCTTTGGGCGGTGGTCCCGGCGATTGCGATGGCGGTTGTGGAAGCTGTGATTCAGGCTGTGGCGGCTGCGATTCGTGTGGCGGCGGACAAGAACCGATGTACATCAGTGGCCAGGACGTGATGCCGCCCTCGGAGTACGTCGAAAGTTCACCGTCGCGAGCTTACGCACCCAGCCGAACCCGTCAAATCTTCAAAGCTCGCGGCAGCAACGTTGCGACGGGCAGCCGATCGGGTACCGAATACTGACATCGGACGAGCGAGCCGTTCGGGTCAGTTCAGCCAATCGAGTCTTTCGATTCGAGAAGCCGACGCCGGAACGGCTATTTCTAGAGATTTCTTTCGACGAGTGTGCCAAGATAGAACGCGGCGGGCCGAACCATTGATACGGCCCGCTGTTTTCTCGCACCCCCTGTCGATCATGCCTCGCCTAAAACGCCTAATGTCATCCGCAGTCCGGTGGGGATGGTTCGGGTTACTGGTGCTCTTCGCATTTGGCTATCTCGTTGCCGGGCTGTCGCAGCCCACCGGTAACGCGCCGATTCCTGATCCGTCGAACCCTGATCCGTCGAAGCAATCCGTTGCGGACATGTCGGCATCCGACTCGCTTGGCTCATCTCGTGCCGAGCTTGATCAAGTCTGGCGAGATTCGCTTGCCGAAAAGGGATTCGCATCCGCGCCGCCCGCCGATTGGTTGACGGTTTGTAGGCGCGTTTCATTGGCGATGGTGGGTAGCGGTTTGTCGCTCGAAGAGATTCGCGGTTTGGAAGGAATTCCGGAAACGGAACGGGTTCCGCGTCACCTTGCTAACCTGATGAACGATTCTCGCTTTCATCACTATTGGGGCGAGCGTTGGACGCGGTTCTTGGTGGGTACGGACGAGGGACAGTTCATCGTCTATCGCCGACGTCGATTTCGGATCTGGTTGTCCGAGCAGTTTGCGGCCGACGTTCGTTATGACGATTTGGTGCGGCGGCTGATCACGGCCGAAGGACTTTGGACAGACCGTCCCGAAGTCAATTTTTTGACGTCGACTTTCGACAGCAACGATAACTCGCCGGATCCCGTTCGTTTGGCTGCGCGAACGTCTCGGGCTTTCTTGGGTTTGCGAATCGATTGCTTGCAGTGCCACGACGACTTTTTGGGAAACGTCAGCCTGGGCGACATTGACGATCCGCGCGAGGGATTGCAAACGGACTTCCATCAGTTGGCCGCGTTCTTCACCAGCGCGAAGAACAATGGCTTGCAGGGCGTGAAGAGCGGTAAACCCAAATATCAATACCAGTACCTGAACGCCGAAGAAGAAACCGACGTCGAACCCGCGGTGCCGTACCAAGCGGGGTTGTTGCCGGCCGACGGGAACGCTCGCGATCGTCTAGCGACTTGGATCACCAGTCCCGAAAACCGGCAAGCCGCGCGGGCAGCGGTTAGCCATGTGTGGGCGCTCATGTACGGGCGACCGCCGGGCGAATCGGTCGACAACTTGCCGCTCGATTCGACCAGCAACCCGATGGTCGAGTGGTTGACGGATGACTTTGTCGCCAACGATTTCGATTTGCGTCGGTTGATTCGATTGATCGTTCGCTCGGCGGCGTTCGGTGTCGACAGCCGCGCTCCGTTCGATGTGACCGATGCGATGGATTCAGCGGGCGCCGTATTTCCGCTGGTACGTTTGCGTCCCGAGCAAGTTGCCGGTTCGATGTTCCAAGCCGCACGCATCAAACGCACCGACCGAGAATCGTCGTTGATTCTGCAACTGACCACTTTGACGGGTAACAACGAATTCGTCAGCCGGTATGGAGACATCGGCGAAGACGAGTTCACGACCGACAGCGTCACCATCACTCAGCGATTGTTGATGATGAACGGCAAAATGTTGCGAGAGTTGACCGAAGACAACCCGGTTCTAAACACGACGGCGCACGTCCGCATGTTTTCCGCAGATGACAATGCCGTCGTCGACAGCGTTTACCTTTGCGTGCTCAATCGTTATCCGACGGCGGACGAGCAGGCTCATTTTGTGAATCGCTTGTCACAATCTAATAACCGTGGAAAAGCGGTCGAGGATGTGATGTGGGTTTTGCTCAACAGCAGCGAACTGGCCTGGAATCACTAGTCATCCATTCACGTTGATAGGCAATACGATGTTCGAACTTTGTGACCCAACCGCTCACCTGTCGCGACGCACCTTGCTGGGCGCCGGCAGCGGTGCGTTGATGTTGTCGTCGATCGCGCGAACCCTCGCATTGGCCGACGAGCAAGGGAAAACGGATTCCGCAAAGCCTCGCAACGTGATCTTGCTTTGGTGCGAAGGTGCGCCCAGCCAACTGGAGACGTTCGATCCCCATGTCGGTACGAAGATCGGTGGAGACGTGAAAGCCATCGGAACAACGATTCCGAAGATTCAGATTTCTGACTTGCTGCCACGCACGGCCGAGATGATGCATCTGACATCGCTCGTCCGTAGCGTCACCAGCAAAGAGGGCGATCATGCCCGCGCGGTTTACAACATCAAAACCGGGTATCGGCTGGACCCCACACTGCGGCACCCGGCCATCGGCGCCGTGCTGTGTCACGCCGACGACTCGGGAGGCGATATCCCACGTCATATTTCGATCTTGCCCGGGCAATTGCCGGGACGCGGCGGTTACTTGGGCGCGGCGTATGACGCTTTCAAAATCAATGATCCGGCAGGGCCCGTTCCCGACATCACGCGGCGTGTGGATGAAGAACGCTTCGATCGCCGAGTCGCTGACCTGTACGACGTCGTGGAGAAAGAGTTTCGCCGCGGCCGACTGCAAAAAATGGAGACCGATCGAACGCTTCACCAAACCGCGACCGATGCGGCCCTGCGGATGATGTCCAGCGAACAATTGGGGGCGTTTGACGTTTCCGACGAACCCAAGGCGGTGCGCGAAGCCTTTGGGGACACGCCATTCGGACGCGGATGCTTGGCGGCGACGCGATTGATTGAAGTGGGCGCCCGGTGTGTCGAAGTCACCCTCGGTGGCTGGGACTCGCACGTCACCAACCACACGCTTCAGTCATCGGCTTGTGAGAAATTGGACCCGGCGCTCGCGGCCCTACTGCAACGACTCGAGGACCGCGATTTGCTCGATTCAACGCTGGTGGTTTGTGGCGGAGAGTTTGGTCGTACGCCGAACCACAATCCGGCCGAGGGGCGCGACCACTGGCCGCACGGGTTTTCGACTTTGTTGGCGGGGTGCGGAATCCGCCGCGGCTATGTGCATGGCGCGACATCGCCCGATCCGAAACTCGATCCGGAAAATCCGCTGGCCGACGTTTCACAGCCGGTCACCGTCGCCGACCTGCATGCAACCATCTTGTCAGTCCTAGGTGTCGACTATTCCGAGGAATTGGACACACCCATCGGTCGACCGCTCAAACGCAGCGAAGGAACACCGATTGCCTCGATCATGGCTTGACCCCTTCGATTCGTCAGCGGCAGTGTCCCAGACTTGCAGGGCTGATCAGTTTTCCAACTTTGGCAACGATCCAAGACAATTCGAACTACCTAGTTTCAACAACTGATTTCTCTTGCCCCGACTTGCCAGTCGCCTCGGCCGTCTCGCTGATGTAGCTTAAAGTGCCGTGGATAGGCGCGCACGACGACCAGTGCATACAACTTTTCGCGTCGAAGGCTTGCCTTTGATGGCCAAGTTTCGTATCGATTAGATTCTCGGCGGCTCCGAAAAGACGGTCCGCCAACCGTTCGACATCCCACCTGCCTGTAATCAGGAACCCCCACCCGATGCTCAACCGACTCTCGTTCTGCTTTGCCGCTGCGCTCGCTGTTGTCTCCTGGATCCCAAATTCGGCCCACGCCGAGGATCCGATTTTGGTAGAGATCGATACGAGTGAAGGGGCGATCATCCTGGAATTGGACAAGGAAAATGCGCCGCTGACGGTCGCAAATTTCTTGGAGTACATCAAGAAGGGGCATTACGCCGGCACGATCTTTCACCGCGTGATTCCCGATTTCATGATTCAGGGCGGCGGAATGGACGCTTCGATGAAGGAAAGGGACACGCTTCCGCCGGTTAGAAATGAAGGCGCGAACGGACTGAAAAACGACGAATACACCGTCGCGATGGCTCGAACTGGGGATCCGCACAGCGCCACGAGCCAGTTTTTCATCAATACCGGTAAAAATAATGGTTTTTTAAACCGTTCGGACCCGCGATCCGATGGTTACGGGTACGCAGTGTTTGGAAAAGTCTTTGATGGCAAAGAAGTCGTCGACAAAATTGAGGCCAAACAGACGCGTTCGGTGCCTGTTCCGGGTGCCGGTTTGATGGAGGATGTCCCGGTCGAACCGATCACAATCAAGGGTGTGAAGGTCATGTCGGGGGCTGCGGAGTAGTTCGCGGCGGGACAAAAGAGGCGGTTCGGGCTTCTTAAGCTGTTTTTCCCGGCCGCCAGTCGTCCGCCTCTTGACGATATTTGTCGAAATAACCTATTTTTCTCTTTGGCGACGAATTTTGGCACGCGTGTTTTTTTCGGTTCGATCCGATAGACTTTCGCATTCCAAACAAACTTTGCCAATCTCGTTCGATGGCCAGCGTAGCTTCAATTGGCAGAGCAACGCATTCGTAATGCGTAGGTTGTGGGTTCAAATCCCACCGCTGGCTTTTTTCGACCGCCGAACTGTGAAGTTCGGCGCCGAGATGCTCCCCATCAATTGCTTTGTACGCCCCCCTCAATGGGCAGGAGACTTGTGTCGATGAGTGAAACCGATCTCGACGTTCTCGACCTGAAAGATATGGTTCTGGCCAACAACTCGTTCGGCCCCGCCGACGTGGGCAAGATCCGCAAGGCGATCTCGGAAAACTATGGCCATTTCGGCGAACTTCGTGACGCCGTCAACGAAATGGACGACGACGATTCGCTTAGCCCTGCCGGGATGACGAAGAAAGGCGTTTGCGAATTTCTTCTGGGCCGGTTCCGTGAATCGCTGTCAACATTGCAGTCCGCTGATGGCGGCGCGATGGCGCTGTTCTATCAAGCTCGGTGCCAATTCGAGCTTGGGAAGTTTGAAGACGCAGTTGCGGCTTACGAGAAGTCTCAAACATCGGGCTACAACGACGACCAATGCAAAATTGGTATCGCCGAGTGTCATCGCTATGCCGGGCGCGTCGACGACGCTTTGGCGATTTTGGACAATATTTTCGGACCAGCCGAGCAAACGGCCGACTACATGTACCAACGGGCCGCTACCGTTGCGGCAGTGGGCGGTCGCATGGAAGAAGCGTTGGCGCTTTACCAACGTGCGGTCAACACCGACGAAAATCACGCCGGCGCCCTGTTCGGCCTGGCGCTCGAAAACGACCGCATGGGCAACGACAAGGAAAGCTTGGCGTTGTACGAGCGTGCTGCGAAGACGTTCCCAACCGGAATCGGCGCTCTGATCAACTTGGGTTTGATCTATGAAGACAACAACAAGTTCGACAAGGCCCAGCTTTGCTACAAGCGAATTCTTGATTGTTACCCCGACCATCCGCAAGCACAGCTTTACATGAAGGATGCTGCCGCCACCGGCAACATGCTTTATGACGAAGAAGCCCAACGTCGCAACGATCGCCTGGCACAGATTCTGAACATGCCGGTGACGAACTTTGAATTGAGCGTTCGAAGCCGAAACTGCTTGCAGAAAATGGGCATCGACACGATCGGCGATTTGACGCGCACGAGCGAAGCGGAACTGCTGAGCAGCAAGAACTTCGGTGAAACCAGCCTGTTCGAAATTCGCGAGATGTTGACCAGCAAGGGTTTGAGCCTTGGTCAATTCGCGCATGAGAAAAAGAGTAACGATCCGCCGTTGGACACCAGCCACATGTCGGCTGATGAGCAGGCGTTGTTGGATCGCCCGATTTCAGATTTGAATTTGTCGGTTCGTGCTCGCAAGTGCATGGCGAGACTGCAACTAAACTCGATCGGCGAGCTGATCCGAAAGACGGGCGACGATATGTTGGAGTGCAAGAACTTCGGCGTGACTAGCTTGAATGAAGTTCGCGAAAAGCTAACCGACCTCGGTTTGAAGATGCGTGGGGACTGATCGCCGAACTTTTCATGAGCCAGTTTCAATTTGAACTCTCACACCGCGACGCGTCCACTTCGGCGCGCCGCGGTGTTTTTTTGACGCCTCACGGCCCGGTCCAAACACCGGGCTTCATGCCCGTTGGTACCCAGGGAACGGTCAAAGGCGTCACGATTGATCAGGTCAAGGAAACGGGCGCCCACATGATCTTGGGCAACACGTACCACTTAGCCTTGCGCCCCGGTCATGAAACCGTGCGTCGGCTCGGCGGACTTCATGGAATGTCCCGTTGGGAAGGTCCGATTCTGACCGATAGCGGCGGCTTCCAAATCTTTTCTCTCGGGGCCATCAACCAAGTCACCGAAGAAGCGGCCACGTTCCGCAGTCACATCGACGGTGCCGAAGTTCGTTTGACCCCCGAGCATTCAATTGAGATCCAAGAATCGCTCGGCAGTGATGTCGCCATGGTGCTTGATCACGTCGTTGCGCTGCCTGCCGAACCCGGCGTGGTCGAAGACGCGATGGCGCGATCGATCCGCTGGGCCAAACGTTGTCTGGAAGCGGCAACCCGGGATGACCAAGCCAAGTTTGCGATCGTTCAGGGCGGGCTAGACGTCGAGCTAAGAATTCAGTGTGCCCGCGAACTGTCATCGATGAACTTCGATGGCTACGCAGTTGGTGGCTTGAGCGTCGGTGAAGCGCCATCGGAAATGTATCGCATCACAGCGGCAACGTGTCCGGAACTTCCTGAGGACAAGCCGAGATACTTGATGGGTGTCGGAACGCCGATCGACCTGATCGAAAGCGTTGCCCGTGGTATCGATTTGTTCGATTGTGTGATGCCGACGCGTAACGGACGGAACGGATTGGCGTTCACCGACGAAGGAAAGTTGAAACTTCGAAACGCGATCCACAAAGAAGACACTCGTCCGATCGAAGCCCATTGCCCGTGCTTGGCGTGCCGCCACAGTCGCGGTTACCTCCGGCACCTCTTCGTCGCTGGTGAGATGTTGGGACCGATTCTGTTGTCGATTCACAACTTGACGTACTACCAGCGCGTCATGCAGGGTGCCCGCGACGCCATCGAGCAGAATCGTTTCGCCGACTATGCCCGCGAAAAGAAAGCAGGATGGGGAATCGCGGACGTGGCGGAGCAACCGGGCGCGTAAGATGCAAGCGTGTCGGCGCGATGCAGACCGCTGGAAGGCACCTACGCTTCTTAATCGGCGATGTATTCGACGAGCGTCTTTTTCGGAACGGGCAACTTCAATAGCGGTGCAAAATCGGCAGTCGATTGGTCGACGGTCGCGAACAACTCAGCAAGTTGAGCGTCGGTTTGGCCGGTCAGTTGTTTGAACCCGGCGACGAACTCGGCTTGTTCTTGCCAATGGTCGTCACAGCAGGACGGCAGCAGCGATGCCAATGCGACACAGGCGGGGCCCTGTTGTTCTTTTCCGCCGGCCAGCAATTCATCAAGATGCGTGTGCTGAGCGATCAGGGTGACAAACTCCTCGGGCAGGTTCCAACGCGACGCCAACATGGCGGCCGCATCGGCGTGATCCCATCCAAACAGCTCTTTTTCTAGACCGCTCAAGCGACGTCCCTCAGCGGCACGGCGCGTAACCAACGACTCGTATTCGGCGGGGAGCTCTTTCAACAAAAGCGGGATGGCCATGTCTTGCAGCAGCGCGCCGGCAAACAGATCCTCGGCCGACGCAAGCTTCAGCGATCGACCGACCATCCGAGCGAACAAGGCGCGTCGTAGCGAGTCTTGCCAAAGCGACTTCAAGTCGAACGGGCCAAACGTCGGATTGGGAATGACGCTGAAGACGGCGTTCCACAGTGCGAAGTTGGTGATCGCTCGCGTTCCCACAAGCGTCAACGCTTGCTGGACGCTCATGATTTCGCGGCTGAAACCGAAGTACGAAGAGTTGACGAACTTCAAGACTTGGCCCATCAATCCGGGGTCCGCTTCGATCGGCTTTGCGAAATCCGATGGACCGCAGTCTTCATTCTGCGATAGTTGCAGGAGCCCGATGGCGCTGTGCGGAAGTGCCGGCAGTACGTCGGAATGAAATACGTCTTGAAGTGCGGGTGTTGCGGCGGTCGACATAGCGGTCAAACTCTTGTGCGAAAAGTCACGGGACGAGATTGCCGGATACGATGTTCCCGGCAAGATCCGACTTCTGAAACGTAGGTCGCGCATGGTCCGTTTGACGACGTTTTCTGATTAGCTTTTGTTTCGACTGCCTTCGACTTGATGGAATTTGTCGATTATTCCGACGACGACACAAGGTCCGGAGCACCGGCAACGATGGTGTCGGCGTTGCGATCGGGCAACACTCGTCGACATGTGGCTGCACCGGAGTGTTGCGTTTGCACCACATTCGACGGAGCGACCAGCGATGCGTCCCTGCGAAATCCCGTGTTTTACGGGTTTCGATGCCGATTCGTCGCTGGCGGCATGTAACGGACCGGGAAGTGCGAAGTGTTCCACGATGGAGTACTTCTCGATTCATCCTGATGACGCCCGCTGGCTTGCCCGCTGGCTGCGAAACAACGCTTGTGGTGTTGTGGTCTTGGTTGCGCTGTGGGCTGCGATAGCTCACGATCCACCAACACCGGCATCTTGGGTGGGCACGGCGTCGGCGACATCCGATACTTCCATCAGCAGTGACGGAGAAAGGGTTGGCGTGCCTTCGACGATCGTTTCCCACCAACCGGTCGGATGGCGACGTACGGCAACGGGCTGGGAAGACAGTTCCAAGTGGGCGCCGTTGCCACGCCCGTTGGGCCAGTGGATTGCGGCCCAGCAAGATCGCGAACCACTGTGGGCGGCCAGAATTCTGGCAACCCTTCGTGATACGCCGCCACTGATCTTTGCTCTTTTTCAGATCACCGCCATTACGGCGGTTGTGGCATTTACGGAACGGCGAAAGCAGACCGCCTAGGGACGACTGGCTGTTCGTTCGACGCCATCGACTAGGCTCTCGGTCATTCGTGCGCGGTATTCCATCAAGCTGTTGGCGCCTTGAAAGCCGACGACCGTTTCGTCCCAATTGAGTTGCTTGCTGATCATGCGACCGGCGTCGACGTCGAATCGGATTTCACCGTTGCTGAGTTGTTGGACCACTTGGGCGCGAACGCTTTCGTCGTCGATCGGTGTCAGCGGTTCGCTACGAATCGACAGCGTAGCGACGCCCGTTTGAACCTTTTCCAGCGTGAATAGTTCGCGGATCTTGATGATCTTGACGTCACCGGCTTCGGTTCGTGCCTTGACCTCGCGTGGCACCGACCAAGACGCACCGATGGCGACCGGCTCGTCCGGAAGTGCGATGGAAAGTGATCCCATTCCGAGGGTAGCCTTGGTGCCACCGAAGTCTTCACGGTTGGTTTCTTGGCCGCGTGGATTGATGGTGATCGTTGAAAGCTTTTCGCCAATCTGTTCGGCAACCTTCTCGAAAACCGCGACGGGCTTTTCACCACTGGTGCTGTCCCAGCGAAGCTCTTCGTTTTCGCCTTGTTGCTGTGTCATCGCGACGGAATCGACGTAGTGCTCAAACGTCATTCCGTCCGCCTTGGCATCTGTAACGTTCCAGTGGCGCTGGCTGGTCGTGTGGACGTTCGAAATTTCTTCGGCACCGCGGATACGAGTTTTCGTCTTGGCGATGTGAGTGACCTCGTAGCGAATTTTCTCGCCCGGCTTCAAAGAGTAGCGAAGCAAGTACTTCTCACCGGTCGGGGAATCGGACGCTGGCTCGTCGGCGAAAGTGTGACCCGACAGTGTGGTGCTGCAGCAAACCAAACCAACAACGGCAACCATGGCCCAAAAATTACGATGCACGAGTGCGGTCTCCTTACGCGTCAAAACGAATGTTTCACGCTGGGAAAATCGCAGATCGTTGAAACTGTAGCAAGAGCGATCTTGGGATATCACGCGAAGGGTGATGTGTTCATTTCTGGACCCAGACAACCGAATGCCGCCGGGTGGTCACACTTTGGCGGGGACCGAGTCTCGGCAAGCTTGGGCAATCGCCTCGGGGCTTAGTCCGTGTTCGTGTAGCAGTTCGCTGCGGTCGCCGTGATCGATGAATCGATCGGGCAACGCACAAACGCGGATGGAACGCGTATCGAGTCGCTGCTCGACGGCCGATTCGATGAACGCGGATCCGAAACCGCCCATTCTTGCGCCTTCTTCGACCGTGATCACGAACCGTCCCGATACAACCGTTTCACGGACCATGGCTTCATCGATCGGTTTGACGAATCGAGCATTGACGACACCGACGTCCAAGTCGCCCTCGAGCAATTCGGCCGCTGCGATCGCTTGCTCTAGCATCGCACCGAATGCGACGATGGTGCCGTCGGTTCCTTGCCGGATGACTTCCGATTTGCCAATCTCGATCGGGGCAGGATCGTGATTCAATTGAATCGCCGAGGCTTTGGGGTATCGAATACTGCACGGGTGGTCATGGCCCAGTGACGCTTGCAGCATCAATTCGAATTCCGCTGCGTAGCCGGGTGCCATACACACCATGTTTGGGAACACTCGCATGTAACCAATGTCGAACAAACCGTGGTGCGTGGGGCCGTCTGGGCCCGTCAAACCAGCTCGATCCAACAAGAACGTGACGGGCAAGTCTTGTAACGCTACCTCTTGGAAGATTTGGTCGTAGCTACGCTGCAGAAACGTGCTGTAGATGTCCACGATCGGTCGAAGGCCGGTTTTGCATTGTCCGGCAGCGAACGCGACGGCGTGTGATTCGCAGATGCCGACATCGAAGAATCGGTCCGGAAACTTTTCGCGAACGGGTTCAAGTTTGTTGCCCTGGCACATCGCCGCGGTAGTGATCGTGACACGCGGATCAGCGGCCATCGCTTTGCGGACGGCATCGCGAGCGTGAAGCGTGTAGGGCGGAAGCCCATCGCTTTTCTGGGTGACCAAATTGCCGGCGCTGTCTTTGAACGCGGGTGGCGTATGGAAATAGACCGGATCTTCCGCCGCCGGTTTGTATCCGTGACCCTTCTCGGTGACCACGTGCAAGAGAACCGGTCCGCTGATTTCTCTCGCCATCAACAGATACTTTCGCACCAGCGCAATGTCGTGGCCATCGATCGGTCCGACGTAGCGAATGCCAAGTTCTTCGAACAGCATGCCGCCGAGCAATCCGGCTTTGACGCCCTCCTTCATTTGGGCCAGCAAGCGTTCGGCCGGATCGCCGAACATAGGTACTCGGTCAAGCAGTTTGACGACTTCGCTTTTCAGTCCCGTGTAAAACGGATTACTTCGCAAGCGATCCAGGTAATTTGCGACCGACCCGACCCGCGGGCAGATCGACATTTTGTTGTCGTTTAAAACGATGGTCAGGTCGTCACCCAACTCACCCGCATTATTCATGGCCTCGAAGACGATTCCGCTTGGGAATGCGCCGTCGCCGATCACGGCGACGGTTCGACGGTTTTTTTGGCCACCAATGACGTCGCCGCTGCGCAGTCCCACTGCGGTGCTAACGCTACACCCGGCGTGGCCCGTCATGAACAGGTCGTAAACGCTCTCGTGCGGATTGGGATACCCCATCAACCCCCCGGCGGTGCGTATCGACGGAAAATCGTGATAGCGGCCCGTCACCAACTTGTGGGGATAAACTTGGTGCCCGGTGTCCCAAATCAATCGGTCGGTGCGGAAGTCGAATTCGCAGTGAAGCGCCAAGCACAATTCGACGACACCCAAGTTCGACGCGAAGTGGGCCGTCCGGGTGGCTAGCAGATTGCACAGCACGTCGCGGATCTCGGCTCCAACCGATTCCAGTTGCTCGGGTGTGAACGTCCGAAGCGGCATCGCATCAGTCAAACCGGCAAGCAACGGATGCTGGCCAAGCGGATGATGGTGCGTGTCTTTTCCAGGGGATGTAGATTTCATCAGTGTGTGCGCTCCAGTACATAGTCCGCCAGTAAGGTTAACCGCCATCCGGCGTCACCGAAAACTGACACTCGGCTTTTTGCCGACTCAACCAATTCGTTTGCTTTTTCTTGGGCTCCTGCCAATCCGAGTAATCCCGGATAAGTAAGTTTCCCTCGATCAGCGTCCTTTCCGACTCGTTTTCCAACTGTCGCTTCGTCAGCCGTGTGATCCAGAAGATCATCCACAACCTGGAAAGCCAGCCCCAGATCGCCCGCATACTTTCCTAATATCGCTCGCGAAGCCTCGTCGGCACCCGCTAAAATCGCTCCCAAATCGAGCGAGGCGGCAAACAGGGCCCCCGTCTTTCGTCGATGGATGGATTCTAGGTGCCCTATCCAAGTGTCCGTATGTGCTGTGCCGGATGCATCCCCATTGTGATCACTTCGCATGCTAACTCCACTTTCCGCCGTAACTTGCATTGACATTCGGGTCGTTTCATTTCGCGATTCGGCGGCCAGGTCATCCGCTTGCCCCCCCACCAGACCGGACGCGGAAGCCGCCTGGGCCAAGCTTCCCATTGCTGCGGCCGCGGCAATTGGGTTCGCCACCCGGGTTGCCAAGTGCCGGAAAGCCTCGGCTTGAAGTGCATCGCCCGCCAGAATCGCTGTGGCTTCGTCGAACTTGATGTGGACCGTTGGGCGGCCGCGACGAAGGTCATCGTCATCCATCGCCGGCAAATCGTCGTGAATCAGCGAATAAGCGTGGACCATTTCGACCGCCACCGCGCCAGGCATCAACCGATCGCGGGCAGGGCCACCAAGGTCAACGCCACACGCTTCACCCGACATCAAAACCAAGGCCGGCCGCAATCGCTTACCCGGAGCCAACAACGCATATCGCATCGCGGCGGCTAAAACCTCGGGGCAACCCGGACCAAAGTCGCAAGCCTGGTCGAGCGACATCTCGATCCAAGGCCGTAAATCTTCGATCCCCGATGGCGGCCGCGGAGACGATGGTTGTTGTTTGGCCAATGGTTTGGAGGCGAAGGGGTGGGAGGAGTTGGGTGGCGGGAAATCGGTGGTACGACGAGCTTGAAGAAAACGCGGATTCGGCAGACTCGGCCCGCAGAGTTTAGAAAAGACCCGGCCGATCGTCCACAGATTGTTCGTCATCGGATCGATTAAGGGGACCATCGGTCCCCTCATCATTTGCTTTCGACGAATTTGCGGATTTTCGACGCGTCGCCGTTTTCGCGGTACCCGCTTTTGAGGCGCGTCCGCTACCCCCACGGACTTCCATTTCGCCAAGCGATTCGGTGATCGGGTTGCCGTCGGCGTCGAAACCGGACAACACGCTGACTCGCTGTTCGGCTGCCGCTAGCAACTGATGACATTGCTTCAAGCGGCGGACGCCCGTTTCGTAGTGACCCAGAGATTCGGTCAAACTCAATTCGCCACTTTCCAAACTGCCCACGATGGCTTCGACGTCAGCCAATGCGGACTCGAAATCGATGGACGAGTCCTGTTCGACCCCCTCGTCGGTTGCAGCATTCACAGACGATTTCACTTTCTTCTTGGCCATGGGTCCGATATGCAGCGGGTATTGTTTGACTTTTGCTTCTGCGTGACGTAGTCATTCGATGGTCGCGTTGGTCCATCGTCGAACCGATGGGCTTTGTTCACGACCAAGACATTCACAAGATAACGATCGTAACGATTATTTAACCAGATCGCCTCCCGCAATCGGTCACCATGGCTCGGAAGTCACGAAAACAGAATCGAAATTCGCGAACGACTGCTTCTGAGCGAACGCCAGACTCGGTGGTTGAGTCGCCGTCGCCCGTAACGAGCGATTCGTCCAGCGGCGAAATCGCCCCGCGGCCTAGCGCAATCACTGGCACGGTTGCCGATTCGGACGCGATCGAGCCCGTCGGTGACCGTCATGCCCTTGATGACCGTCATGCCGTCGACGATTCGGCTCAGCTGTTGACGCACGTTTCCAGCCAGATTGATCAACTGCATCAAATGTTCGCGGAGTTGTCCCATCGCGTTGTTGCGGGCCCCATTGTGAATACGATCGCATCCAACGATGAAGTGGATCAGATTCGATTCGAAGTGGAAGAATTGGCCAGCCGACTGCGTTTGATGGAGGACGAGAACGACGAGCTTCGGCAACAAAACGACGACCTTGCTACTCAGCTTGCCAATTCCAACATCCGCAAAACCGTCTCCAACGCTCAATCGAGCACCAGCGACGCGCTGACGTGGGACGAACGCAAAGCGTTGATCATGCAGCAAATGGAGTCTGAAACGTTCGACGCCGATGTGTTCGTCGATGAACTTCAGTCAGAGCTCAGTGAAGCCGCAGAATCGATTTCCGAGACCGAAACGCCGACCGAATTCGTCTCTAAGCTGATCGATCTACTGAATAAACGCGAAGAAGACCTCGCCAATCGCAACGCCGAAATCGGCGAGCTGCGGCTATTGCTCGAGCAACCCTGCGAGGTCCGAGATGCCAGCGTTGTCGTTGGTGCTGCCGCGATTGCCCAGTTGGTTGACGCGGATGAACTGGTGCTTCAGGAACGCAATCGCCTGCAATTGTTGCAAGCCGAGTGGGAAGAAAAATTCCGTCGCAGCGAAATCGAAGCGTCCTTAGAACGCGCGAAGTTGTCACGCGAACGGCAAGAGCTCTCCAACAAGACCGCCCAGCTGGAGGAACAAATCGAGCACCTCCGGCGAGAAACTCGTCAAACCGAGGAAACCGGTTCGGGCAATTCGCGACGCTGGTTGGTAAAGCTGGGTCTGAGCGACGACGAATCGTAACGATCAACCGGTGGCGATTACTCAGCTGTCAGATCTAAGAAATTGTTCAACGCCCTCAGCATTCTGTTGACTTCTTCGCTCAGCGATTCCAGGATCATCGGTGACGTCGCCAGTGAATCAGCGATGGAGAGTTCTTCCAACTGCGACGCAAGCTCTGAAACACGCTTGGCGTAAAACAGATTCGAAGATCCTTTGAGCGTATGCGCCGCTCGACGAATCAGCATCGCGTCGCCATCGGGAACTTCGTTGGCAAGCGTCTCCAAAATGGATTCGCATTCCGGAATAAAGACTTCTGCCAACCGACGCACACCTTGCAATCCACCGGGCACGCGAATGGCTGCGGCGCGTAAGTCAATCGTTCCGTCAGTCGTCTCGGCAACGGAGTCCCATCGTGTCGTCGTTCGGCTGCCGCTTCCGCCGCTGGTTGTGGATCCCGTATTGAACTTGGATGCACCGGTCGAATAAGTGGTCGAATCTGACATTCCCGACAAGCAGGTTTCCTCCGGCGCGAATTGAGCAAGTGTTTCTTGCAAACGTCGTGGATGGATCGGCTTTGGCAAATGCGCGTCCATGCCAGCGTCCAAGCATGCCTTGGCGTCTTCTTTCATCGCCGCAGCGGTCAATGCGATAATGGGAATGTGCTTGCCGGAGGAGCCTTCAGCCGCTCGAATGTGCATGGTCGCTTCGATGCCGTCCATGACTGGCATGTGCATGTCCATCAGGATCAAATCGAATGGCTCGGCCTTCCATCGTGCGATCGTCTCGCGACCGTCGCTGGCGACAACCGCTTGATGACCGGCGGCTTTCAACAATCCGATCGCAACATGTTGATTGGCGAGCCCGTCCTCGGCCACCAAAACGCGAAGCGGCGCGCATTCGACGGGCGCCTCGGTGGCGACGACGGAATGGGGACTTTCCACGTTCATCACGTGCAGAACCGTATCCAGCAACTCAGACTGAACCACCGGCTTGATCAAATAGCGAGAAATCCCCAATTCGCCGCAACGGTCAATGTCTTCTTGGCGATCAGCCGATGACAAAATGATCAACTTCGGGGCCGGGCCCTCGCCGAGTGATTGGATCTTTTCGGCCAACTGAAACCCATCCATTTCGGGCATCATGCAATCCAGGATGACCATCGAAAACGGTTTGCCTTGATCCCTGGCTTTTTGAAGTTGGTCGATTGCTGCGGCACCGCCATCGACCAAGGTTGGCGAGAGTTGCCACGACAAAAAGATCTCTTTCAAGATCCGACGATTGGTTTCGTTGTCATCGACGACCAGGACGGGTAGGTCGACCAAGTTTTTCAGCCGGATCTGCGGGCTGACTTCACTCGACGGTCCCTTGGGCAACAGGGCTGTAAAAAAGAAGGACGTGCCTTTGCCAACTTCGGATTCCAATGCCAAATGGCCGCCCATCAATTCGACCAATTGCTTGGTGATGGCAAGTCCCAACCCTGTGCCGCCAAAACGCCGGGTTGTCGAAGTATCGGCTTGAGTGAACGCTTCCAAAACCGCCGCCTGCTTATCAAGCGGGATGCCCACACCACTGTCGCTGACTTTGAAATGGACCGGGATCAATGCCGGCATCGTTTCGGAAGACAGATGTGGGGTCACGTCATCGCTGATCCCTTTACTGACTTCGACAACGATTTCGCCTTCGTCGGTAAACTTGATCGCGTTTCCAATCAAGTTGATCAGGATCTGTCGGATGCGACCGGGATCGCCGATCATCCGGTCGGGCACGTCCGACGCAACGCGACATGCCAGTTCCAGTCCTTTTTCATTCGCACGAAGAGCCAGCGTGCGACCCGTTTTTTCGACCAGATCTCGAATCGAGAACGGGATCGATTCCAGTTCTAGTTTGCGGGCTTCGATTTTCGAAAAATCGAGAATGTCGTTCAGCAGCCGCAGCAGCGAGTCGGCCGAATCGCGAACCAGTTCGTTGTAGTCGATTTGCTCTGATGTCAGTTGCGTTTGCGATAACAGTTCCGAGATGCCGATGATCGCGTTCATGGGCGTGCGAATCTCGTGGCTCATGTTTGCCAAGAAATCGCTCTTGGCACGGTTCGCTTGGTCAGCTGCTTTGAGCGCCTTTTCCAAGGCCTCTTGCGAAGCCTTCAAGTCGGTGATGTCTCGTGAAATCCCGAAGGTGCCCGTGATCTGATCTTGATCGTCGATCATCGGCATCTTCGTCGACATGCACCAAGTGTCTTCATGGCCCGGCCACGTTTCGCGTTCCACGCGATCGACCAGCGGAACACGCGTTTCCATGATCCTGACTTCGTCTTCTCGCGCTTGTTCTGCGTGTAGGCCCGTGAATATGTCCGCATCGGTAAGGCCGACCGCCGCCTGCGCACTCTCGATGCCAAGCTTTTGGGCCATCGCTTCGCTGATGCGAACGAAGCGACTTTCGCAGTCCTTGAAATAGATCGAATCGGGAATGTATTTCAAAAGTGTCGTCAGTAACGCTTTCTCCTTTCGCAACTCTTGTTCGGCGACGATACGATCGGTGACATCCCAGAACATCACTTGAATACCGATCGCTTGCCCATCTTGATCACAAATGGGCGTCTTGATCCGTTCGATCCAGGATCGATTGCCTTTGGTATTCGTCGTCAATTCGACGTTGTGCAGCGGTTTTCCGCTGGCCATGACCGCCAGATCATCCGCCAAGTACTGGCGAGCGATGTCGGGCGGGAAAAGATCAGCGTCCGTTTTGCCTTCGATTTCTATCAGCGTCGTTTGGCGAAAATCCAAATACGCCTTGTTGGCAAACAGCCGCCGGCCTTCGGAGTCCTTGATCAAAAGGCTAAGCGGCAACGTGTTGACCAGCGCTTGATAGGTCGAACGCGATTGCAACAGTTCGGAGGCGTCCGAATCCATGGCAGTGACTCTAAAGAAGTAAGTGTTTTAGCTGCAACGTTTGATCATCGTGACTTCGTTGCCGGACTCATTGAAGATCAATTCGTCCGTGAAACTTCTCATCAGAACTAGCCCACGGCCCGACTCGGTGTCCAGGACTTGCGCATCTTCGCGGCCTGGCAAATCCGACGTGTTGAAGCCGCGACCTTGGTCACGCACGACGACGCGAATTTCTGCCTTGGAAGCGGTGGCTTCCACGAAGACCAATCGATCTTTGTACGGGGCGGTGTTCTTTCGTGTTTCGATCAGGTCCGACGTTGCGTCATCGTAAATGATCGCACGGTGCGGCGGTGTGACGGACGGGCCGAGTTGCAAGTTGCCTCGGTACATGGCGTTGAGCATGGCATGCTCGACGGCCATTCCAAACCGAACCATGTCGCTGCCGGAAAGCAAATCCATCCCCGACGCAACTTGGATCAACAACGCAATGGTCGGAGCGATCAATGACGCATCGTTGGGCATCTTGAAATCGAAAGAGTTCTTCTGGAGCGTTGAAATCAACTTCGCAAAGCTGGCGTCGGTTCGGATCACACCCAGCACTTCAACGATCGTGTCGTTCAGAAGCGATTCGAGGTGATTTTTAGGGACGTAACCTGCGGCCCCTTTCTGCAGCGCTTTCGATGCCAACTCTTCGCTGCCTCTCGCCGTCACCAAAATCGAAGGAACGTGTTCGTAGTCCAGGCTCATCGCTTTAACGAGTTCTAGGCCATTCAGCTCAGGCATTTCCAGGTCGGTGATGACAACATCGAAAATGTGTTCGTCTAGAGCACTTAGCGCCAAACGGCCATTCGCCACATGGATGACGGCATGCGACGCCTGTTCCAACAACATCCGCATTTCGACGGCTTGAGTAGGCGAGTCTTCGACCAGTAGTACGCGCGCCATTTTGAAACTCTTTCTTCTGGGTTGGATGAAGTACCTCCACTAAGTACGCATGATACCACCCAGCGGCTAAACGCTGTGCTACCGCCGTCTAAATTTTCAGGACCGCGACATCGCTTCGAAAACCGCTATTTTAAAGCCCGGGCGTGAAATCGTCTTCGCCTGAAAGCGACAATGCAAACTGGCACAACAGTTCCGCAGCATGGTCGATGTCCAATGTCGAAACCACCTCGACGGCCGAGTGCATGTAGCGATTGGGGATCGCCACCAAGCCGGTCGCTACTCCGCCACCGTGGACCTGTAACGCGTTGGCGTCGTTGGAGGCCGCACGACCAATCGCTGCCAATTGAAAGGGGATCGAATGAGCCCCACACAGCTCGATCAGCCGATCCGCAACTTTGTGATTGATGTTAGGCCCACGAAAGATGACGGGACCGCTACCGACACGGATGTCGCCCTGTTTTTGCTTGTCGATCGTGGGACAGTCCGACGCGTGGGTCACGTCGACCGCAATCGCAACCGTCGGATGGATGCTGCCCGCCGCCGTTTTGGCACCCCGCAAACCAATTTCTTCTTGCACGGTCGTGACCGTGTGTAAGTGACATCGTAGGGGTTGTTTCTTCGCTGCGATCGCAGCGCGACGCAGCGCTTCGACGACCGTCCACATGCCCGTCTTGTTGTCCATGCCGGGGCCGCTGATTCGATTGTGACGCAGGTCGCGAAACTTAAGTTCCAAGGTGACCGGATCACCCACCGAAATAATCGTTTCGGCATCTGCTTTGTCGGTGGCGCCGATGTCCAACCACATGTCATCGATCTTGACGACTTGTTCCCGTTCCGACGAGTTCAGCAAATGAATCGGTTTGCGGCTGATCACCGCCGGCACGGGACCAGCATCCGTCCAGATCGTCATCGATTGGCCGATCAATTGCTGGGGGTCCCAGCCGCCAATGGTTTGCGCGTACACAAAACCGGAATCGTCAATGTACGAAATCAACATCCCGATCTGATCACAGTGACCTGCGTACATCAACCGCGGGCCAGTTGTGTCGCCGGCGCTGGCAATCAAGTTGCCGTGCAAGTCGATGCGAACTTCATCAGCAGAGTCGCCGATGTATTCGGCAATCAATTTTTGAATGCGTTCTTCGAATCCGGAAGGGCTTGGCGTCGTGATGGCCTGTTCAAGAAAAGTTCGTGCGTTGGCTTCCATCATGCGTACTCGTAAACGTTGTTGGTGAGGAGTTGCTGTTTTGCTGAAACAGTCGAAAGTGGGGCAAAATCGTTCGACTGGGCGCTGTGAACCGATTCGCGTCGCAAAAAATGGCTCTCGGACGCCTCAGAGCGTCACGACTGCGGAAAGTTTTTTTTGATCGACTGCGCCGTCTGGGGCAATCGTAAGCGAGTTCCAGGCGTCTGAATATCATGGAGATTACGGGCTTTCCGAGACATCTCGCCCGGGCTTGGAGGTGGGTTTGGTTCGGTCAAGACCAAAGAAACCGCTCATACTGCTTGTTCTCAATCAAACGCACTAAAGAGTTAGCCCGGTTTTACTCGACACTATGTCTCGGACAGGGATTGCTTTTGCAGTTCTGACGCGAAGGCCTTCTTTTGGGAGGTCGTCCATCAGAGCGGTAAGATGAATGCAGTGTCCACCCAGGGGGGATTCTGGGAAACGCATTCGGCGGTTTCACGATGATCATTCATCGCGTGGCCACCGGAGGATGGATCGGCGAACACAACCGAACATTCCGTAGAGACTTTGAACCGTTTTGCAATGTCGTTCGCGACATTGCGCCGGCTTAGAAGTCTTGAGCGGAGGGTACGGCTTTGGGCGTGGAACTTCCACAGCATCTGCCCCGCCAACGAAGCAAACGTTTCGTTTTGAACGAGTTTACTAAACAAAACCGCGAGGATCCCGCTAGGCGAGCGTCGCAAGATGCAAACCGGCTGGCCCGACCCAGCGTAGGACTTTCACACTGTGCCTTTGACAGAAGAAAGATCGACTGCCGAACTTCGGCGATCCGATCCGACCAAGTCAAGGTATTGGTTTGATGTGACCCACCACATCGAACCGTGGCAACTGATCAGGACCAGTTGTTCAGACGATCGCACCGCGAAGCAGGGCCTACAGGACAATGGTTACCGACGCACCATTGTTCGAGGGAATAATAAACGAGGCGTTATGGAGTACCTAGCATGAAGGTCTTCACAACTGGACAGGTCGCTAAGATCTGTAAAGTAGCACCCCGGACCGTATCGAAATGGTTCGACTCGGGGCGTTTGAAAGGCTATCGAATTCCTGGATCACAGGATCGCCGCATTCCACGAGAATACTTGATCAAGTTTCTCAAGGAGCACGGTATGCCCCTTGGCGACTTGGAAGACGAAGCGATGGCAAAGTGCCTGATCGTCGCCCAAGACCAGGTGCTGATTGAGAACTTGAAGCGTGAACTTCCGCCCGAGAAAGCGTTCAAAGTGGCAGTCGCCGCGAGCGGTTTCGAGGCTGGAATTCAAGCGGAAAGCTTCAATCCGGATTGCATCATCGTTGACTTTTCGATTGGCAAGATCGAAGCAGTTCAAATCTGCCAGAACTTGCGCAAGAACATCGATTTCACCGATATCATCCTGATTGCTCTGTTGCCCGATGACGGACAACCGATGAGCTTTGACCGAAGCAGCATCAACGAGACGTTCAAGAAGCCGTTCGACGCCCACTTGTTGGCCGAACGCTTGCGAACACTCGTCGGTGCGAAAAAAGAATTGGTTTAGGTTCGCCAAACCGGGTTGAAAGGATTCGACTCGAATAACGAGCAGAGACCTCTACAAGAGCCTCGTCGATAGGCGTCTCACATCCCCGCAGATGTGAGACGCCTTTTTTTATGCGCCAACGGTTGGCCTAGCCGATCATTGCCCCGCTCGCGATGGCTCGTTTCTTTGTCTCCCTTTGCCCGCGGGCGGCCCCACCTGATAGGATACAGATTGCCACTGATGGCTTTCGTTCGCTCTCATCGAACGACTCTAGTACGGATCACTCTTTTCCAGATCAAAGTTTTTCCAGATCACAAAGGTGCGCGGCAATGTCGATCAACATTCTAGACCTACTCAAGGGCCAACTCGGTGGCGCGCTCATTGGGCAGTTGGGCAAACAAGTCGGACTCGATTCAAATCAAGCAAAGTCGGGGATGGACGCGATCCTTCCGTCGATCCTTGGCGGCTTGATGAAGAAAGCGTCGACGCCACAAGGCGCCGATTCGCTAAACGATATGCTCGACCAGGACGACTACAGCGGTAGCCTGCTCGAAAAATTGCCGGGCATGTTGGGCGGCGGATCCGACTCGGGCGGGTCCAGCATGATGACGAATCTGGGGATGACCGTCCTGAGTTCGTTGTTCGGCGACAAGGTCGCGTCGATAGCGGGAATGCTGGCCAAAGTCACCGGCATCGGATCGGATAAATCGACGTCGATGATGGCGCTGCTGGCGCCCCTGGTGATGAGTTTCCTCGGTGCAAAGAAACGTGCCGATGGCTTGGACGCCGGTGGAATGGCCAGCCTGCTGATGTCGCAGAAAGATTCCGTCGCATCGAGCTTGCCGCCCGGCATGGCGGGCGCTCTCGGCTTGGGCGATTTGGGCATCACCGACAAGGCTCCCGCCGCACGACCCGCGCCGGCACCGGCTCAAAAAAGCGGTGGCAGTGGGCTGGCTTGGTTGTTGCCACTGTTGATCCTAGGCGGCTTGGCGGCTTGGTTCTTGATGTCGCGAGGTAAACCCGATCTTCCGGCGGTCAACGATATTGATCTGGGTGTCGACGTCGGCGACATCACGCCGGACGTGTCGCTGCCCGACGTCGGTGTCCCCGACCTGACCAGCAACTTGACCGGAATGTTTGACCAGTACAAAGCTACGCTAACGGACGTGACCGACGAAGCATCCGCGAAGTTAGCTGTTCCGAAGATGGAAGAGTACAACGGGAAACTCGGTGGTATGGCAGAGATGTTCAAGAAGCTTCCCGCAGCGGCGCAGTCGACCGTTGGCGGCAAGGCGGAAGAACTGTTGGCACCGATCCAGGCAATTCTTGACAAGCTGTATGCGATCCCGGGCGTCCAAGCCATTTTGGAACCCGTCGTTACAAGCATGTTGGACAAGGTCAAAGCGTTTGTTCCATCGGCATAGTCATGAATCGCCCCACCCATTTCGATTCGGACGGGAACGCTCACATGGTGGACGTTTCCGGAAAATCGCCGACGGTGCGAGTCGCCGTCGCGTCGGGTGAAGTACGCATGCTCGTCGAGACCGCCGAAATGATTCGCGATGGCTCATCGAAAAAGGGCGACGCGATTGGCGTCGCCCGCCTGGCCGCGATCCAAGCAACCAAGTGGACACAAATGCTGATTCCGCTTTGTCATTCGATTCCGATCGAATCGGTTTCCGTCGAATTTGACTGGCTCGAACCTCACCGTCTCTGCTGTACGGCGACGGTCCGGACCACGGGAAAGACCGGCGTCGAAATGGAAGCCATGACCGCTGTGTCAATCGGATGTTTGACCGTCTATGACATGGTTAAATCCGTCGACCGCGAGGTTTCGATCTGCGAAATCAGGCTGCTTGAGAAAAGCGGCGGAAAGTCCGGCCACTTCATTCGCGGTGATTCCTAAGTTTCAACGCACTCACCCCCCCCAGCCTGCTGCGGGATCAATCTTGCGTTGTCCATCGCGTTCTGCCTACTTTTAGGTCCCGGGGTCTAGCGGACCCGCGTGTTGACCCCGAAGTTCCAACCTCCAATATCGATGATTACGCCATGGACGGCATGAACAAATCTTTGCGCCGATGGACCCTTTTGGCATGCACAGCCGTTTCCGCTGTGACAATGGGTTTTTCGACCACCACGATCCGAGCCGACGAAGCCCAGTGGGTATGGGCGAACGGGCGCACGCTCGCCGATCCTATCCCAACGGGCGAAACCTGCTTGTTTCGCAAGCCGATCAATCTGCGAGTTCCTGCGCAGGGCAAGGTCGAAATTTCGGCGGACGATGAATACGAGCTATACGTCAACGAGAAATTGGTCGGGCGTGGCAACTCATCACGCCAGATGCAGGAATACGATATCTCGGACCGCTTAGAAGTAGGCCGCAACGTCATCGCCATTCGCGTCGTCAACTCGAAAGGTACGACCGCCGCGCTGGCCGCACGAGTCGCCGTTCGTCCCGAGAAACAAGAAAAGTGGTTTACGTTCAGCACGGACCCGTCATGGAAGACCAGCATCGAAAGCGAGCCGATGTGGGAAACGGTTCTGTTCAATGACCGGTTGTGGGGCTCCGCATCTTCGTTCGGCAAGTTGGGTGACACCGCGCCCTGGGACCGCGACGAAGACGTCGTCGCCGAAACGCAAACCGAACAACGCGAACGCTTTCAGATTCAAAAGGGGTTCGGCGTCCAACGCGTCCTGGACGACGAAGAAACCGGTTCAATCATCGCGATGACCTTCAACGAATTTGGTCACATCATCTTGTCGCAAGAAGGTGGTCCGCTGTTGTTGGTACTGGATAAAGACGAAGACGGAATTCCCGAACACGTACGCACGTATTGCGACAAAGTCACTTCCTGCCAAGGTATTTTGGCGCTCAATGGCGAAGTCTACGTGACCGGCCAAGGTCCCGATGGCAGCGCCCTGTATCGACTGACTGATGCCGACCGCAACGGCACGCTCGAGCAAGTCAAAACGATCGTCAAGTTGAAGGGACAGCCCGGTGAACACGGTGCCCACGGCATTCGGCTAGGGCCTGATGGAATGATCTACGTTGTCCTGGGCAGTCACGTGCAAGCGGTGGGCGAAAAAGGCCCCGGCGAAACACTCGTCGATGCCTACGAAGGCGACTTGTTGCCGCGTTACGAAGACCCGGCTGGACATGGACTGGGCATCAAGGCACCGGGCGGAACCGTGATTCGAACCAACGCGGATGGCTCGGTGGTCGAACGCGTCGCGGGCGGCATTCGCAATGCCTATGACCTGGTTTTCCATCCGTCGGGCGGCATGTTCGTCCACGATGCCGACATGGAAGCCGACGTCGACACGGCTTGGTTCCGGCCGACGGCGCTTTACGACGTGACCGAAGGCGGCGAGTTCGGCTGGCGAACGGGTTGGGCGAAGTGGCCCGAATACTACTTGGACCGATTGCCCAACTTGTTGGACACCGGTCGCGGTAGCCCCACCGGCGCGGCTTGCTATGAACACTACATGTTCCCGGTTCGTTACCAAAACTCGCTGTTCTTAGCCGATTGGTCCGAAGGCCGCATTTTGAACGTGCGGTTGAAACCACGCGGCAGCGGTTTCATCGCCGACAGCGAAGTGTTCCTAAAAGGTCAGCCGCTGAACGTTACGGACTTGGAAGTCGGTCCCGACGGTGCGTTGTACTTCTGTACCGGTGGTCGTGGAACGGCCGGCGGTGTCTATCGCGTCGTCTACAAGGGCGAGATTCCCGAACGGATGAAGAACTTGGGCACCGGCATCGCGGCTGCTGTCCGTCAACCACAGCTCGAGTCGGCTTGGGCGCGTCAAGAAATCGCATCGATCAAACGAGAGCTCGGCGACAAGTGGGGCCAATTGGTCGCTGGTGTCGCGTACAGCAACGATAACCCGTCGCACTACCGAACACGCGCCATGGATTTGATGCAGTTGTTTGGTCCTGTCCCAAGCGAAGACTTGGTTTTGGAATTGAGCAAGGCACAAAGTGAAGCCGTTCGCGCCAGCGCAGCCCGCTTGATGGGACTGCACCCGGGCAAGCGTAGCGGAAAGCAACTGGTTGCGATGCTTGCCGACAGCGACGCTCGCGTTCGCCGTGCCGCTTGCGAGGCGATGCTTCGAAGTGGCCAGATTCCAATCAACGCAGATGCCGTCATGCCGCTGCTTGCCGAGGACGATCGCACATTGGCGTTCGTTGCAAGACGCGTGATGGAACGGATCGATACGAAAACGTGGCGCGGCGAAGTGCTGGCCAGCCCCGATCCGCGAATCGGTATCGTTGGCATGCTGGCACTGATCAACGCCGACCCAAGCGAAGCGACGGCGCTGGAAATTCTGCAGCGGTCGAGTGAATTGATGAAAGACTTTTTAAGCGACGCAGACTTCGTCGACACGTTGCGTTTGTGCCAAGTCGCATTGCATCGTGGCAAAGTCGATCCGTCGAAAGCGGTTGCACTGGGTCAACAAATTGCGGAGGAGTTCCCCGCCGGCGACGACCGCATGAATCACGAATTGATTCGACTGTGTGCGTACTTGCAAGCCGATGGCGTCGCCGAACGAGCACTCGACTACATCAACGACCCCCAGAATCCCGAAGTCGACCGAACGCTGGTGGCGATGTGCGTCCAGTTTCTGTCGCACGACTGGAACGCCCAACAACGCTTCCAGATTTTGAAGTACTACGAGAACACCGCGAATGCCGTCACGAGTGGATCGCTTTCGATGTACTTGATGGCTGTGACGCGAGATTTCGCACGATCACTTAGCCAAGAGGACGTCCAGGCGATCCTTGAACAGGGTGCCGTTTGGCGAAACGCCGCCTTGGCCGCGATCTACAAGTTGCCACGTCCGATTGATGCAAAGACCGCCGAAACGCTTAGGTCACTGGACGCACAATTGGTCGAAAAACCACAACCGGGTGATATCGAACGTCGGCTGCGGACCGGAATCATCGCGATGTTGGCGACCGCGACGGACGAAGAATCGGCGGCCTACCTGCGAAAGCTATGGCGAAGCGAGCCCGAACGGCGTGCCGTGATCGCGATGGCGCTCGCTCAGCGACCCCAAGGAGAAAACTGGGACTACTTGGTCCGCAGTCTGAACGTGCTCGAGGATGAAACGGCCGAAGAAGTCGTCAAGGCACTTCAAACGGTAAGCGTCGCAACGGACGATCCGATGGCGCTTCGCCAGCTGATCCTGTTGGGATTGCGCGCCGAAGCGGACGGCGGTGACTTTGAAAACGTCGAACGATTGCTCGAGCATTGGACCGGAATGCAGCGGCCCCCGATCGAGAAAAACGCGTCCGGCAAGTTGACGATGCGTCCGTGGCAAAAATGGTACGCCAAGACGCATCCCGACCGACCATCGGCGGAATTGCCCAAGGCTGACGAATCTCGCTGGGACTTTGACCAATTGGTTGAATATCTCGACAGCGACAAGGGTCACGCGGGGGATCCCGACTTTGGACGCACTGTGTTCGCGAAAGCAAAATGTGCGCAGTGTCACCGCGTCGGTGACAACGGCGACTCAATCGGCCCTGTTTTGACCGGGTTGGCAAAACGATTCAGCAAGCGAGAGATCCTCGAATCGATCCTCTATCCCAACCACGTCGTCAGCGATCAGTTCGCCAGCAAGAAAGTGTTGACCGTCGATGGCCGAGCACTTGTCGGAATGGTCAGCCAGCTGAGCGACGGGGCGATCGAAGTTCGTGACTCGAACAACCAAGCCACCTCGGTAAAGGGATCCGAGATCGACCAGGTTCTGCCTAGTACCAGCAGCATCATGCCCAGCGGCTTGTTGGACGAGTTGACGTTGCAAGAAATCAGTGACCTGATGGCCTACATGGGCGTGATCGCTCCCTTGGAAATCGCGACGCGACCGTAATCGCGGGGTCAAGCTGCGGCCAATTGGCTCGGCTTCCCAAGATTTAACGTTGCGGACAGAATAGCGGTCCGGAATCTAGCGGTGCCGACTCGGGCCGCCCCTCGCTATCTCTCTTCCCATCGGGATCGATCGTGGAACGTCGTCTGCTTACGTTCATCGTCTCATCGACGGCGTTTTTCTTGGTTTATATGACGTTGCGAGCAAAGTTTGCTCCGCAACCGGCTCCTGCGCCGGCTGCCGCAATCGTCGACGAAGCCGAGAATTTGGTGGTCGATCCTGCTGCGCCGGTCGAAAAACCCGATGCGACTGGCATCGAAACCGACGATTCGGTCGCGGATGGCCAAAAATTTGAAAACAGTGAATCGGAATCCGAACGCAGTACGCAGCCCGAATGGATCACGCTGGGCTCGATGGCTGCCCAGTCGAACTACTACATGCTGGTCACGATCAACACACGCGGCGGCGGCATCGAGCGGATCGAGCTGACCGAGCGGGACGAAGGCGGAAAGCTCCGATATCATCGTGTCGACACCCGCGAAGGTTACCTCGGATACTTGGCTGCCGAAGCCGCAACATCCATCGACGGAGTGACCGTCAATGTCGTTGGTCCCGGCACGCCAGCGGAAATCGCCGGTCTGCAAGTTGGCGACATCATCACTTCCGTCGGCGGTCGCTCGGTAACGAACCGCCAATCACTGCAAAACGCACTCGTTGACTCAGTCCCCGGCGACTCGATTGACATCGAAGTCGTTCGCCAGGGCGGGACATCGCCGATGACATTGCCTGCCGTGTTGTCGGAGTATCCCCTGGACATCGTGCGATTGGCAAAAGACGGCGGGGCGGACCAAGTCGAAGGAAACCTGTCACGTTCTTCATGCTTGATGTCGCTCAGCCAGGTCAATCGAAAAAGCATCGGCTTGGGCGAAACCCGCATCGCTGGGTATGAAAGTCCGTCCGAATTGGTGTGGAGCGTTGCCGATCCGGTCGAGGGTGAATCGCCCGCAGGCCAGTCGTTGAACTTGGATCTAGAATTGTCAGCTTCAGAAATGCAGGCGATCGGCGGAAAGCCCGTGCGTCTGCGTCGAAGCTACGCGATCTCGCCGAAGGACTATTCAATCGACATGACGTTGCAGGTGGACAACCTGGCCGACGATCCCCAGGATCTGGCTTACCGCATCGAGGGTCCCAATGGTTTGACGCTCGAGGGTTGGTGGTACAGCAACAAAATCAGCCCCAATTTTTCGGGTGCGGCCGCGCGAGACGTGATCTACAAAACGGCCGCCGAAGGTCACGAACTGATCAGCGGCTACAACCTGCTAAAAACCGCAAAGAAGACGCCCGCCAATCCTTACGAAGCGATCTTTGCACCCGACCGCGAAGACGCGGCGCGAAGCCTGAATTATATCGGCGTCGATGCCCAGTACTTTGCCGTCGCTTTTATCCCGCCGACGAACGTCGAGTCCCTGACGACGTTCCGCCGCGCAGTCGCCGGCGTCGTGGCGGATCCCTTGTCGGTTCCCAAGCACAAAGAGCGGGCCGTCAATGCGTCGTTCGTGCTCGACAGCGTTGTGGCAACGGTTCCCGCTGGCGGTTCGCTGCGACAGGAAATGCAACTGTTCGCCGGCCCCAAGGATCCCGCAGTCTTGGAGCCCTACGGGCTCGGCCAGTTCGTTTATTACGGATGGTTTGAACGGTTCGCGAAGCTGCTGGGTAAATTGCTGCACGTTTTGTCGGGGGTTGGCAACTATGCACTAGCGATCATCCTGCTGACCGTCATCGTTCGCGCCGCGATGTTCCCGCTCAGTCGCAAAGCAGCCGTCAATGCTCAGAAAATGCAAGAGCTTGCACCCGAACTGAAAAAGATCACCGAGCAATACAAAGACGACATGGAAGGGCGAATGAAGGCCCAGCGTGAATTACAAAAGCGAGTCGGTTTCAATCCGATGGCCGGTTGTTTGCCCATGTTCTTGCAATTGCCGATCTTCATCGGGCTCTACCGCGCCCTTTCGGTTGACATTGAACTGCGTCAACAGCCTGTTTTCAGTGGCTGGGATTGGGCATCGAACTTGGCTGGTCCGGACATGTTCGCTTACTGGGGCGATTGGATGATGGACTACTTTGCCGGTCGTGGAACCGGTTGGCTTGGTCCTTACTTCAATATCCTGCCGGTCATCGTCGTGGGGCTATTCCTGGCTCAACAAAAGATGTTCATGCCTCCGGCGACGGATGAACAGACCGCGATGACGCAAAAAATGATGAACATCATGACGCTGATGATGGGACTCTTCTTCTTCCGAGTCCCTGCCGGCTTGTGCATCTATTTTATCACCAGCAGTCTGTGGGGCATCGGTGAGCGGATCCTTGTAAAGAAGACGTTGCCCACGAAATCGCACTTCGACGCAGCGGTTCTAGAGGGTTCGGCGGTGCCGAAGGGTTCTAAGCCTGCGGATCGGAAAGAAACCCTGGCCGACAAAATCAAGAACGCCGTCAACAAACCCGAACCCACCTTTGACCGCCCCAACAAGCGGAAGCGACCGAAAAAGTAGGAATTAAAAGGCAACAGGTTTAGGTAACGGGTTTAGGTAACGGGTAACGGGCAGGCCGATCCGCCAAGGGCATCGTTTTCCTTCCTGTTACCTGTTACCTACTCCCCGAGTGCGTCTAGGACTTGTTGATCGTGTCCGTCCACGCGGACGCGTTTCCAGATTTTGGCGACTTTCCCGTCGGCGTCGATCAAAAACGTCGACCGCTGGATTCCCATCGATTTCTTGCCGTACATGTTCTTTTCGCGATAAGCACCGTACTTTTCGCTGACCGCGTTGCCGACATCGACCAAAAGCGGGAACGGCAGCGAATATTTTTTACGAAATTTGGCGTGACTCTCCGCCGTGTCGCCACTGATTCCGAACAGGTGAACCCCCACCGTCTTCAGCTCGTCATAACGGTCACGAAACGCACAGGCTTCTTTGGTACAGCCCGGCGTGTCGTCGCGAGGGTAGAAATAGATGACGACAGGTTTTCCCTTTAAATCGCTAAGTTTTACCTTCGTGCCGGTATCGTCGGCCAACGTAAATGCGGGAGCCTTTTTGCCTGGTTCGATCCAATCAGCCATCAAAAATTCGGAGGGTTAGGGGAGAAAAAAAGAAGCCGTGCAGTTCTAACGCAGGATAGTTGGGTGTCCAGCCAAGTTGGGCTAGCCAGCGGTTCTATCTCACCGGTGCGTGACAGCCACGTTAAATCTACTAGACTCTCGATTATGAGCGACAATACATCACCTGAAATGAACGATCCGAACGAATCCCCAAAGGGCCAGATCGACGGCGAACAGTCGTCTGCCGAGTCACCGCAACCGAAGGCGGCGAAGCCTGACAATGTCAATCCGATGGTTCGTCCGTCTCGGGCGATTCGGCCACACGGTACCGCCGATGGGCTGAAGTTGGCCACCGAAGCCGCTCGTGTGGCGATCGAAAACAACGGCATGGATGTGATGGTGCTCGACGTATGTGCCCAATCCGCCGAGTTCGACTACTTCGTGCTGGCGACGGGAACCAGCCGACGGCAGCTTCACGCGATCAGCGAATTGATCGACGACGCACTTGAAAAAGGGCTTGGCGATCAACGCCTGGGAATCGAAGGCTACGACGAGAGTCGTTGGATCGTGCTTGATTACGGCAGCGTCGTGATTCACCTGTTCGACGAAGAAACGCGTGAATACTACGATCTGGAATCGTTGTGGGCCGACGGCAAACCGATCGCGCTCTCGGATCTCGGCCTGACTTCATAACCCCGCTCGGCTGCAATCATTGCCAATCGCGCACTTTGACTAGCCCCGGTTTTCGCGATGAATAACTCGGAACCGGGGCTAGCGCCCAAACGGCCAATCATTGTGAATGCAAGCGGTACTCAATCGTCAAACCGCTGACGATTTCTGCTACTCGATAACCGAGTTGACACGGAAAAATTGGGTTTCGTGTCGAATCTGACTGGACCGTCATTGCCGCAATGGCCTTTGGCACCTTCTCGCCATCGTATGGAACAAGTGATCAAAGGGCGTGCGAGGTTTTCGACAATCCGCCGAACCGCTAAAACGAATCGAGACTCGGACCGATTCCGTCTCAAAAACCGCTTCTAGGTCGCATCATGCACATCCCCCATCTATTGCAACAACGTTTCGTCGACGCACTCCAAGGGCTGACCGACGATCCCGATTCGTTTGCGTCCATGATTCGGGCAACCACGGATCCGATTCACGGCGACTATCAATGCAACGCCGCGATGCCGCTTTGCAAACAGATCGGTCAAGATGCGCGCTGGGTCGCCGAAACGCTTGTGAGTCGTTTGAAAGTAGCCGACTTTTGCGAAGAGCCCACCGTCGCCGGACCAGGTTTCATCAATCTGAAACTGCAGGATGCATTCCTGGTTGACCAGTTGAAGAACATGCTCGGTGACTCGCGATGCGGCGTCGCCGAGGTGCCTTCGGCAACGAATATCGTGATCGACTTTTCTTCGCCGAACGTGGCTAAGCCGATGCACGTCGGACACATCCGAAGCACCGTCATCGGTGACGCACTCGCGAGAACATTAAAGTTCTTGGGTTACCAAACGATTACCGACAATCACCTCGGCGACTGGGGGACTCAATTTGGGATCATCATCTACGGTTACAAACATTTTGGTGACCCCGATGTGGTCGATGCAGACCCCGTTCCGGAATTGTCAAAACTTTATCGCCACGTCAATCAATTGATTGAATACAGGAAAGCTTTGGATGCGGCTCCCAAGATGGAAGCCCAGATCGCCGCCGCTGAGCAAGAGGTAGTGTCCTCAAAAGCAATCGCCGAACAAGCAGACGCCAAAGAGAAAAAGAAGGCGAATAAATTGCTCGCCGCGGCCCAGCGACGTCTCGTCACGCTGAATGATGATTTCATATCTATTCAGGGGAAAATTTCTGCCGTTGAGTCCAATGCTGCGTTGCTGGCTGATGCCGAAAAACATAGCACCGTCGATGTAGCCGTACTGCAAGAAACCGCAAAGTTACATCATGGCGATGAACAGAACCTTGCTCTTTGGATGAAGTTTTTGCCCCACTGCAAAGACGAGATCAACCGAATCTATCATCGATTAGATGTGCAGTTCGACCACACCCTCGGAGAGAGTTTTTATCACCCGATGCTAGCGGGTGTTGTTGAGAAATTGACATCGAGCGGTCTGGCATCCACAAGTGACGGCGCCGTGTGCGTATTCCTTGATGGATTCGAAGCGCCGATGATCGTTCAGAAACAGGATGGTGCGTATTTGTATGCAACCACCGACATAGCAACGATCGAATACCGACTGAAAACGTTTCAACCGTCAGAAATCGTTTACGTTGTCGATACGCGTCAAAGCGAGCATTTCGAAAAGTTGTTTGCCGCTGCGAAAAAGCTCGGCATGACCGACGCGAAGCTGGTTCACGTCAACTTTGGCACCGTGCTGGGTGAAGACGGGAAACCCATGAAGACGAGAAGCGGATCTCTGATCGGACTTGAGAGTCTTCTAGACGACGCCGTGGAACGCGCTCGACAAGTCGTTTGCAATCCTGATCGATTGCAATCGTTTGATCCGCCCATGGACGAAGCCGAGCAACAGGCGATCGCAGAGATCGTGGGAATCGGAGCCATTAAGTTCGCGGACTTAGGACACCACCGAACCAGCGATTATCGGTTCAGTCTCGACAAAATGGTCGCATTGGATGGAAACACATCAACGTATGTTCAATATTCTTATGCCCGTACTCAAAAGATTTTGGAACGTGCCGAGAAGGCCGAGTCCGACGTTACTGCGATGGTTCAGCAATACGGTATCGAACTGACGCACCCTGCCGAACGCAGCTTAGCGCTCATGCTGCTGAAATTCGAAGAAGCATTGGTCGCTGTTCACAAAGACTACGCGCCAAATTTGTTGGTTGAGTATTTGCTAGAGACCGCAAAGGTCTATTCAAAATTCAATGAGAGCTGTCACGTCTTACGCGCCGAGTCGGAAGCGATTCAAGCAACGCGATTGATGCTTGTGTGCTTATGTGGACGCGTGTTAGCCCTTGGACTGAATATTCTAGGTGTCGGTGTCGTGCCGCGTATGTAGTTTGCCAATTGACAACCAGTATAAATTGCCTAACTTAAAGCGGGCATTCATGCTGAACTCGGACTGTTTCGGCAAACTTCCACTCAACGCAGACCGATTCTCGGTCGAAAAGGTAAACAGATCATGGCAAAGAAGAAAACCGGCGGACCCAACAAGTCGCAAGCGATTCGTGACTACAGCAAAGACAACCCAACTCTAAAGCCTAAACAAATTGCTGCGGACCTCAGCAAGAAGGGTGTTGCTGTTAGTGCCGGTTTCGTTAGCACGATTTTGTCGACATCGAAGCGAAAAAAGAAAGTGGGTCGTCCGGGTCGCCCCAAGGGTTCTGTCAAATCGGTACGCGCCGTCGGACGCCCAACCAAGAAGAAACGAGCAAGCTCGGCTGGAAGCGGCGATGTTTCGATCGACGCGCTGATGAAGGTGAAGCAATTGGTTGCCGAAATCGGCAGCATTGACGAAGCGAAGTCAGCGTTGTCGGCGCTCGAAAAGTTGATGCGATAATTCGGCGATGACGGCAGATAATGATTCTGCTGTTGTGGCTGATTTTCGGTCGGGAATGCCCCCAGGGGTTAGCAAAAGCGTTCATAGGAATGCGGACCTTCATCGGCGGAAAACGCCAGTTCCACACCGAACGAAGCATGGGGATACCATAAGGTGTCCCCTTTTTCGTTGGACCGCCACGTTGGGCGGGTTCCGTGTAAACTGGTACACGACCGGTGCAGAGGACCGTTGGGGTCCCTTTTTTCCGCATTTATTCCCCAGCTATTTGTTGCTCGTGGCCATTGATGAGTGATCTGACCCCCCGACAATTCGCACAACGTGCGGCCGATCTTGGACTCGCGGACCGACGTTCGGTCGAACAGGCCGTCAATGAACTTGGCGTGGGCGACCATACGCTCGACGACATGATCCAGGTGATGCAGCGAAATGGTCTGGTCACAACTCTGCAAACCGAGAAGATTTTAAAGGGCGACCGTAAGGGATATTTTTACGGTGACTATAAGGTCCTGTACTTGATTGGTGCCGGTACGTTCGCACGCGTCTATCGCGCCGAAAAAGGTGGCGAAGTCTTTGCGGTTAAAGTCTTGCGGAAACGGTTTCGCGATGAACTGAGGGAACTGGAGCAGTTCCTGCGAGAGGGTCGGATGGGATTGAGGCTTCGGCATCCTCACATCGTCGATATCTTGGAAGTGGTTCCGGACGTGCACAATCCGTTTCTGGTGATGGAGTTTGTTGAAGGGCAAACGCTGCGAGAGTTGGTTCGGATTCGAGGCAAGTTGCCCGCCGACTTGGCGCTGCGATTGATGTACGAGATTGCCTCGGGTTTGGCGTACGCTTCTTCGCTGGGGATCGCCCACCGTGACTTAAAGTTGTCGAACGTGCTGATATCGTCCGATGGAAAAGCGAAGTTGGTGGACTTCGGGTTGGCGGCCCTCACGGACCGCAACAACCCTGAAAAAATGGCCGACTGCCCGAATGCTCGTGCGATCGACTACGCCGCTTTGGAACGCGGTACAGGCGTTCGCAAGGACGATCCTCGTAGCGACGTCTACTTTGCCGGGAACATGCTGTATCACATGTTGGCGGGAGTACCAGCGTTGACGGAAACGCGTGACCGATTGCAACGATTGAACGTGTCTCGTTTTCAAGAGATTGTGCCGCTTCACGAGCGAGTGCCGGACGTGCCCGGCATTGCCAACCAAGTGGTGCAGCGGGCGCTCGAATTCAATCCAGACAAACGCATTCAGTCGGCCGCCGCACTGCAAGCAGAGGTTAAAAAGGCGTTGCAAATCCTTGAAAGTGGAGCCACGCGATCAAATTCGGACAACACGATCTCGTCGACGGATTCGCCGGATGAGGATGAAATTCCGACCAACGAGGGCGAAGGTTACATCATCATGTTGGTGGAATCCAAAGCGGCGCTACAGAACGCGTTTCGCGAGCGATTGAAGGCGCGCGGCTATCGAGTGCTCGTGATCTCGGATCCGAACCGGGCGCTCGATCGATTTTCGCCGGACGATGATCCGCCGGCCGATTGTGTGGTTTTCGGCGCCGCCGAACTCGGATCGTTGGCGGTCGAGGCTTACAACAAGTTTGGATCCGACGAACACACCGCCGAGATACCGGCACTATTGTTGGTGGACCGTCGACAAACCAGCCTGATTGCGTCTGCTCGTCGATCGCCGACCCGAAAATTGCTGCCGTTGCCGTTGAAGGTTCGCGAGCTGCGTATCGCGTTGACGCAGTTGCTTTCGGGTGTCGAGCGTCGCCCGCTAGGTACTTACTGAGGAAATTTTCTCGGAATCTCGGTCAAGTCTCCACACCCCAGGCCCGATAAATACGTCGTATCTGGTACAGATAACAGAAACATGCGGAACTACCGTTCTTGACTGTTCGTCAGTCTTTCTCTAGTTTCCGCATTATCTAAACGGCGACGTGGCCAAGTGGCTAAGGCGAAGGATTGCAAATCCTTTATTCGTGGGTTCGAATCCCACCGTCGCCTTCTTTGAGTCAACAGAAGCCGGTGTATTTTTACGCCGGCTTTTTTTCATGGCTGTGTGGTTAGCCCCAATCGACCCAAGCCTCGCATTCAAAACGATTTGCGTTTCGAGGTTTCCAACTCGCTGTCACGCCACCGCTGACCGGCGTATCTCGCGGCTTCTGAATCTCCGAAAAAAGGAGCACCGACCAGCCTTGGACGATGTCCGATTCAGGTGTCGATGTTAAGCCACGTTCGCATCGAGGCCAGCTTCACTTTCCCCAGCATCCGGACTCGTTTGCCAAACGTTGTCATGAGACGGTCTCCTGCTTGTTTGCTGTGGGGGGGGAGTCTTACGCTGATCCCAATCGATAGGGAACAAGCGATCGCTCGCTGGCGAAAGGAACGGACAGAACATCATGGCCAACAACCACTCCGACACCGAAAAACGACTCTGGGATGCTGCCGATGAATTCCGCGCTAACTCCGACCTCAAGTCATCCGAATACGCTGTACCCGTCCTCGGCCTGATATTCCTTCGGTACGCCGATCATCGGTTCACGATCGCCGAACAGGAACTTGCGGGCAAAGGCACGGGGCGTCGCAAGATCGGCAAGGAAGACTACCAAGCCAAAGGCGTGATGTACGTGCCGCCTGAGGCCCGGTTCTCACATCTGCTTTCCCTGCCCGAAGGCGAAAACATCGGCAAGGCGATCAACGAGGCGATGAAGTCGGTCGAGGCCGAAAACGTCGACCTCAAGGGCGTTCTGCCGCGAACCTACACCAAGATCGACAACGCCATCCTGGTCTCGCTGCTGAAGAACTTCTCTCAGATCGCGATGGATGCCGAAGGCGACACGTTCGGCAAGATTTACGAATACTTCCTTGGCAACTTTGCCCGTGCCGAAGGACAACGGGGTGGTGAGTTCTTCACGCCGACCTCGCTGGTCAAGCTGATCGTCGAGATCATCGAGCCGTACCACGGACGCATCTACGACCCGGCGTGTGGATCGGGCGGCATGTTCGCTCAGAGTGCCGAGTTCATCAAAGCCCACCAGAACAATCCCTCGGTGGAAATCTCCTGCTACGGTCAGGAGCGAGTCGGAGAGACCCGGCAACTGTGCATGATGAACCTTGCCGTGCATTCGCTGTCCGGCGACATTCGCTTGGGGAACAGCTACTACGAAGACCCCCACGACAGTCTCGGCAAATTCGACTTCGTGATGGCCAATCCCCCGTTCAACGTCGACAAGGTGGATAAGGAGAAGATCAAAGACGATCCCCGCTACCCGTTCGGGATGCCACGGCCCGACAACGCCAACTACCTCTGGATACAACGGTTTTACAGCAGCCTCAGCGACACGGGCCGAGCCGGTTTTGTGATGGCGAACTCCGCCGCCGACGCTCGCCAGTCGGAGATGGAGATTCGCAAGCAACTGCTCCAGTCGCACGCCGTCGATGTGATGGTCGCCATCGGTCCGAACTTCTTCTACACGGTGACGCTCCCTTGCACGCTCTGGTTCTTTGACAAAGCGAAATCGCAACCCGACGCGTCAGCGAGGGATACCAGCACCAAGGACAAAGCCAGCAAGTCCCTCGCTCACGCTTCGGGTTCCGATAATCTCGGTTGGCGGCGCGACAAGGTCCTGTTCATCGACGCCCGGCACACGTTCCGGCAGGTCGACCGGGCACACCGCAAGTTCAGTCCCCAGCAGATCGAGTATCTGGCCAACATCGTGCGGCTGTATCGGGGTGAGCAGCCTGAGTTCGTGGCGGGTGAAGATGAAGAAGTTCCCGGTGAGGAACCGGATTTGAAGGCCACCTTCCCGAAGCTGAAATACGCGGACGTGGCGGGACTTTGCTGGGTCGCCACGTTGGAGGAGATCGAAGCACAGGGCTGGAGCCTGAATCCCGGTCGGTATGTCGGCGTGGCGGATCGTGAGGAAGACGATTTTGTCTTTGCCGAGCGGCTGGAAGAACTCAACGAAGAGTTGGAGGTCTTGAACAGCGAAGCGTCCGAGTTGGAAGAGCGGATTGCGAACAACGTCGCCAAGTTGTTGGAGGAGGCGACGTGACGCTTTATCCCAGAATCCGAATCGGCGACTTAGTCACGATCAAAGGAGGAAAGCGACTAAGGCCAAACGAGCAGTTCAGTTCCGAACCAACACGACACCCCTACATTCGAGCCAGAGATGTTGGTGAAGGCATTGTCAAGATTCAGGACGCTGTTTACTTACCGGAAGATGTGGCAAACCGACTGTCACGCTACCGAGTAACCACAGGGGACGTTTGCATAACCATTGTTGGTGCCAATGTCGGAGAAATGGGAATTGTCCCTCCCAATCTCGACGGTGCGAATCTAACTGAAAACTGTGTGCGGCTGACAAACAATGGAAAGGTGACGCAAGGTTTCCTGCGATATTCGCTTTTAGGCGACGACGCACAGGGTCAGATGAAAGTATTGGCAGGTGGTGCTGCTCAACCCAAACTTGGTATCTACAAAATCGAGACCGTCGAGATTCCGCTTCCGTCAGTTCCGACCCAACGGAAGATCGCTTCGATCCTGTCGGCGTATGACGATCTGATTGAGAACAACAACCACGTGGTGCACGCGGAGCCAGACTCGCGGTTATCATGCAAATTGAAAATGAACTCGCCCGGTCCGTCGGCCTCGATCGCTTTCCGAATGACCGTTGTCCATCCGCGGATCGAAACCTCTCGCCACCCGGAGCACCTCAACGAGTTTTTTGATGCAATACCGTTATGTAGTTGTCGACCTGGCGGACGGTGGGAGCTGGCATCTTTACGGCGACGAAAGCCGTCCTGAAGTCACAGGGTATTCAGCAGACGAATTGCGGGTCCTTCCTGATCTGTTGGCGGACGGATGGGTGCCGATCCGTGAGACGCCGTGCGGATCTTCCGCTGTGGGTGCAATGCGTGGCGGCGTTCGTGCCTTCTGCTTGGTACTGCTTTCAAAGGAATGACCTTTCACTGAACCGGTTCCGGGCCATCTTGCCTGATGCACAACGATGAATGAGCATGGGTTTTGCGGAGCGTAGGGGGAATGCATTTTCATTTTCGTAAAGTTGCTCGTCCGCCACTCTTCAATGTGTAATACTGTCCGAGTGAGCGCCCGCGCACTACGAGCTTTTTGAAATGCCTTGGACATGCCCATCATGCAACGGTGAGACGGATCTCGGCTACAACATCTGCTGGACATGCCGCGCTCCACGACCTGGAAGTGATCCGCGCGCCGAACCGGCGCACGTCAACATGCTCATCACGACAACGCCGTCGTTTTCTACGCATTCCATCGACCATTACTTCGGGCCTGTTTTCGGCGAAACCATCTATGGCGCGAACGTGCTGCGAGACTTTTTTGCCGCCGTCACCGACGTAGTCGGGGGCCGTTCTAGCCAATACGAAACGTTGCTCGTTCGCGGCCGAAACACGGCCATGTCCGAGATGGCCGCACGCGCTACAAAGATGGGTGCAAACGCCGTGATTGGGATGCGATTCGACTACTCGACGGTCGGAAACTCGATGCTCATGATCTGTTGCATTGGCACCGCTGTCACGGCCTCCCCATTGACCGGAAAATACGACGGATCACCATCATGTCCACCGTAGCGGCGGTGGTTGCGTTCTATCAAGCTCATGTCCCGACAATGTATTGCTTCATCCGGCTGATGCAATGATCACCCGGCCGGTGGGAAGCCATCGCGTGTACCGGAGTGGAGGTTGGAAGGTTTTACGAATTGACCTGGATCGCCGCCACGCTGTGACTGGCTCTGTTCTTCGCGCATCGAACTCTAACCTTAGGTCCGCGGCATGCTAAACGAACGCGACTATATCGACGCGATCACGCAGGGCGACGACGATCGGTTAGCTGAGCTACTCGGATCTTGCGCAGGCGATCAACCGCATCTCGCTACGATTGCCGAGAGGCGGCCAACGAACCATTCGATGGGTTTCGGCATGACTCTGCTGCAGCTCGCATCGATCAGAAAGCGGAAGAGCGGTAACCCGTCGAAGTTGTTGATCGATCACGGCGCCTGGATCGATCTGCATTCAGCCTGTGGGTTGGGGATGATCGAACGCATCGAATATTTGTTACAGGATCGCCCGCAAAGCCTGAGTGATCAAGTTGACACATACTTTCCGTTGCAGTTTGCGATCACCGCGGGGCGACCGGATGTCGTTCAATTACTTGTTGAACACGGCGATGAGGTAAACCGCAACCTCAAAAAGGTCGGGTATTTCGGCTGGGAGGATGACGCGGTCGATCAGGACTCTATCCCGTGGAGTCCCATTCACATGGCATCGCTTTGGGGCTTCGGGGGTGTGGTCTCTTCAGGGCGCAGTTTGACGGTTGATTGAGGTGCGTCGGTTTCGCGGCATTGCGTAACCTCGGATTGGTGTTTCAGAACAAGGGCGTCCCGCGTCACACTGATGTTGCAAAACAAAAAGCGCGATGGACGTCGGTGTCGAGGTCCATTCGATGAGCAAGGGCTACGACATGATCGGTTGGCGGATGGGGTTCGTATGCGGCCACCCGCGGATCGTATCGGCGTTCGCCGACGTCAAAGACAACTCGGACAGCGGCCAGTTTATCGCCACGCAAAAAGCCGCTGCCGCAGCACTGGACGACGACGCGATTCCCGAAAACATCCGATCGAAGTACCTCCGCCGCATGAAGAAATTGGTCGCGGTGTTGAAGGAATGTGGGTTCGAATGCGAAGTCCCCGGCGGGACCTATTTCCTGTACGCCAAGTCACCCTCCGGCACCAAGTCGGGCGAAACGTTTGCCGCCGCCGAAGACGCGACGCGTCACCTGATCGAACAGTTCGGCATCGTCACCGTGCCGTGGGACGACGCGGGAGCGTTCTTGCGGTTCAGCGTCACTTACGTCGCCCCGACCGAAGCCGATGAAGACGTGTTGATGGTCGAAACCAAGAAACGCCTCGGCGATGCCGGGCTCGTTTGGTAGACGTACCGGTCAAGCATCTCGTCGAAATGGAATCAACGATTCCATTCGCCGGCGGTGATCGCTCCGTCACCGTCTTTGTCGATGTTTCTGAACTGACGATCAAAAATGGAATGAAACTCCTCGCGAGTCAACTTTCCATTTTTGTCCTGGTCCGCGCCGGCAAAAGATGCGTGCGAATGCTCGTCCGGTGTTAGCACGTCATCTCCATTCTTGTCCTTTTTTGCGAAGCCTTCCGCAAAGTGGCCGATGTACTCGGCATGCGTGATCTGTTGATCCTTGTTGGCGTCCTTTTCGACAAACGAAGTAGCTTGCTTCGCGTTTGGTTTCTTCTTCGGTTCGCCATTATCATCGGCGACCGAAATCGCTTGGTTCGCAAATCCGCCCTTCGCCTTGCCGGCCTCCGGATAGCTTCGCAGGAAATTGTTTTCGTCGATAAGATTTAGCAAGTAGTGAGTCGTTCCGCCGGGAAGATCGACCGTCACTTTCATGTTGTCCGTCAGAGTTGCCGGTGCGTGAAACCATTCCTCGTGTTTTTGGTTTCCGTTCGTCGTGTAGATCAAGTCGCTGCGCACAATCTTCGCGCCGTTCTCGCGAAATGCGAATTCGACGGTGTTGCCCGTCTTCACATGAGACAGAACCGAGCAAACGCTTTCTTTTCCAGGAAGATCATCGGCACAGTTTGGGTTGTAACTGGGATAGCTGGCATTCATTTCCGTCAACATGTCCGACAGTTGTCGATTCATCGTCGCTGCTTTTTCGGGCAAGTCGGACGCTAGGTTGATGGCTTCTTCGATATCCACACGCTGCGGAGTACCGCCACTGGAATCGTACAGTCGGAACAGTTCCAGTTCCGGTGTCTCGGTGTTTACATGGTCGTAGTTGCGGATCAGCTTGTAGTCTCCGGTCCGGATTGTGCTCTCCAGTGCGACGCCATGTGGAAAATGCCACATCATCGTGTCTCGCACGCTTCCATCGGCGAATTTTACGAGTCCCCCGTCAGTCGGTTCGTTCAACAGTAAAGGTGAAAGATCGCAGCCATCTAGATGCTTTCCAGTTGGAGACTCCGATCCCGTCAACGACAAGATGGTCGGATAAAAATCGAGTCCATTGACCATCACATTGGATTGCACACCTTGCTTGATTCCGGGGCCAACGATGAACAATGGCACGCGAGTTCCACCTTCCTTGGCCGAAATTTTTCCGCGGTCCAGTGGATTGTTGTCGGTGTATCGTTCGTCGGGTCCGCCTTCCATCCCACCATTGTCCGACGTAAAAATGACGTATGTGTTCTCGCTCAACTTGTGCCCTGGCCAACGTGGATCGTCGGTTTCATCCATGTAGTCAATCACTTGGCCGACGTAATGGTCTAGCATTTCGACCATTGCACAGTAGAACGGGTTTAGCTGGCCAGGAACTTCTTTTGTATTCGTGCGACGCGGATCGACGCCAAGTTTTTGTACATACTTGTCCAAAAGTGCTTTTGATCGCGTGTGAATTGGCGAGTGGACCAACCACGTCGCGTAGTAAAGAAAGAACGGTTCGTCTTTGTTTTGACGCAAAAAGTCGAGGGCGTCTTCGTTGTTTTGGTGGTAAGGGAATCCATCTTTATCCAAACGGTACGGATCGTTCGCGTCATCCGTTGCAAATCCGTCGAGGCGATCTTTCGGTGCCGAGTGAGCACCGCGATCCGAACGCGTGAAGTCGAAACCAACATCCATCGGTTGGGGGAACGCATGGTGATCGATCGCGATGTGCCATTTACCGACGTGGCCAGTGGTGTAACCGTTGTGACCAAGTGCCTTGGCGAGCGTCATTTCGTCGGCCGGCATCCGCCCGCTGTACCACGGATCCATCATGCGAGTGTGTTTGTTCCGTGCCATGGGCGGCGCGCCACCGACCACATGCGTTTTCTGCGCCCTGGCGGGATGGTTGCCACTCATGATCGCACAGCGACTGGGCGCACACGTCGGCGCGGGCGAGTACGCTTGCCAAAACATCACGCCTCGCTTGGCAAACGCATCCAGATGCGGCGTCTCGGTCGGCGAAGGTTCGTCGATGTCGTAGCACTTCACATCCTGCCAGCCCAAATCGTCGGTCAAGATCAACACGACATTGGGTTTGGGCCTTGGATCGGCCGCACTCAACGAAGAACCCATGGGCCCCAGCGAAGTCAGCAACAGCAGTACGACAAGTGAAAGTAGCGTTTTCATAGTCAAGCGTATCGTTCAGTAATGAGAGCCTGTGAGGTTGCCGATGGCGACCAAATCGTGGCGGTTGTTAGTAGTTCAGCTTTGCATTCGCAGTTGGTTTTTGGCGTTCACCCTTCCACCACTCACTGGGCCCCTGTTCTTCGATGTCGGCCCATGTCTTGAAGAGAATCTGTTTCATCTCCTCCGTCTTATCAGGCATCGTTTCAGCTAGGTCGGTTTCTTCTTTCCAGTCTTTCTGGATTTCGTAAAGTTGGAATTGCGTCAGCGTGTCGTTACCCACGATTTTCCAATCGCCGATCCGCATCGCGACCCGATCGTCCGCTGGGGAAACATGCGTCCGCCAGAACAAGGGCACCGTGCGTTGGACCGACGTGCCGGCAAACGCGGGCACCATGCTGACACCATCGATCGTTCGATCGGCGGGAATCGGAATCCCGACGATGTCCAATACGGTGGAAAAGATGTCGGTTCCGATCACGGGAACATCGCTGGTCGTTCCCGGTGCGATGTGACCCGGCCAACGCGCAAGGCCTGGCACCCGGATACCACCTTCATGATCGCTGCGTTTGTGGCCTCGCAAGCCACCTGTCACGCCTCCGAAACCGGGGACGGGACCGTTATCGGATGTGAAAAACAGCAGCGTATTTTCGCTGACGCCCTGCGCATCCAACGCGTCCATGACCATGCCCAACGCGTTGTCCATCTGGGTAATGTTGCCCATGTACTTGCTGTTCTTGTGTCCCTTGTACAGTGATTCAAACCGCGTATCCGTTGCAATGGGTGAGTGAGGTTCGTGCACCCAGACCGACATTGCAAACGGCTTCGAAGGATCATGCACGTCTTTCAACCAGTGCGCCGCCTCGGCTGCAACCAACTGCGCCGAATAGCCTTGCGTCGCGCCGACGGGATCGCCGTTGCGAACAAAGTTATTGGGATTCTTGTGGCTGGGACTCGCGTTGTTGTGCGTGTACATCCAGTAGTCGAACCCATGTTCGCCCGGTTGAGGAAATTCCGGGTTATTGAAATGCTGGCTCGAGTTGAGGTGCCATTTGCCGACGTGACACGTTTCGTAGCCAGCTTCTTTGAGCAATTCGGGGTACGTGATTTCGCTTTCTCGCAGATGGGCGTCGTGAATCCCAGACAAGTGACGCCAGACGCCGTTTCGATACGGAGTCCGTCCCGTCAGGATGGCTGAACGCGAGGGCGAACAGACGCCACAAGCAGAATAGCACTGCATGAACTTCACGCCCTGCGAAGCCATTCGATCCATGTTGGGCGTCTGAATCAGCTCGTTGCCGTAAGTCGCCGAGTCGCCCCAACCCATATCGTCGGCCACGAAGATGACGACGTTCGGCTTCGCGGGATCCGCCGGCGACGGTTCGACGGATCGGGCGTGCTCGCAACAGCAGGTCAGCAAAACGGCCAGCACCGCGAAACGCAATTGTTTGAATTGACTCATTTCTTTTTCCGTTTCTCTGAAAGACTATTTTCGCTCGGCGCCGTCGGCAACGAGTCCTTCCACGCATCCAATTTTTCGGTCAAACGTTCCATGACCTCAGGATGGCCGGTCGCGACATTGTTCTTTTCGGCCCAGTCGCTTTCCAAATCGTACAACTCCGCCATCTGCGTTTCTTTGTTGACCAGCAGTTTCCACTTGCCCTCACGGACACCGAGTGAAGGCCATGTGTACTCATGTGAATCGCCGCCCTTCCATTCCCAGAAAATCGGCTTGGTCCTTGTTACTGGCTCACCTTTGAACGCGGCGAACACGCTTTCGCCATCGGGCGCGAAGTCCTTGGGTAACGGCACGCCGGCAACCTCCAGGAACGTCGGCAACAAGTCGACCGCGGTAATCACCGACGTCGAATCGGTTCTTCCGGGCGGCACAATTCCTGGCCAGCGAACGATGAACGGCACCCGAATCCCGCCAGCGAAAAGTGCTCGTTTTCGGCCTTTCAATCCGCCGGTTTCGCCGACCGAGTAATAGCCGCCCAAGCCAATTTTTTCCTTGTCGTGAAATTTCTGTGTCTCATCACGTGTCACTTCGGGGCCGTTGTCGGTCGAGAAAACGACCAGCGTATTCTCGTCGATTTTCAATTCTTTCAACAACGCGAACACTCGTCCAACACCTTCGTCTGCCTCGGCGATGATGGACGCATAAACTCTTTGCTGTTCGCTCAAATCCTTGAACTGTTCCATGAACCGATCTTGTGGATAGTGTGCCAAGTGCGCTTCATGAAGCCACAGATTGACAAAGAAGGGTTGGTCCTTGAATTCTCGAATGAACTCAACAGCATGGTCCACCGATGCCATGCCATCTTTTTTGATTTCGTTTTTTCCCGACCCGTTGAACGTCGCATAGCGGTCGTAGCCGTAGGCGTCTTCGGACGGTGAGTCAGCGACGCTGCCGAGATGCCATTTCCCGAAGTGCCCGGTTCTGTAGCCGGCACTTTTCAGCATGCGAGGCAGCATCGGAGCTTGCGGATCGAGCCAGTCGGGCATGCCCCTTTTGATGTGGGCGCCAATACTTTGGAAGTGTTGGTGGACGCATTGCCTTGCCGGGAACTGACCCGTCATCACGGCAACCCGGCTAGGCGAACAGACGGGGCTGTTGACCGTGAAGTTCGCAAAGTCGATGCCCTCGCTCGCCATCCGGTCTAGGTTCGGCGTCTTGCAAAAGGTGCTGCCGTGGATTCCCAAATCGCCGTATCCCCAATCATCGGCGAATATGAAAATGATATTGGGCTTGGGCGGGTCGTCTGCGGCCAATCCAGTCGTTGCAACAAAGGCGGTGATGATCAAAGCGAACATTTTATTCATTCTAAATTCCAGTCGATGCGAGCATCGCGATTCGAAAGATCAATCCAAATAGATGCGTGTTGAAAGTCTCGTGTAGCGGTCATGCCGTCCCACGTCGCAGCGGACTTCGGTGGACCGAGGGGCCGATCGAGTTCGGGGTAGTCGTCAAGCATTCCGTTGATGTCGGTGTATCCCCAGGAATAACAGAAGTGTGAACCGGGTTGCGCGCCGATCAGGAAGCATGCGAGCGGAAACGTGATGCGTTGACGGGCCAGTTCAAGCAACTCGGCGTGCGGACGTTTCATCATCTCGCGATCAAGCCAGTTGAATCCCGGCCACCCTTTGATGACGACAAACTTTCCCTTCGACGCGGCAATCGCGATGGAATCGATGTCGGCTTTGATGTCTTCCGCCGACGTCGAATGAAATGCATCGAAGTGTTCAATCATGACGCCATCGATGCCTTCCCAATCAAGGATCTCGCGAAAATCCGTTGCTCGCAAACCGTTGACCAAAACAATGCTGTCGGGGCCGAGTTTGCGTTTCGTCATCACGATCATCTCGCGAAGACCCGCGACCACCTCGCTCGCTTTCTTGTCGCCAATCTGTTTGGCCAGGCCCGGCGAAATCGCTTGGGGAAGCGCGTCGATGAACACGCCGCCAAGGGGAGCGTCGTGGTTCGCTTTCGCGACGATGTCCGACCACCACTGGCGAAACGCTGCGTTGGACGGATCCGGACGCGGCGTACCGGACGGGTGTGTGACGACATCGCCGGCAGCGTTTCGTAGCGTCCATTCCGGTTGATACGATTCATACGCAACATACCCGGGCCAATTGATCATCGCATTCAAATAGAAAAGTACTTTCGCATCAGGATTTTTCGCCACGATCCGCCGCGCCGAGTCAGCGATGCCGGCTTCGGTGCTTCCGTGGACGCGGGCTCCATGGCTCTTTTCCAGCACGATGAACCGGCTGTGGTTGGCCAGAAAATCAACCTCGCCATCGGTCAAGTCGGTCGTGCGTTTTCCGAAGTGAATGTTCAGCGGCACACGATCCCAAGTGAACCCGGGGAAAACGGCGGGCTTGGAACTCTCATCGCGCGATGGTTCGGCCGCTTCGGCGACGCAGGTGCAAACTACTAGCAGTGTGATCCAGGCAACGTTGGGGCCATTCATCAAGTTCGTCATGTTGGTTAAGGAAATGCGCTATTCGATCGGTTCGAACTCGATCGCTTTCAAGCTGGACGACTTGATGTCTCCATCCACGCATCGGACCGAAACTTTGTAGCGGCCGGGCTCTGGGAAATGGATCCAGCCGATGGGAAACGATTGATAGTTGTGCGAGGAGTTTTGTTGGTTCTGGATCTTCTCGCCACCATCGACGGAAACCTCCCACACCAAGCGCCCCGTTCCTGAGTATGTGAGTGCGACGTTGTATTCGCCTGGCTTGTGAACATCGACATCCCACGACGCGGCGCCACCCTTTTCGAATCCGTGTGCATGGACAATGCCCTTCCACTCGCCGAACTTTTCCATCCATCGTTTCGGTGACTTCTCGGCATTGTCAACTTCGGCGAACTCGGCCAGCACTTCCGTCGCGTGTTCAGGATCAATTGCCCAAACCGGATCCACTTCGGGTTCCGATTCCAATTCTATTTGAATCACCGAAACGAGTTTTTCGGGCGCACTTGGCGGCACGTTGATCACGGTCCAGTCGACTTCACGCGACCATTTCAGCGATTCCGGTTGATCGCTTCCCAGTAGTTGAGCCGATTTGATCGACGTCTTCAGGTTGGGCAAGTGAAGTTTGCCCGATGTGGGCCAATCGAACACGCATAGAAACAGCGTGTTGTCTTTGCGAGTTACATCGCCCCAAGGCAAAGCGTGTTGCCAAGGCGACGCATCGGTGTTGTAGACGACCTGTGGGTAGCGGTAAATCCAATCGCCCGCATCGGTCAGGGTCTTGGTGGCCCGCGCTGGTACTGCTCCATCGCCTTGCGGGCCGATGTTTAGCATGTAAGTTCCGCCGCGTCCGACGCATGCGATCAAGCGGTGAAGGATCTCTTTCGGCGACTTCCAATATTCGTCGTACCAAGCGTACGCCCATGAATCGTTGGTGGTATCAACGCTTTCCCACATCCCTTCGATGTTGTGGCGTGGTACTTCCATGTCGCCCAACGTTTGATAGTCACCCAGGTCGTGACCCGCGCGGCCCGACACCAGCGCTCGTGGTTGGTTCTTGTGAACAAGATCCACGAGTTGCTCGACGTAGTGTTTTGGCATCTTTCCCGGCGTGTCGAACCAGACCAACTCGATGGGACCGTATTCGGTGGTGATTTCGTTGACCTGGGGCAAACACTTCTTTTCAAAGTAATCGTCGAAGGTTGCCGGATCTCCGTTCTCGTCTTCTGTCGGTCCGTTGCCACCGCCGGGAAACGTCCAGTCTTGGTTGTGTGAGTAATAGAACCCAAATCCTAGCCCAGCTTCGCGGCACGCCGCGGCAAGTTCTTTCATTGGATCCTTCTTCCACGGCGTAGCGTCAACGATATTGAAATCGTTGGCCTTCGATTCATACATCGCGAAGCCGTCGTGATGCTTGGCGGTAATGACGATGTATTTCATTCCCGCATCCTTTGCGATGCGAGCGATTTCCTTGGCATCGAACTGGGTGGGATTGAACTTGCCGGCAAGTTGCTTGTAATCGTCGATGGGAATTCCAGCCATGCGAGGATTCATGATCCATTCGCCGATCCCGTAGTAGGTCTTGCCGTCAACCTCGTTGCCAAGCAGCGAATACAACCCCCAGTGGATGAACATCGCATAGTTGCCTTCGTCGAACAATTGTCCGCGATCGGCATTTTCGGCGCGGAGCTTGACCACTTGGTCGCCCCACATCTTTTCCATTTCCTGTGCGTTGGCGGAACCCAGAAACGCAGCAGCGACAATCGCAAGCAGACAACGAGCGTATTCTTTCATGTTCATTCTTCTTGGAGATGCTCGCACCCGTTTATTGCGAGAACGGGTGCTCTTTGAATTTGGCGGGCAACAAGCAACGGTTTCAAAATCAAAGGTTATCAGATTGCGACGACGATGTGATGGATCGAACCCTGACGCGACTTCCCCAGAATAGTCTGGTTGGTTTATCAAATGCTAAGTGGAAAAGAACGGCTGCCGAGGATGAATTGCGACGCATCCGAAATGAAATGCGACACATTTTCTGCAGCGTCGGCACTCGCAATGCGGGCATGTCAGCAAGGCTATTCACGACGGTTAAGGATCGAGCGGAAAATAGCTACCGTAACTCGGGTACTTTTGCCCGAGATGTTCGCGACGGGCAAGAATGCCCATCGTACATTTTTCCGCGCTCGATCCTAAGGTGCGTTGGTTGACGGCCAATCGCTGGCGACGAAACCCGGTCGATGCCGAACTCGTGTCTGTTGTCTGCACAAAAAAAATCCCTCTGCTCGCCAAGCGGCGAACAAAGGGATATACGAGTCTTTAGCTCACAACATCAAAAGCCGGGCTGGCTATTTTCGATGCCTTGACAAGAGGGAGTCTCTATAGTTCTTCTTCAATGACTTCTTTCGTCGCACGGGTACCCAGCGATCCCCACAGCCCGTAAGGGCTTGCAACCCCTGCTGGAACGGTTCCGGCGGCGGTATGGATACGGTGAACCATGGGCGACGTGCTGCCGCCTGCTTCGATCGAATCCGTAATGAACTTGACGGCACCATCACCCATCAGCACGTGGCATCCACCTTGGTGGCGGCTTGAAGGGGGACAGAGCGCGTAGTTCTTGTCTTCTCTGCCGGCACTGACAATCGCAGAGCCATCGTACAAGCCTTCGGTCGCCAAGCAGGTCGCCGCGTTCGGCGGCAGGACTGTCGTCATGCCCGTATACAACGGACTTCCGCTTGCCCATCGCAATCCACGACCGCGACGGCCGTTGGCACCATTGGCAATTCGAGATGTCCCAGAAGCCCAGAACTTCGGGCGAAGTGCGTCGGAGGCATCGTTGCAAAGGGTAGGGTTCAAAGATAAGTCAGCAGCGGTAAGTCCGGTGCGGCTGTCGCTGCGCTTATCACGGTCGGTCAAATCGGTAATGATTTCACCCATCATGATGGTATTCGAGAGACCATCCAAAATGTCCCGAAACTTCGACGTTTGTCGGGGGACGAAAAAGCCACGGCAATTGGCGCGAGCCATCTGGCCGGCGTTGCTGGTTCGCGAGAGCGTGCCGTCGGTCGGTCCGTCCGATGTATTGATGATGGTGTCACCAAGACAGACCGCGTAGTTGATCCGCGCATAGCCGGGTGGCTTGCTCTTGCCGGGGTCGCTGGGACAACGGAAAGCGGGCGTCTCTTCTGACCAAGGGCCGTAGTGATTGGGGGCAGCGGAAAAGCCACCGTCGTCGTCTGGGTTCGTTCCCATCGCTGGGAACGTACTGCCGTTACCGCTTGCGTCCGGAGCACCTGGATTGCTAATTTGTTCCCACAACGATTGGTTTTCGATGAAGGGCAAAAGGCCAACGAAGGCGCTCAGGTTCTCATTGTTGGTTCGGCCGGCTTGCGCGACCCCGTTGCCAAGTTCGTCGCCCCACGTTGTCACGCCAGCGTTCAGGCCGGTTCCGGACTTGTGAGTCGGGAGTTGCTTATACGCACTATGGTAATTGTGAACGCCCAAGCCGATTTGCTTGAAGTTGTTGCTACAACTCATGCGGCGGGCAGCTTCGCGAGCAGCCTGGACTGCTGGAAGCAGCAGGCCGACCAAAACGCCGATGATCGCAATGACCACCAGCAGTTCCACTAAAGTAAATGCGGAACGGTGAAAATTACTTTTCATTTCAACGGATCCTTTAATAAAGGAGGAAGTAAAAAAACTAACTATATCGAGAGTGGTTGACTGAGTCGTTCGTTATGGAATACAAGAAACCTGAACGACTAGCCTTTAAGCTAAATCCCACACTCATCGGCCGAAGGAATCTCCTTCGGCACGAAAATCTTGCGAGGCGAACAGTGTTCGTTCTCAACACAAAACACACGGTCGCTGCTGAAGTTCTTCTAGCATCGAGGCAACGTCTGGAAAGCCAGGCATTTTTCGAGAGCAAAACCGCGCAGCAACCGATCGCAATGGCCAAGCATGCGGACCAGCTCCATTGAACTGATCCAAACGGTGGACCTAAATCCCGCCTCCGATTGGCGTGTCATACTCTTCTTCAATGCTCTTTTGTTCGGCAGCTGCTGCATCCTCTGCACGCTTCGCGATGTCGGGGTTTTCCGTCACAAAGCTCTTCACTGCATCCGCAGATGGTGCGCCATCACTGCCTCCACATCCGGCAACGCTAAGGCAAGCAACAAAGCTACAAGCAAACAAAAAATGTTTCATGATCGTGGTTCTCAAAAATTCCGAATTGAACACTGTAAGACGCGAAAGTCAGGCAACTCAGTGCCATGACGCTTGAGCCGCCTCAAGATCCAGGGAGGTATCAAGAGGCGGCAAAATATCTGATTGGGAAGCCCTAGATCTCTTCGTCGATGACTTCATTTCCGTTGCGGGTACCGAGGGCACCCCACAGACCGAAGAAGCTTGCCGAACCGAAGTCGTCTGTGTTCCCGTAACTGATCACATGTTGGCCCGCGGCACCCGAGGCGCCCGACTCGATGGAGTCGGTGATGAACTTGACGGCTCCGTCACCCATCAGCACGTGACAACCGCCCTGGTGGCGACTTCCGAAAGGAGCGTTGACCGTGGTGGTTTCGTTTCGGCCAGCACAGGCATGGCTGTTGGGCGGGAAAATGGTGTAGCCACCCGAATACCAGGCACGACCCGAGGCCCACTTATAACCGCGTTCGGTTTCGCCGGGGTTAGAACGCGAAGTGACGGTCGGGTCCCAGAACTGGGGTCGCAGCGGATCAATCCAACCAGCACATGCCCGAATGTCGAGCCTGTTATTGCCAGAGTGGTTGTTGCCGCCTGAAATGCCCGCTTGTGTGCGAGTGTCGCTGTCGCCAAGTCCGGTGGGGATTTCGCCCATGCAAATCGTGTTTGCCAAGCCGTCGGTGACTTCACTGAATGACCGGCCCTTGATTCGGGGGACATAGAAGCCACGTGACTGGCCTTCCAGTTGTGGTGTGCGTCGGCCGTCGCCATTCCGCCATGGAACTCCGTTACCGCCGATGGCATCCCAACCGTTGTGGAAGATGTAGGAATCGCCAAGACAAGCGGCATAGTTTGTTCGCCCTTGAGCGGGCAAGCCAACACCAGGATCGCTTGGACAACGCAACGTCGGAACGTTCGTCAACCAAGGATCGTAATTTTCAATGTTGGAGTGATTCGTCAGACTTAAGTTCGGATCAGGGCCCATTGCTTGAATGGTGCCTGGGTTTGGCGCGGTTGTAGGAACCAGCCAAGGGTTTGAAATCTGCTCCCAAAGTGCCTGTTGCTCCATGAACGGCATCAGGCCGGGCAAGTGGCTCAGGTTGTTGTCGGTGTTTGCCGTTGGCGGGACTGCAGACGAACCGTAATTGTACGTTCCACCCTGGAAGTCTGAAATCTTTTTGTACGCGCTGTGGTAATTGTGGACTGCCAAGCCGAGTTGCTTGAAGTTGTTGCTGCAGCTCATACGGCGAGCAGCTTCGCGAGCGGCCTGAACCGCCGGCAGTAGCAGGCCGACCAGCACCCCAATGATGGCGATCACGACCAGAAGCTCCACAAGCGTGAAGCCTCTTCTAGAACTTGTGTTTTGCATTACCAGACACTCCTAAGAACAAGAAAAAAAGATTGGATATCGAGCCAGTCGATACGAGTTGATTTCGTCACCATTGGCGAAGAAAGTTCGACGAACGAACACTCTACGTTAGCGCGAAACCGGTGCCGCACCAGCCCAGCCCAATCAAATATCGCAGAAGCCCAGCGGGCGACAATGATCTTTTGAGTCATGGGGTTGATCATTTGCGACATTGCCGCATTCGCCCAGTCGGCGGCTGCATACCGAGCTAGCGGTTGCTGCAAATTTCGCAAAACCACGCGAAAAAGAAGGGGACAAGGTGCTGTGCCATGCCCAGTTGGTAGTTGGTCACGTGTGCAGGGTGGAGGGCTAGGCAAAATGTACCCGTTCAACGGGGCGAATTCAAGTATTTTTTCGTCTAGTGCTCTGTCAACACTCAATTTCAGGGTTAGCGCTTTCGTGGCGTAGGCTTCCAACCTGCGATTTGCAATATCTGCGCATTGGCAGGCAGGATGCCTGTTTATACCCCACAACTCGTGCAAGCGATTTGGCTCACGATTTTCCGGCCCAACGGGCCATTGGTTTGCCTAGCCCAGGCCATCGGCCTGGGAAACGATCGGACCAATACGCCGCCCAGGGCCAAAGGCCCGGCAGTTTGCGATGGATGGTTAAACTGCCGGGCCGTTGGCCCTCCGATAGTTACGTATTCCCGTCACCCAGCCCTGCGGGCTGGGCTAGGTAAAATGCTGGGCCTTCGGCCCGGAAAATGAACAGCAGACTTGTGGGGTATAAAAAGGCAGGATGCCTACCCCACGTTTTCATATTGACAGAGCACTAGCCAAGGCGGTTGTGTCCCCCCCCTCGCGTCATCCGCTTGTTCCAGCGTGGCGTTTGGACATCGATAGAACATCGATAGAACAAAGAGGGCTTTGCGACAGAGTCGCGGTCCGTACGAGCCTTGGGAAGACTCGCCAACTTGAAAGCCAACTTCATGCCGCAAGCGTTCTGCCTCAGTTCTCTCTTGCACAGTGCACCTACATCTAAGCACCGGCATCTAAGCACCGGCATCGGAAGATTTCGCTTGAAAGTGACGCTGTCCAACCAGGATCGCTCGTACTAGGCTTAGCTCGATGTCGCTTCGACGACGGACGATGTCCATTCAATCAGCTTCCTTTCATTCAGCGGAGCATTCCTATCGTTGCTGGCGATAAGATCGGCGAGGCTCGTCCTTGGCTCGATCGGCGAGACTCAAGCCGAACATTGCTTTCCCATGCGGTTGCCCTGCTCTCGCTTTGGGGGCTGTCGGCGATTGCTGGATGCAATCGGACTCAGGATAAGCCCTTGAAAAAAGCAGCCGAAGCGAGTGTTTCGGATGACCCACTCGGGCAACTGCATCGCGCGGTTAGCCAACGCAAGTGGCAAGAAGCCTGGCAGTTGTCCAGCGCTGTGTTAACACAACATCCGGATGATGCTGAGGTCATCCAGTTGGTAGCGAGTGCCGCACAGAATGTCGGCAAGCTTGACGTTGCTGCCGATCTGATGATTGATGCTTGCCGCGCCGAGTCGTTGGGAAATCCAGCGCGGTTGAATCAGGCGACGGATGCGTTGTTGAAGGTCGGGCGACTCTACGACTGTATGGATCTATTGGAAGAGTCACTTGAGTCGGATCCGATGCAGCACTCGATCCGACAAACGTTTTACGATCTGTGTTGGGGATCGGAAAATCGACGTCGGGCAATCCCTCACGGTCGCTTTCTGGTGCAGCACCGTCGGTTTGATTTGCGGTTGCTTCTGTCACTGAGTTACACCGAATCGGGAACGGACCGACTGGATTCATTCATCGAATTTGCCAAACGTCATCCGAGTGATAAGCGTCCGCTCGTCGCCGAAGCCAAGCTGCATTTTGATCAAGGCAAATTTGGACAAGCCGCCACAGTGCTGCGCAGCGTACTGAAGTTGCATCCGGAACATCTGCCTGCGATCGAGCTGCAATGCCGAGTGCTGGTCGCGTCGGAAGGTGACGGCGAATTTTTGGCGCTCGTTGTCGATGCTCCCGATAGCATCCGCGAGTACACGGGATATTGGCTGGCAGTCGGAGATTGGTGCTGGTCTCGTCAGCAGGATCGGCAGGCCGTCCGCGCCTATTGGGAAGCGGCGAGGCGGGATGCCGGTGGCCGAGAAGCCTGGGCCAAGTTGGCGACTTCGCTGGAACAGATCCCTCAGGATGATCACGGACTGGATCAGACAATTATCGAAGCGATTCAAGACCGTGTGGCGTTGCTGACGCGCTTCAGCGATGCAAAGTCTCAGTTTCGGCATTCTCCGTCTCAGTCCAATACGATTGAAATGTCCAAAGCCGCACAGTCGCTCGGCCGATTGTGGGAAGCCGAAGCGTGGGCGTCGATTGCGACGAAGCTACCGCCCGACAAAACCATTTCCGTCAAGCAAGTCCGTGATTCGATCGTTGCAACGATGAATGCAGGAACTCCGTGGCAGTCGGAGGCGGGCCACCCGGAGCTTGGAATGGATCTGACTAACCTCGCCCTTCCTGAACTCGAGCTGGATCCGCTGAAATCTTCAAAGCAAAGTAACGTTGCGATTCGCAGGGCAAGCGAACCTGGTCGCATTCGTTTGGTGAACGAAGCGGGTGAAAGATCGCTGAATTTTTTCGGCCGTACGGCTGACGATTTGGATCGCCCCGGCATCAAGATTTTCAAGACACTGGGCTGCGGCGGCGGAGCAATCGATTTTGACCTTGATGGCTGGAGCGACCTGTATCTGGCGGCGGCCGGTGGTACTCCGCCACATCGTGATTCAAATTCAAATTCGCTTTGGCGCAATCAAAATGGGTCCTTCGTCGACGTCACGCGAGGTTCCGAAACAAATGAGACAGGATTTGGTCAGGGAATCGCGGTTGGTGATGTCAATGAAGATGGTTTTCTGGATCTGTTGGCATTGAACTATGGCGCCAACACGCTGTTCATCAACAACGGCGACGGAACATTCACGAACGCTACCGAGCTGATGGAACAAGCGGATCGAAAACTGGACTGGTCGTCCAGTGGCGCCATTGCCGACTTGGACCAAGACGGGCTCGCCGACGTGGTCGTGCTTAGTTACGGCGATGGTCTCGAGCAAGTGAGCAAAACGTGCGGGGATGGAGGTCGGTCGCGAGCATGTGGGCCGCTGAATTTTTCGGCTTCTCCCGATCGTTTTCTCCACAACACGGGAACCGGGAATCTGGTCGATCGAACAGAAGCGTGGGGATTGCCCGAGAGCCCAGGCCGAGGATTGGGCGTGACCATTGGGGCCTTCGATCACGATCCGGGTGTCGACGTCTTCGTCGCCAATGATCAATCCCCCAATCACTATTGGAGTTGGCCCGAGAACACTGAGCTCCCGTTCGGTGAGTCAGCCGTTGTAAGAGGGCTGGGATCGAACCATGGGTCGCCGTATCAAGGTTCGATGGGGATCGCAACGGGCGACTTTGATCGCGATGGTGATTTTGATTTCTACGTCACCAATTTCGACAAAGAATGCAACACTTACCACGAACAAGTAAACGATGGCGTGTGGCGGGATCAAACGATGGCACAGAAACTGTATTCGCCGTCTTTGACCATGGTCGGGTTCGGTACGGAGGCCGTCGATCTTGATAATGATGGGGTCTTAGAGTTGGTCGTATCCAACGGCCATGTCGATGCTGCCTATCCCGAGGACGACTCGGCCCCGCATGCACAGCCGATGCAGGTTTTTCAACGAAATTCGCTGGGCGAATTCGAGTCGATTGAACAGGCCATCGGAGGCGATTACCTGAGTGCGAATCATGTCGGCCGTGCGTTGTGGACGCTCGACATCAACCGCGACGGGCTGACCGATTTTGCGGTCACGCACCAGACCGAGCCGGTGGCGTTGCTGGTCAATCGGACCGAAAAGCCGGGAAACTGGATCGGATTGCAGTTGGTCGGTCGCCAGAGTTCTCGCGACGCGATCGGATCAGTCGTGGAAGTGCATTCCTCTGATCAGCGGTGGATCGCGGCCCTGACTTCGGGTGATGGTTACATGTGCAGCAATGAACGTATCCTTCGCGTCGGGTTGGGCGACTTGATTGGCGAATGCGAGGTCACGGTCACCTGGCCCGATGGACAACGCCAAACCTATTCTCATCTAAAGCCCAATACGGATTGGTTGCTCATCGAAGGTGATCAAAATGCCTTCGATACACGGAATTGACGGTCGGTTGGGGGCAACCGAATCGACAGATTCGCGGCACTTCGGCTAGCGGTTTGATTTGAGTTTTGCCTTCGCCGGCACACGCTGCTTTGGCAACGGTGGTTTCGTCGGCCGTGGACCCTCGAGATCGAAGAATCGCATGTTCTTGCCGACTCGGTCGAAGTCGCCGAGATCCGAACGCATCGACTCAGCCAGCGCAAGCAACCGCTGGGTAACCTGCGGATGTTGGTCGGCCACATTCGTCGTCTCGCCGATGTCGTTGTCGAGATCCACCAAGAAAGGAGTATCGAAACCAACGCGATCCTCCGGTGCGATGTGTCGATTCTGTGTGAACGGGGCCACGTCGCTCGGTTCTTTTTCGCGAGGAAGGTGCAACTTCCATTTGCCTTGACGAACGGCCTGCAGTCGGACTCGCAAGTAGTAAAAATGCGTCTTGTCGGCGTCGGCCTTGTCAAACTCGCCATGGATCAGATGCCGAATGTCTTCGCCATCGATCACTCGATCCGGCGGAGCCGCGGCACCCGATAGCGCCGCTAACGTCGGCAGAACGTCAAGCGTGCTGGCGATTGAATCGCACGTCGTCCCCGCAGGAACTCGGCCGGGGCCCCAAACGATGAAGGGAACTCGCACGCCGCCTTCGAAGGTGGACGTCTTCCCGCTACGAAGCGTGCCTGCCGAACCGCCGTGGTCGCTTGGTAGATGTCCGTCGGCGTGATTGGTGTTTTTGATCAACCATGGGCCGTTATCGCTTGTGAAAATCACGTAGGTATTGTCCGCCAATCCGAGTTCGGTAACGGAGTCAATAATCCGGCCGACGTTAAAATCGATTTCTTCGATGACGTCCCCATACAGGCCGCGTTTGCTCTTTCTTTTGAACGGTGCCGAAGCATCCAATCGAGTGTGCGGCATGGAATGCGGTATGTAGATGAAGAACGGCTTCGCTTGATTCTGTTTCATAAAACCGATTGCTTCGTCGGTGTACCGCTGGGTCAGCGTCGCCATATCCGCGTTCGGTTCGATCAGCTCTTCGTTGCGATATAGGTTGGCGATCGTGTCGTTGCTGGTTGGCGTCCCAAAGAAATAGTCGAAGCCTTGTCGGGTGGGCAGCAGGTCCGCAAAAAAGGCTTTCTGGGAGTGCTTGGCTAAGTCCCACTTTCCGAAGCAAGCGGTCGCGTAGCCTTTCGTTTTCAAAACCTCCGCCACCGTGATTTCTTCACTGTGAAGAATCGGATGGACCTGTTTTTCGTTTCCGCGTTCGGCAACACGCATCGGATAGCATCCAGTCATCAGCGCCGCTCGCGACGGTCCGCACACGGGTTGCGCATAGAAGCTTGTGAACTTCATGCCGTCGGCTGCCATCGCATCTAGCCGAGGCGTACGAATGTCTGGTGACCCGAAACATCCGACGTCGGCATACCCTTGGTCATCGGTGAAGATGACGACAAAGTTGGGCGGATGCTCCTTGGCAAATGTCGCTGACGGTACAAAACCCGCCGAGCAGGCCGTCAGAAGTAAAAAGAGGTTCCACGCCATGAATCAATTCCTGTGTGCCTTGAAATTCAAAGTGCTGGCAAGTTGGTTCAGGTCACTTCATCGACTTATCGGGCGCGCCTGGTCAGATGATGCCCTGATTTTCTCATTGCGGTTGGTAAACAATACTGTATCAGTTCAAGCGGCCGTGAAGCTCGCCTGCGTCTTGGGTTAGAATCCGGCAGCCCGCCAATGAACGGCAACGCGTCAAGCTAACTCTCGCGATGGAACTGCTGAATTATCATGTTGAAGACTTCGTTGATTCACCCGGGTATCCTTGCTGCGCTGGCCGCGTCCGGCCACTTCTCGCAAGTGCTGATCGCGGACGGCAATTTTCCCGTCGCTGGCAATCGCGGTCCGAATGCGAGCGTCGTTCACCTCAATCTGACGCCTGGCACGGTGGACGCGCTGACGGTGTTGGACGTATTGCTGACTGCGGTGCCAGTACAGGCCGCGACCGTCATGGAGGCACCCGACGATTTTCATCCGCCCATTCACAAGCTGTACCGACAACGACTGGACGATGCCGTGACGTGGACGCAAATGGAGCGTTGGGCGTTCTACGACAAGATCGCATCACCCCGCACAACGCTGATGATTGCCACCGGCGAACAGCGGCGTTTTGCGAATCTGTTACTTGAAATCGGCGTGGTGAAGCTGGCCGTCGAGTCCTTTTAACCGCGGCTGGTCTCTTTCACTGGTGGCTATCGTTTTAAATCATTAATATTTATGATGGCCCCTTTGGACTTCATGGCGTTTTGGGTTCCGCTACGCCCATGCCCGGCAAATTAGCTGCGACAACGGACAGGGCGTCTGCTCGCCGCGTTGGCTCACATCTCTCATCCCGAAGCAACCCAATCCGTGATACCCGAATCCTATCGTCATTGGCAGAACGCCGCCCGCAAACTGCTCGAGCCACTCGCTGCGCTGATGCAGTCGGGGCGAGCCGACCTTGACATCATCGGCCCGGCGAGCGACCACGACCGCCAAGCCGACCGGCTGGAATCGTTTGCTCGCCCGCTGTTGCTGGCAGCCCATTGGTTGCAGACGCCGTCGAGTCCCAGCGACGAAGCGTTTCGCGAGAAAATCGCCCAATGGTTTCGCGCGGGGTTGGTGATCGGCGCCGATCCGGCGAGCGAACACTATTGGGGCCCCGACGCGAACTACCACCAGCACCACGTCGAGATTGGCCTGCTGACCATTGCGTTACAAATCGCACCGGAACAGCTTTGGGATCCGTTGTCGAAAGACGAAAAAGATCTTGTCGCGCGCTGGCTCGGCACGTCGCGTGGCAATGGCATCGTCAACAACAATCATTATTTCATGGGAGTCCACATCCTGGAATTTCTCATGCAACACGGATACGGTCGCCCCACCGACCGTCCGATCGTGGATGAGTTTCTGACTCGCCTAGAACTGATGCATCGCGGCGGAGGCTGGTTCGAAGACGGGATCAACCAAGCCTATGATCATTACAACGCTTACGCCTTTCACTTCTACGGGTTGATGTGGGCGCGGCTGTACGGCGAGGGGAATCCCGAACGTGCGAAGCGTTGGCGAGAGTGGGCCCGGCCGTTCGTCGTTGACTATCAACACTTCTTTGCGGCCAGTGGAGAGCACCCGGCCTTTGGGCGATCGATCTCCTACCGTTTCAATTGCCTGAATGTCTTCGGTATGACCGTTGCGGAAGACTGTTGCGACCTCGATTACGGGTTGGTTCGCCGGCTCTGCACACGGAACCTGGATTTTTTTCTCTCCAAACCGATCCAGCAACAGCAAGGTTGTCTGTCGCTCGGCTGGACGGATGAGTTTGAGTCGCTCATGGAAACCTACTCTTGCGCTTCGTCGCCGTATTGGGCCGCGAAAGGTTTCGCTCCCTTGCTGATCCCACCCGACCATCCATTCTGGAGCGCGCCCGAACAGTCGCTGCCTTCCGAGACGGGTGATCATGCGCACGTCATCAAGCCGGCTGGATTGGTGGTGCGCAGCGTCGGTGGCGCGGTCGAAATCGTGAACGCCGGTTCGCAGATTTCGAACTCACAACTGCGCTATGGTGCGTGGAAGTGGAGCAAGACCGCTTATCGCACGGGTGTCAGCTTCACGTTGGCATTTCCAAACGAGACGAACTGGTCACTGGACTCTGCGTTGACTGCGGAACTCGACGATGGGCGGGTCTTTGGCAGACACTCGACCGTTGCCGTGGAAATGGAAACCGACCACGTCTATTACAGCTACAGCCTCGGCTTCAAGATCGGCCAAGCGAACACCGGTGTCGAAACGGGAGTCTGGTGGAACGCCGGCTGGGTTTTTCAGATTCACGACTACGATGCCCGGCAACCCGTCGTGATGCGCTGCGGCGGTTATGCCTTGCCGTTGGCGGACTCCGACCCGTTGTTGTCCGACCCCGGCACATACCTGAGTGCGTGGAACGGCAGTGACAGCGGAACCGCCCTGCAACTTCTGGCCGGTAACGCCCATCCACAGTGGGACAACCGGTTGGACGATACAACGTCGCGCAGCCACATCGCCGCGCCCTATCACGCCACTGCCGTATTCGAAACGCCACGTCACCAGGGCCGCGGCATGCTGGCGTTGCTGGCTTGGGCCGGAACCAGCCACGCTGAGTCTGCTGCCTGGGCGATCCAATCAAGCGTTGCGGGCAAACTTATCTTGGTTCATCCGAAACTCGGTGAATGGCGAATCGAGCATTGGTCGCTGCCTGCATTGGGTTGAGCCCGACTTGCTTCGCAACGATCCTTTCGCCATGTTCGATTGGCCGATCGATTCTGGGTTGGCTGTGCAGCGGTTCACCCGGTGATGCTTCGTGTTAGGATTCGCATATCCTGCGGCCGATTTTGCGATGTCCGTTTCGTCGACCCCCTTCGCAAATGCTGGGGGCCGCACCTACCGTGATCCATGTTGTGGAACGACAAATGAAAGTCCCAATCGCTGTACTCGCGACCGATTTGGATGGAACCCTGATTCCGAACCTCGACGAGTCTTTGGAAGTCGAGGCACTTTCTAAGTTATCGACTTTGATCGTAGACGCCGGATTGAAACTTTTGTTTGTAACGGGACGTTCGTACTCGCTGACCATTGACGCGATCGAACAGTTCCGACTGCCGCCTCCCGACGCGATCCTGTGTGACGTCGGTTCCTGTTTGATGGAACGCGCGGGCGATCAAGGTTACGGCATCAGTGAGGTCTACCAAGCTGCGATGACGAACAATTTGCAGGGCTGGACACACGCCAGGATCTGCGAGGGCGTTCGATCGGCCGGGTTGCCATTGGAGTTGCAGGATGCGACGCGGCAAACAAACGCAAAGTGCAGTTTCTACTTTGACGGCCCAGACCTAAGCTTGATCGAAAAACGAACGAGCGAGTGGATTGCCGACCAAGGGGCTCCATTGCAAATGGTCATCAGCGTCGACCCGATTGATTCGCGTGGGTTGTTGGACTTACTGCCAAAGGGTGTCAACAAAGCGTTCGGGCTGCATTGGTGGCGAGAAAGCCAGGGTTTTGATCACAAACAAATCGTTTTCGCAGGCGACTCAGGAAACGACACCGCGGCGATGGTCTCGGGCGTTCGATCCATCGTGGTCGCCAATGCCGCAGATTCATTGATCCAGGCAGCCCGGCATCATCATCGCGATTCCGGCGACTTGGTTTTGGCAAAGCGAAATGCGACGTGCGGAGTATTGGACGGGCTAAGGCATTTCCTTGACCTTTAGCAACTGATTGCGGGGTGCCTTTCGAATCGTTTCAACATGCCCTGGCTCTATCTGGTACCGTGGTTTTCTTAGTGTTTTGGCTTGCAGCGGTGTGCTGAACGACTGTTCGGGTCAATGTTTTCGAATTAAAACATCCAATACTTGACAAGTGATATGAGTCTTCTTGATGCAGAGCAGCCACTAAAAGTCACCTTGATCTCGCTGCACGGTTTGGTCCGCGGACACGACTTAGAACTGGGCAAAGACGTCGACACCGGTGGACAAATCAAATACGTCATTGAATTGGCGAGAGAGCTTGCGGCCCAATCCGAGATCGGCAGCGTCGAGTTATTGACGCGTCAAATCATCGACCCGCGCTGCCACGAAGACTATGCCAAGGTCGAAGAGCCGATTGCCGAGAACGCGAAAATCATTCGCATCCCATTCGGCCCCAAGCGGTACATACGCAAAGAAGGTCTGTGGCCGTACTTGGAACTGTTCGTCGACCAAGCACTCGTTCACTTTCGCCGCAGCGGTATTCCCGATTTGATCCACGGGCACTACGCCGATGCCGGTCAAGCGGGGGCGCAATTGGCAAGGTTGCTGCACATCCCATTTGTGTTCACCGGTCACTCGCTGGGCCGCGTCAAGCGTCAACGATTGTTGGCCGATCAAGGGCCCGAGAAAGCGGCGGCATTGGAAAAGAAGTACAAGCTCAAAACGCGAATCGAAGCTGAAGAGTTCGCACTTGAAACCGCGTCGATGGTTGTGACCAGCACCAACCAAGAAGTCGAGCTGCAGTACGAGTTATATGACCACTATGCGCCCGATCGCATGGAGGTGATTCCACCGGGGGTCGACCTTGTACAGTTCTCGCCGCCCTCGGCCGAGGATCAACCAGCACTGGAATCACCCGAGATTGCGAGTTCCATCAATCGTTTTCTAACCGACTCGTCCAAGCCAATGATTTTGGCGATGGCGAGACCCGACGAACGCAAAAATCTGTGCAAGTTGGTCCAAGTCTATGGCGAAAGCAGTGAGTTGCAGTCGCTTGCGAACTTGGTGCTGATCATGGGCACCCATGACAACGTGGACGATTTGCCCAACGCACAGGCGAAAATCATCAAGGATGTTTGGAAACAGATCGATCTTTACGATCTGTACGGCAAGGTCGCCTATCCCAAGACTCACAAACCCAGCGATGTGCCGGAACTGTATCGGTTCGCGACATCACTTGGCGGCGTGTTCGTCAACGCGGCGTTGACCGAACCATTTGGGTTGACATTGTTGGAAGCGGGTGCCACGGGACTTCCGATCGTCGCCACCAACGACGGTGGTCCTCGTGATATTGTCGCTAATTGTGAAAACGGATTGTTGGTCGATCCGCTGGATGGGCAGGCGATCGAGAATGCGTTGCTGCGTGCGTTGACCGAACCTGAGAATTGGCAATCGTGGTCGCAATCAGGCATCGACGGGACGCGGAAACACTATGCATGGCACAACCACGCACGGCGATATCTTCGCGATCTCGACGATATCCTTCGTCGCTCGCCTGTGCCCGCGTTGATCGCGACGGCTCGCCAACGCCGATTGCCGCAATTCGATCGCATCATCGTGACCGATCTGGACAACACGTTGACGGGCGATGAAGAGTCGCTTCGAGAGTTCGCGGACATGATCGCGCAAAACGATCACATCGGTTTTGGCATCGCAACGGGACGACGACTCGATTCTGCGATGGAGTTGATCGAGGAACTTAACCTGCCCCGGCCCGACGTGATCGACACCGATGCGGGCACTCAGCTGCATTACGGACCAACACTGACGCCGGATTTCAGTTGGCGCAAGCAGATCGGTTTCGCTTGGCAACCTGCGAAAATTCGTGAGCTGTGTGCGACGCTGCCAGGATTTGAAATCCAGCCCGATGTGAATCAATCCGAATACAAGATCAGTTATCTGCTGAACACCGAAATTGCCCCGTCCATTTCGCGAATCAAAAAAAAGCTGCGTGAAGCCGGTTTGCGAGCTAGAGTGATCATGTCGCTGGGCGCCTATCTTGATATCGTTCCCGTTCGCGGCGGCAGCGACTTCTCGATGCGTCATTTGCTGTACAAATGGGGCTTTTCGCCCGAAAAAATGCTCGTTGCTGGCGACTCTGGCAATGATGCGGGAATGATCATGGGGCGGACGCTGGGCGTCGTCGTCGCCAACCACGACAAAGAACTCAAGCGACTCAAGGGTAAGCCTCGGGTTTATTTTGCCGAGACTTCTCACGCGCGCGGTGTCCTGGAAGGCATCGCATACTACAACTTCCTAGACAACATTCGCATCCCCAATGACTCGATCGAAGCATAATGGAACGCCTCTCGATCCGGATAATGTAGCCACGTCTAATCTGACGCGTCGCTCCGCTTCGCGCGATGCATACGAGGCCGAATTAACGCTGCGTCGGTTGATGTCGCGAGTAGATGAGTGCCTGGCCTCCCTTGATGTCGATTCGGAAACACAAGCCGCTTTCCTTAAGCGACTCGACGAGTTTTGGCCGGAGTTGTTCTCTTTGTTGCGCGGACTCTATGGCCAGCGATACGATTTCTTTTTCCACTTGGAACAGATTCTCGTCACCGCCGCAAAGGCTTGCGCCGAGCGACCAGCGAAGTTGGTCGAATCGGATCGGCGGCGCACGCACAATCCTGAGTGGTTCCACAGCGAGAAAATTGTCGGCGGCGCTCTGTACGTCGATCTGTTCAGCGGCAACTTACGTAAGCTGACCGATTCGATCGACTACTTCAAAGAGCTTGGGCTTACCTACTTGCACTTGATGCCCCTGTTCGCCGTTCGGCCCGGCGACAGCGACGGCGGATACGCGATCAGCGATTATCGCAGCGTCGATCCGCGAATCGGAACCATCGACGACTTGACCGAGTTGGCGGCAAGGTTGCACGAGGAAGGCATACTGTTGGTGCTGGACTTTGTCTTCAACCACACGTCCGACGACCATCGTTGGGCAAAGTTGGCTCAATCTGGTGACGTCGAATACCAAGACTTTTACTACATCTTTCCCGATCGCAGTTTGCCCGATCAGTATCAAGCGACCTTACGCGATATCTTTCCGACCGTGCGCCGCGGCAGCTACACGTGGCACGACGCCACTCAGGCTTGGGTCTGGACCACGTTCAACAGTTTTCAATGGGATTTGAATTACAGCAATCCAGCGGTCTTTCGGGCGATGGCCGAAGAGATGTTCTTCATCGCAAACACGGGCGTCGATATTTTGCGTTTGGATGCTGTCGCTTTTATTTGGAAACAGATGGGAACGAGTTGCGAAAATTTGCCCGAGGCTCATCAGCTGATTCAAGCCTTCAATCGATTGGCCAGGATCGCAACGCCGGGATTGGTCTTTAAGTCCGAAGCAATCGTCCACCCCGAAGACGTCTTGAAATACGTTTCGCCCGAAGAGTGCCAAATTTCTTACAACCCAACATTGATGGCGCTACTATGGGAGTCGCTGGCGACTCGCAAGACGACGCTGCTGTGCCAATCGCTTTCGCGATATCACAAGCTGCCACCGCAAACGGCGTGGGTGAACTACCTGCGCTGTCACGACGACATCGGATGGACTTTTGATGACGCCGATGCGGCTCATGTCGGGATCAATGCTTACGAGCACCGGCAATTCCTGAATCGTTTCTATACGGGGCAATTCGAAGGATCGTTTGCGAGAGGCATTCCCTTCCAGGAGAACTTGGAAACCGGTGACATGCGCATCGCAGGTACGCTCGCATCGCTGGCGGGTCTCGAACGCGCGATCGAGTTGAAAGATAACATAGAGATCGAGCTGTCGGTTCGTCGCATGCTGTTGTTGCAAAGCGTGACGCTGTCGATCGGCGGCATTCCGCTGCTGTATCTGGGCGAAGAGTGGGGCATGCTCAACGATTACGAGTTCGTCCAGGACCCTGCCAAAGCAGGCGACACACGTTGGGTTCATCGGCCGAAAATGCGTTGGGAATTTTTGGATGACTTGAAAGAAACGCTTGACACCGATGACGCCCTGGCCGACCGGTCGATTCGGCGATTGATCTTCCGAGGCTTGCAGCGGATGATCGAAAAACGCAAGCACCTTACCGCATTTGCCGGACAAGACATTCAGATATACGCTGCCGGTAATCCGCACCTGCTGTGCTTTGCCCGGATCCATGCGGGCAGTCGGATTTTGGTGGTAGCCAACTTTTCGGATCAACCGCAGGCGATTGACGGCAACCTGCTGCGGACTGCTGGCTTGGCCAGGTTTTTTGAAAACACGCTCAGCGACAAACAGTATTCCACGGAACAGCCGGTCGTCGTCGAGCCCTACGAGACGCTTTGGCTCTCGCGGCTCTAACGCCATTCCGTCCCAATCGCTAACTGCCAATGTTGGGAACCGGAAAAAGGATACCGATGTCGCCGTACAGCAGGCACACGCCGGTCCCACAACGATCAAACTGCTTTGGCCGGAATCAGCCCCATCGCAGTGTCGTGTTCATCGGCGGACAGCACCGTGGCGGTTTTGCGGGCAGCCGACGAGATTTTCGGCGGTGCCGTCTTGGTTTGCGGGGCTGGCTTTGTTTGCGGTTTAGCCAGCGTTGTCCGCAGGTAGCTCAGTGAGTCCCTGTGTTCAGGCATCGCAGCAACATTGTTTTTCTCGATCGCGTCAGACTGAAGGTCATGCAGTTTCGTAAATAACTTGCCCGACGCTGTATCTGCATACGTCTCGACATGCTTCCAACGCGCGTCGCGCACAGCCTACAGCGGTTGACTGCCCAATTGCGGCGTCGGTGCTTCGTAAGGACCACTGGCACGCCAGTCATCTGGAGTCCTGCCATCGATAATCCGCTTCGACCGTGCAGCGAAGTTGGGATGGGCAAACCAGCCGACTTGTAGATCGTTGCGGTTAGATCAATATTCAACACTAGTTCGCTGGAAACCCGTGCCGATGTCTTCGGTCCGGCAATCGCTAATGGAATTCGCATGGACTCTTCGCATGGACTCTTCGTAGGGACTCTTCGTAGGGCAACACCTTACTGGTCATGCCGTGCTCGCAAAGGAGCCAGCCATCGTCGCCCATGAAGATGCATCACGTGTTTTCACTCAGGCCACGGTGCTGCACTTTGTTCATCAGCCGGCCAACAGCTGCGTTCATTTGTTCGACGCTCGCATCGTAGTCACGGGTGTGCTCTCGCGTATGGCAGCTGGGTCTTCGTAGCCTTGCTTGATCGCCTGTGTGCGATTGCGAGACGTCTTCAAGTGCTAGGGTTTTTCCTCCAGGTCGTCGTTCCATGTTCTGGGCAAGGGCATTTTGTCGGCATCGTGCTTGGCAAGGTATTCTTGCTTCGCCAGCCGCATGTGCTTGCCGTCCATGTGAGGCACTTGCATGCAAAGCCACAGCACGAACGGTTTTCCAGCCTTGCTCGACGGCGCATCGAAGCGAATCGCTTCGGCCGCAGCCACATCGTCGAAGAACCCCGCCATCACCCCAACAAGTAGATGCAAAATCGAAGCCGCAGTCCGCTGGACTCGTTTTTAGATGCCGTTTGCCGGTGACGCCCGCCGTGTAACCGGTTTCCCGTAGCTTATGTACGAACGTTGTTTTTCTCCTCGTTGAGCGGCGTTTTGCCAACCGCAGTCGCGCCATTCACGCTGCAAAATCGCCCTGTCAAACAGTCGGCTCGGCTGGGCGAACAGATCGCTAACGTCACGAACGCATTGTCGAATCGCGTGCCGGATTCTGCGATCTGATCGAGGTATGGCGTTTTAAATCGATGGTTGTTGGCGGCACGATAGCCATCCCAGCGGTGGTCGTCTGTCAGAAGAAAGACGATATTCGGCTTCGCTGTTTCCGCATTTGCATACGAGCTATCACTGAGAGTCTGGGATGCCCCCAATTCCTGTACCAGGCGTTATGAAAGATTGGGTTGGGGAATTGGGATCGGTGATTCGCAGTGCTGCTGGAGTGAGGCCGTAGGCCGAACGGAAGCAGCACTGCGAAGCGCGAAC
>NZ_SJPW01000008.1:0-161452 GCF_007860125.1 Rubripirellula tenax
CGACCATATCGCAAAGGTTATACCTGTTCCCATCCCGAACACAGTAGTCAAGCTTTGTGAGTCGATGATAGTGCCTACCAGTGCGAAAGTAGATATTGCCAGATTTTAAAAAACCTTCTTGTGACGATAGTCACAGGAAGGTTTTTTTATGCGCACACAAAATTGCCGTGCGACGCCGTAGCACGCTGTACTTGAGTCTTGTCTTGAACTGTTTGACAGAACACGTGGCACCGCGACCCCGGTTACCTTGCAAGCCGGAAAATCTCACCTTGTAGTGGCATTTGTTAACTCGCCGATCTGCTTGATCGCTAGAATCTCGGTCGGAGATCCATCATGCCTATATTAGAACGCGTCCGTGCGGTCGCTGGTTCGATTAAGTTCAATCTGCAAGTCCAGTCACTGCCAGATCGACGCTATTTGCGCAAGACCATGTTGCCAGCTATGGCCAAGGCGTGCCCAGCCAATGTTTTATTGGCTGGTACTCGGCGGTATACACGGCGTTACCCGGCGGCGTTTGATCCGCATGTAACCAAGGTGTGGACGATCGACTTTGACCCTGGCGCCGAACGTTTCGGAAATGGGTCGCTCCATCACACCGGTGATATGTGTGAAGTGGACCAAGTCTTTCAAGGTGTTTTGTTCGATGTGATTCACGTCAATGGCCTATTGGGGTTTGGCGTGAACGAGCCAGCGGAAGTTTGTCGGATGGTCGAGGCGTGTCACCGTGCGCTAAAGCCGAATGGGTCGCTGATGCTTGGTTGGGACGTTGATTGCTCGCCAGATCCACTGGACAACCCGGATGTGATTCGTTTGTTTTCTCACCAGCAGATCGGCGACCTGCCGGCCCGCCACCGAGAAAGCCGAGTCAATGGTTTTGATCACGTATTCGATTGGTTTGAACGACGCGAAATTTCTTTTCCCGGTCTGATCATTTGAGCGATGGGCGAATACGATAAGGAAACCGTTTGCCCGTAAACGGCTCAGATCACCCTACCACACTCGTCCATACGCCATCCAATTGCTTTCATGACACAGCATCTTCGTTCGTGCATTGTACCTTTCGCTGTCGTTTTCATCGCTGCTTCGTCCGTCGCTTTGGATGGACATGCCTTTGAGCCCGACGGTGGCTTCTCGCATCCAGGTATCGCCCACCGTCGTGCTAGTATCGATTTTGTGAAAGAGAAGTTGAGGGCATCTGAGGAGCCTTGGTCGACGGCATGGAAGCAGTTGTGCGATTCGAGCTACGCCAGCCTGGATTGGGAAGCCCAGCCTCGAGCCCACGTCGAGCGGGGGCCCAGCAACGATCCCAACATTGGATCATCGGAGTTCACGCAGGACGGCACAGCGGCGTACACGATGGCATTGCGATGGACGCTCTCGGGAGACGCCCGCTATGCCAACAAGTCGGCTGAAATCATTGACGCTTGGTCAAGCACGCTGAAGTCGATCTCCAATCACGACGCGCGGCTGTTGGTCGGAATGGACGGCCAGAAGTACTTGAACGCTGCCGAACTGTTAAAACACACTTGGGACGGTTGGCCCGACCAGAATCAGGCACGATTTCGCGAAATGTTACTCGGCATTTGGTATCCCATCATCAAAGATTTCTATCCGTCCGCGAATGGCAATTGGGATGCGTCGATGCTTCAGACGATGATTGCGATGGGGATCTTTTTGGATGATCGTGAAATCTTCGATCGCGCCGCCGACTATTTCCTTTCGGGAGAAGGTAACGGTGCCGTTGCCAACTATTTCAACCAATTTGGTGAGTGTCAAGAATCGGGCCGCGATCAGGTTCACACACAAATGGGATTGGAGTTTCTTGCTAACACGTGCGAGTTTGCGTGGAACCAGGGCGTTGACCTGTACGGCGCCCACGACAACCGTTTGCTTTTGGGGTTCGAGTACACAGCCAAGTACAACCTTGGCCACGATGTTCCCTACGTCCCGTATCGCAGTTTTGAAGGGCGGTACCATTACAAGGAAATTTCGGATAACAGCCGCGGTTCATTGCGTTTGATGTACGAGAAGGTTTTTAATCACTTCGGCAATCGTAAGGGAATGTCCGCCGAATTTACCGAGCAAGCGGCGTTGAAGAATCGCGAGCGAGTTTTTCAGAAACCCGATTCCGATCGTGATCGGGGGCGGAGCCGACGACGTCGGTCTGATTCGGATAGCGAAAGAGGTCGTCGCCGTGGTAGTCGTGGGCAGGGCTCGTTGCCGTGGGACACGCTGATGTTCGCCAATCAATCGACCGTTCTTTTCGCGATTCCGTAGTGAGGCCTGCCTTTTTCGGCAACCTGCATTTAGCTGCTACGTCTTCGTAAGTTTCGCACTCTCGTTTTGATCGGATCATGATGCCCAGTCGACTTTTCCTTTGGTCGCTCACGTCCGCGCTGGCAGGATTTTTGTTCGGCTTTGACACGGTCGTGATTTCGGGCGCTGAGAAAACGATTCAGCAACTGTGGTCGCTCAGTCCCGGTCTTCACGGTTTGGCCATGAGCATGGCGCTTTGGGGCACCGTGATCGGTTCGCTTGTTGGTGCTTGGCCGACGGATCACTTCGGTCGCAAGAAGACATTGCTTTGGATCGGAATTCTTTACCTGGTCTCGGCGGTCTGGTCGGGGTTAGCGACGGACGTCTATTCGTTCATGGTTGCCCGTTGGATCGGCGGACTGGGCGTCGGGATATCGACGGTCGCCGCACCGCTTTTTATCTCGGAAATCTCGCCGCCCGACCGGCGTGGCCGATTGGCGGGAATGTTTCAATTCAACATTGTTTTTGGAATCTTGGTCGCGTTCGCTTCGAACGCACTGCTTGGCGGAATCGGCGACAACGCATGGCGTTGGATGCTGGGCGTAGAAGCCATTCCCGCATTGATCTATAGCTTGATGTGCATCGGGCTTCCCGAGAGTCCAAGGTGGTTGATCTCGCACGGGAAGAACGAAGCCGAGGCGTCTCGCGTCATCGGGCTGGCAAATCCCCGTTTTTCAGAATCGGAAATCGACGGCCAGATACGGCAGATCCGAACGGATGCAGAGAAGTCAGTCGGTTCGGGGAAATTTTGGCAGATGCGACTGCGGACGCCGATTCTGCTTGCGTTCTTGATCGCGTTCTTCAACCAGCTATCGGGTATCAACGCGATTCTCTATTTCGCGCCGCGTATTTTTGAACTCACCGGACTCGGCCAGGAAGCAGCATTGTTGCAGTCGGTCGGCATCGGGGTGACAAACTTAGTTTTCACGTTTGTGGGGCTTTGGTTGATCGATCGATTGGGGCGTCGGACGCTGTTGTTGATCGGATCGTTTGGGTACATCGTATCGCTGGGGATGTGCGCGTGGGCTTTTCAGACCGAGGCGTTCAAGATTGTGCCGGCGTGCATTTTCGCCTTCATCGCGGCGCACGCCGTCGGGCAAGGTGCTGTGATTTGGGTTTTCATTTCTGAAATCTTCCCGAACAAGCAGCGGGCAAAGGGGCAAACCCTGGGCAGCTTCACGCACTGGATTTTCGCGGCGCTGTTGACGACGTTTTTTCCCAGCATGGTGACCGCGTTTCCGGCATCCCAAGTTTTCTTTTTCTTCTGTTTCATGATGGTGCTGCAACTGGTCTGGGTGATTTTTATGGTGCCCGAAACCAAAGGCGTGCCGTTGGAAGAGATGGAAGCGAAGCTGGGCATCGAATGAGGTAGCGACTCAGGCGGCGCGTCAAAGTAGCCGACAAGCGATGAATGAATGTCGAGGGTCGTACAGCGATACCACGCTGGATTGGCGCAGCAATCCACGACAATGCGACACTTTCCGCTCGCCTTATGGACGCTCGTTGCTAACCGGTCAGCGCGTCGAGTCGTTCCCGCGCACTCTTCCACTGGGGATCGCAACTGGGCGAAAATGTGTCGATGGAACACGAGCGACCAACGATTTCTCGCACTTCGTCGAGCGATTTCAGTTCGCCCATCGCAATCGCTTGGATCAAGACGTTGCCGATCGCCGTCGCTTCCACGGGGCCGGCAAGCACCGTGCGTCCCGACGCGTCGGCAGTGAACTGGTTCAGCAACTGGCTTTGGCTGCCGCCGCCAACAATGTGAAGTTTTGTGATCGTACGGCCGGTCATTTGTTCGATCGTGTCGAGAGTCTTTGCATACAGCAAAGCTAGACTCTCGAAAATTGTGCGTGCAAATTGACCGTGAGTTTCAGGCTCGGGCTGGCCCGTTTCGCGGCAAAACTTTGTGATCGTTCGAGGCATGTTCTTCGGATTCAAAAAGCGAGGGTCGCCGGCGTCGATGATCGATCGAAAAGGTTCCCCCTCACTTGCCAGGCGATTGATCTCGGAATAATCGAGTTCGGTTCCGTCGAGTTGCCACAGGCGTCGCGATTCTTGCAGCAGCCAAAGTCCGACAATGTTCTTCAGGAATCGTGTCGTCCCGCCATATCCGGCTTCGTTGGTGTAGTTGTACTGCAGCACAGAGTCATTGATCAATGGTTCGGGAAGTTCGACGCCGATCAGCGACCAGGTCCCCGAGCTTAGGTAGGCCCAGTCGTCGCCGGGTTGCGCAGGCACGGCGGCAACGGCCGACCCCGTATCATGCGAACAAGTGGCGATGGCTTGCGTTGCCCACAGGCCGGTTTCCTCCATGATTTCGTCGGTCAATTGCCCGAGCCGAGTTCCGGAGGGAACGATTTCTGGAAACAGCTTTTTCGGGAGACTGAAACGATCGATCAGTTTGGTCGACCAGTCATGTGTCGTCGGGTTATAGATCTGAGTCGTGCTGGCCAGGCTTACCTCGGATCGGGCCACGCCACAAAACAGGTAGTTGAAGTAGTCCGCGATATTTAAAAACTGATCGGCAACCGAAAGCGTGTCCGGGTTGTTTTCGACGTCGGCGATCAAATGGTAAAGCGTGTTGATCGACATGAATTGGATGCCAGTTTCGGCAAAAATCACTTCGCGACCGTCTTGTTCCAACGACTTGGCATACGTCGACTCGGTCCGCGCATCGCGGTACTGGTACGGCGCCGCAACGAGTGGCTGTCTCTTGTTGAACAGAACGTAATCCACGCCCCACGAATCAACACTCAGCGACGACACGGCAACACCGCGCGAAGCCACTTGGCGAAGTCCCGACTTCAGTTCCTCGAAAATGCCCAGGACATTCCAGCGGAGCGAACCTTGGATTCGCGAAACACCGTTGGAGAATCGGTGGACTTCGTCGAGTTCGATGCGCCCATCGGTGAGTGTGCCCAGGATGACTCGACCGCTCTCGGCTCCAAGATCACACGCGACATAGTGACGGCTGGTCATAGCTTCAACGCTTGTTGGCGATAGTGTTCGTCGATTCGATTGGCGATCCGGTGGACTTCGGCAGGTTCCATAAACACGGGGCCGCCCAATGCCGCAGCGCCGACGAAAATTTCGGCCGCTTTGTGTGCCATCACCATCGCGGCTTTGACCGCACCGGATGTCTTTCCGATCGTGATCAGGCCGTGATTCTGTAGCAAGATGACTCGCGGTGGTGCCCCGTTGCGGTCCATGTACTCGTTCATGGCGTCTCGCATCACCTGGGAAAGTTTCAAGCCCGGGTCGGTGTAATCGACGAACAGCGATTCCGATCCACAGCAAACGATTTCATCGGGAAACAGTCGTTTCGTGGCAAACGATTTCGCAAGTGGTGAGCAAAGGATTTGGTTCACCGCGATGCTGTGCGTATGGCCAACGAACTGGATGCCCGGCAACGTCAACAGGTACGCATGGAACAGAGTTTCGACGGATGGCTTCTTCGATGTCGAATCAACGCGACAAGCGAGCAAGCGATCTTCGACACCCTGGTCGCTGATATCGTCTTCGTCCAACATCGGAAGCAACGCGTCGAACCGGCACGCGACCGCATCGTTCTCGCTAAGCGTTTGCAAGCAGCTTCCGCTAGCTTTGACCAAGAACGTGTCGTTGTCGATTTTCGCTGACGTATTGCCTTCACCAAGAATCGCCAAGTGTCGATGCTCTTCGCCGAGGTAATGGGACAGCTCGAGCATCGCGGCAAGGGTTTCGGGATGGGGCATCAGTGGTCTGCTTAGAAGGAAGGTTTGCTTGCGGTCGTTTCGTTTACTTTCGGCTGGTACTACTTGCGCCCGTACAGCGGGCCAAAGTTTTCACAGGCACGGAAGTCGGCTGATTCCAGTCCGTCGGTTCCGAATGTGTTCCAAGCACTGGGGCGGAATACTCGGCCCGCGTCGACATTGTGCATGTAAACCGGAATACGCAGTATCGATGCCAACGTGATGAACAAGTGTCCGACGTGGCCGGCCGTCATCACGCAGTGGTTGGCACCCCAGTGGTTCATCACTTCATACGTCGACGTGAACGCGCCGCGGCCTGTGACCGTTGGTGCAAACCATGTGGTCGGCCAAGTCGGATTGGTGCGTTGGTCCAGCGCGTCGTGAACGTCCGTCGGCAATTCGACGGTGTGCCCTTCGGCGATCTGCAATGCTGGACCCAAGCCGTCAACCAAATTGATGCGTGTCATGGTCGCCGGCATTCCGCCGCGAGTCTTGTAACGCGTACTCAAACCGCCACCCGGGAAGTACTCGGTGATCGACGGGTGCCACGTCGTCTCCTTCAAGCATTTGGCGACTTCTTCGTCCGTGATTTCCCAGAACGGTTTCATCGTCGGATTACCATCCGCATCGGATTGTTGTCCCGTTCCGTCCAGCGTCGCGGGTCCGGAATTGATCAGGTGCAACAGTCCGTCGCTGGCTAGGCCGTCGAGTTTGTGGCCGCCGCATGCCGACGCCACGGCATCGGGACTCCAATACGTTCGCAGGTCCGCAAACACTTGCGCCGTGTTGGTCAGCAAGTGTCCGAACAGCATCGTGGCCGCGTTCAGGGCGTCGTTTTCCGTCGCGACAATGTACGGGGCTCGTTTGCCGTTCCAGTCGAACGACGTATTCAGAATCGCTTCTAGGAAATCACCGTTGGGGAAGTGGTCCGTCCATTGTCGTTGGCCTTGGAATCCCGAAGCGATGGCACCGTGGCCCTGTGCTTGTTCCTTCAGTCCCATTTCTGCCAGCTTCGGATTGCCGACCATCAAGTCGCGTGCAATCAGCGACATCTTTACGCTGTCGGACCATTCGCTATCGAGTTGCTCGCGAGAACGTTTGCCTTCGTCGCTGTTGTAGTCGTCACCTTCGGGGCAGTTCTCTTTTGTCCACGCCAGCGCCTTTTTGTACTCGGCCGGATCAAACTGGCCTTTGTTCATTCGGCCGATGAATTCCGACATGTCGATGTCTTCGACTCGCATGCCCAGCCATTTTTCCCAGAACGCGACATCGATCATCGATCCAGCGATGCCCATCGATGTTCCACCCATCGAAAGATACGACTTGCCACGCATCAGCGCCGCGGCTAGACCGCAGCGGACGAAATCAAGAATCTTGGCTTGTACGTCGTCAGGCATCGTTGCATCGCCGGCTTCTTGCACGTCGCGACCGTAAATGCCAAAGGCGGGGACGCCCTTCTGTGTGTGTCCGGCTAACACTGCGGCCAAATAAACCGCACCGGGGCGTTCGGTGCCATTGAACCCGAACACGGCCTTGGGGCGCGTCGGATCCATGTCCATCGTTTCCGAACCGTAGCACCAGCACGGCGTCACCGTCAGCGACACGCCGACATTTTGGCGGCGAAATTGGTCCTCACATGCCGCGGCTTCGGCAACACCACCAATGCAAGTATCGGCGATCACGCACTCGACGGCGTCTCCGTTGGGATACCGCAAGTTTTTTGAAATCAGCTCGGCGACCCGCCGAGCCAGATTCATCGTCTGATCTTCGAGTGATTCACGTACGCCGCCGAGTCGACCGTCGATGGTCGGGCGAATGCCAACCTTGGGGAGTTCGCCTTTCCAGACGGTTGGCGATGATGCTTGTTGACTCATGACTTGGCTTTGTTGCGTTTAAGGGAATAGTAGAGCAGACGGTAGTTGTACCAGCCAACGTCCGCGGAACGGATTTCTACAAAACTTTCGTGCTGAAGAAGATAGCGCGTCGAATCACTTTCTTCCAATAATTCCTGGAAATTGCTTCTCACGGAGCCGCGAAAGTAATAGTATGCGTCCAGTCGCAATGCATTTTTACACTACAATCGCGTGCTTTAGCAAGTTGGCAATAACATTTTGCGGCACCGTCGTATCGATTTGCGACACGGCGGAGTTCGATGACTGAATCCATGAACCAAAAACATCGTCCTCAAATCGCCTTGCTGGTCGAAGCTTCACGTGCGTATGGGCGCGAGCTACTTCGTGGTGTCGCGTACTTCGCCAGAACGCAAGTCGATTGGTCGCTTTTGCATCAAGAGATGATGCTCGATTCCGAGATTCCCGATTGGATAATGAGTTCTCGCATCGATGGAGTGATCGCGCGAGTCGACACGCATACGATCAAGCCGCTGAAGAAGTTGAATGTTCCGATTGTCGATGTGCGATGTAATCGGAAATTTCCGGGAGTCCCACAAGTAGGGACCGACGATCGATCCGTTGCCGAGATCGCGTTCAAGCATCTTTGGAATCGTGGATTCCGTCGGTTCGCGTTCTGCGGCTTTCGCTTTGCAACCTATTCCGAGTCGCGGCTTAAACACTTTCGAGCGCTGGTGGAGGAAGCCGGCTGTCCGTTCACCCATTACGAATCCGCGGGCGTCCCCGGCAGCTCAATCACCACAATCGAACGAGCGGGGATCGTAGATATCGAACCTTTGGCAAAATGGTTGTGCACGCTCGAACGACCAACTGGCATGTTGGTTTGTAACGACATTCGCGGGCAGCAAGTGTTGAACGCTTGTCGAAAAGCGAGCATCGGCGTTCCTGATGATGTGGGTGTGATAGGCGTCGACGATGACGACGCGATTTGTTTGATGTGCGATCCGCCGTTGTCGAGTGTCCGTCCCGATGCGGAAGGCGTCGGCTATCGAGCAGCCGAACTGTTGCACTCGTTGATGTCGGGTTTGGCCAATGAAACGGAGATCGAGAACATTAAGCCAAAATCGGTTTCTGAAAGACTGTCGACGAAGGTGCTTGCGATTGATGATGTCGAACTGGCAAAGGTTTGCCGCTACATCCGGCAACATGCATGCGATGGAATCAACGTGGGCAACGTGATTGAAATCACATCACTTTCCCGACGTCAATTGGAACGACGTTTTCGTGAAGAGCTGGGCGTGACGCCGCACGAACAGATCACGATGACGCAGATTGCCCGTGTCAAACAGTTGCTGTCCGAAACCGACATGACGTTGGAGCAGATTGCGCCGAAGGCCGGTTATAGCCACAAGGAAAGTTTGAGCGCGGTTTTCAAACGAGAAACGGGAATCACGCCTGGCGATTTCCGGACTCAGCAGCACGCGGCTTCGTCCAAGCTGGCTGACGAAAAACCTTAGATTGGTACGCACCGTTGTTAGACGTCGGGCCAACAAAATTCATAACAATTACCGAAAAAAGTGATGCGAGAACCACTTCCTCTGACATCCGCCCTCTTGGCGTTTGTGCTGACATCAACATTTGTTTTTACATCGCCGTTGTTTGGCGCGGATCTGTACGTCAGTCCCGACGGAAACGACGTAAACGCGGGGACGGCTGATTCGCCCCTGGCCAGCCTAGCGCGGGCGAAGGCGTTGGCCCGGCCGGTTTTGGGTAAGGAAACGGTGACGGTGCATGTCGCCGATGGCACGTACTACTTGCCCGAAACGCTTGCGTTTGAGCCCGGCGACTCGGGAACTCAAGAGTTTCCGGTCGTCTATCGGGCTGCCAACGAAGGCGGCGCGATACTAAGCGGTGGCACGCGTTTGGAATTGGTTTGGCAAGCCCACCGCGATGGAGTCTTCGTCGCCAAGACGCCGACCGGCTTGACGATCGACCAACTGTTCATCGACGGCCAGAACCAACGCATGGCGCGGTACCCGAACTTCGACGCGGCCAAGAAGACGGCGGCCTATCAAGGTTTCTCGGCCGATGCGTTCGCGAAATCGCGAGCGGACGGATGGGCCAACCCCGTCGGCGGATACATCCACGCGATGCACCGGTCCCGATGGGGCGGATACCACTATCGAATCACCGGCAAGGATTCCGAAGGCGAGGTGACCTATGAAGGCGGCTGGCAGAACAATCGCCAAATGGGAATGCACGACGAGTTCCGGATGGTGGAAAACATCTTTGAAGAACTTGATGCGCCGGGCGAATGGTTCCACGACCCGAGCACACAGTCGCTCTACTACATGCCGTTCGCTGGGACAGATCTACACAGCGCGACCGTTGATGTCGTGCGTCTTCGTCATTTGATCGAGTTCCGCGGAACGGAAGAAAAGCCGGTTCGATTCATTGCGTTGCAGGGCTTCGTCATTCGCCATGCCGCTCGAACGTTCATGGACACCAGCGAGTTGATGCTGCGATCGGACTGGGCGATCTATCGAGGCGGCTCAATCGTGCTGACGGGAACCGAAGACGTTCAGATTCTTGACACCGAATTCGATCAAGTCGGTGGCAACGCGGTATTCGTTAGCAATTACAACCGCCGCGCGCTGGTCAAGGGTTGTCACATTCACGATGTCGGCGCGAGCGGAGTTTGCTTTGTCGGTGATCCTGATGCGGTCCGGGATCCTTTGTTTGGCTATGGCCGAAAAAATGATCTGTCAAAGATCGATCGCACACCCGGGCCGAAAACGAACAACTACCCGGCGGACTCGCGCGTCGAAGACTGTTTGATTCATGGAATCGGTCGCGTCGAGAGACAACCGGCGGGCGTTCAAATCGAAATGGCTAGCCGCATCACCGTTCGCGACTGTTCCGTTTACGATTGTGCCCGCGCGGGATTGAACGTCGGCGACGGAGCCTGGGGCGGTCATTTGATCGAAGGCTGTGACGTGTTCGACACGGTGCTAGAAACCCATGACCACGGTTCGTTCAATTCGTGGGGACGCGACCGTTATTGGCGAAGCGATCACTTGACGGCAAGCCAAGCTGCCGTCGACAAGGATCCCACGTTGCCATTTCTAGATGCCGTCGAAACGACCGTCATTCGCAATAACCGGTTTCGCTGCGACCACGGTTGGGACATCGATCTGGATGACGGTTCGTCGAATTACGACATCTACAACAACTTGCTGTTGTCCGGTGGATTGAAGTTGCGAGAAGGCTTCCGCCGTCGGGCGTGGAACAACATTACCGTCAACAACGGACTGCATCCACACGTTTGGTTCAATCACAGCGACGACGAAGTCTTTGGCAATATTTTCATGTCAGCACCCAAGGGGGCGCGAATGCCAAGCGAAACGGCCAAGGGCAAACGCGTCGACGGCAATCTGTATTTTTCGAACGATCCGAGCATCAAAGATGTTCATGCTAAATATGGATGGGACGTCCACTCGATCGTTGCCGACCCAGGATTTGTCAATCCAAAAGCGGGCGATTTCCGTGTCGCCGACGACTCGCCGGCGCTGCAGATCGGGTTCGCGAACTTTCCGATGGATCAGTTCGGTGTTAAGAAACCGAGCCTTCGTGCGATCGCCGAAACGCCGGTGATTCCGACGTTGACGATTGTCGATGCCGAATCACCAGAACGGCGAACGCAAGTCGCAAACGAAAAACCGTTCACATATTTCTGGCTGGGTGCAAAGCTGACTGAGTTGACCGGTGAAGCATTCTCGGCATTCGGTGTATCCAAAGAGGCCGGCGGCGTCGCCTTGTCAGACGTCAAACCGACCAGCGATGCGGCTCGATCGGGGCTAAAAGATGGCGACTTGATTCAGGGCATCAACGGATCCGGCGTCAAACGCGCTGTCGATCTGTTGGCCGTGTTTCAGAACGGCGACGGAGCGCCTGTGTCGTTGAAGTTGGTTCGCGACCAACAAGCGATGGAGTTGGTCATTGAACCGACGGTCGTTGTTTCGTTTGAATCTTCGGAAACGGATGACGGCTTTTCAACGCTGGTCCCCGAAGCACAAACCAACCGAAACGTCGACACGAATCTCGGCGTCAAAGAATCACCAACCCGCGTTCTGGTTGATGGCAAATTGAACCGCGGCTACGGCCCTGTTTTTCCAAACGGGGTCACGGGCGGCATCTACCGCATGGATCTCGGTTCACCCCAGTCCGTGACGGCCATCACGAGCTGGACGTCCAACGTGAACGGAATCCGCGGGGCGCAGAAGTACACGCTTTACGGCAGTCGCGCGGACAAGGATCCGGGATGGGATGTCGACGATGCATCACGCTTCACCGCGATCGGTTCGGTTGATACGACGTCGGTCAAGTCACAAGCCTTGAATGCCGTCTCGGTGCGGGCAAAGACCGGGTCGGATTTGGGCGAGTTCCGCTGGGTCGTTTGGCGGACGTCGCCGGTATCGCCTCGATCGGAAAACTCGGCATTCCAAGAATTGAACGTCCAAACGGCGCCTTAGCAAAGAGCGGAAAATAGGTGTCGGAAAGTCGCCGAACCTGTCCGCCAGTTCGCATTGAATAAACCGATCGACGAAGCGATCGGACGACGATCATTTTCCGCTCGGTCCTTCGTCTTTTGAAGACGCCCATTTCACTTCCCGTTCCACACCTCGTTCCATTTTTCTTAGGTTCCATGAATATCAACCGATTACGTTTCACCGCGCTTGCATTGTTTGCGATGCTTGGCATCAACGATCTTTGTGCCCAAGATTCTTCGCCGGCCAAACAGTCTCGTGACGAACGGATGGCTTGGTGGCACGAAGCCAAGTTCGGCATGTTCGTTCACTGGGGCATCTATTCAACAACGGGCGGCGAGTACAACGGCCAAAAACTGCCCAACAGTGCCGAATGGATGATGAACAAGGGACGTATCCCGATCGCGGAGTACTCAAAGTATGCCACTCAATTCAATCCGGTAAAGTTTGATGCGGCCGAGTTCGTGGGTCGTGCCAAACAAGCCGGCATGAAGTACTTGGTGATCACGGCCAAGCATCACGACGGGTTCTCGATGTTTGGATCCACGTGCAATCCTTACAACGTTGTCGAAGCGACTCCGTTCAAACGCGACATCATGAAAGAGTTGGCGGATGAGTGCCAGAAACAAGACATCAAGTTTGGTTTCTACTATTCACAGGCCCAGGACTGGCACCACCCGGGCGGGTTCGGCAACAACTGGGACAAGACCTTCGAACGTGTCAGCACCGACGAGTATGTTCGCGACAAGGCGGTTCCCGAGGTCAAGCAGTTGCTTACCGAGTACGGTCCGATCGGAATTTTTTGGTGGGATACGCCACGTGCGATGAGCAAAGAGTCGTTCGACGCGTTGCATTCGCTGACCAAACTGCAACCCAACGTGATCACCAACGACCGGTTGGGCGAAGGATACCGTGGCGACTACAAGACGTTTGAACGCAACATTCCTGCCGAAGCACCGGCAGGCGAAGACTGGGAAGTGTGCATGCCGATCAGCGGTAGTTGGGGATACAAGAAGGGCGACAACGACTTCAAGTCACCGCAAACGTTGATTCGTAACTTGGTCGACATCGCCGGCAAGGGCGGCAACTATCTGTTGAACGTCAGCCCCACCGGCGAAGGCACGTTGCTTCCGCAAGCGATCGAAAACTTGAAGGCCGTCGGCCAATGGATGGCCGTCAACAGCGAATCGATCTATGGAACCACCGCCAGCCCGTTGCCCAAACTTGAATGGGGACGCTGCACCGCGAAGACCACCGATGGCCAAACGACGCTCTACTTGCACGTCTTCGATTGGCCCAGCGACGGAAAGTTGAACGTGCCCGGCTTGAAGACGGCGGTTCGTTCGGCCCGCTTGATTGCCAACAATGTATCAGTGGACGCGAAGTCCATCGATGACGGCGTCGAACTGTCGCTTCCCGGCGAAGCGACCGATCCGCACGCGAGTGTCATCGAGCTAAAACTTGACGGTAAACTTGAGGTCGAAGCGACGCTGCCCAAGCCCGACAAGAACGGTTTGTTGGTCCTGACCGCCGACAAAGCGTACATGCACAACAACGAAGGAAGCCGCGAAGTTGGCGTTCGCATTCACGATGACATTCCGCATATCGGTTACTGGACCGACGATCAAGCATGGGCGGAATGGAGTGTCCAGATGGATCAACCCGGCGACTATGAAGTCACGGCGGTCTTATCGGTCGAAGGTGAGAACACGCACTTCCAGTACGGATTGCCGGGCGGCTTCCAGACCGCAAAAGTGGATTCCACCGGCGGTTACGGCAACTACGTCGAAAAGAAGCTAGGCACGATCAAAGTCACGGATCCTGGTACGACCAGCATCCAAGTCAAACCGGTCCCCGGCCAATGGAATCCGATGAACTTGCGCCAATTGAGTCTGCAGCGAGTCGACCGTTAGCGTTGAGTCACTGAGCGTCAGCGGTATTGGCCTTACGGTGCGCGGCTGCCCGTTTTTTTTCCCAGGAATCTGAAGCCATGAAGCTCTTCTCGTGCATGTTGATATTCACGTTCCTGGTTGGCAGTTGCGCCAACGGCGCTGATACGGCGCCGGCGGCGCAGCCCAACGTTTTGTTCCTGTCGATTGATGACTTGAACGACTGGACGGGCGCGATGGGTGGCCATGCGTTGGCGAAGACGCCGAATCTGGACAAGTTGGCCCAGCAAGGAATCTTGTTCACCAACGCGCACTGTTCGCAAGCCGTTTGCACGGCGTCGCGGAACTCGGTGTTGAGCGGAATTCACCCGAGCACCTCGGGTTGGTACACGTCGACGACCAGGATGCGGAAGACGTACGACCAAGTGATGGGGTCGGAACACCGAATGTTGCCCCAGCATTTCAAAGAGAACGGATATCAAACCTTTGCCGTCGGAAAGGTCTTTCATCAAGGCGTCTCGGATTATGGCGACCGAACGAAAGACTTTTGGACCGAGACGGCGCCGGGTTACAAAGTGCCCAAGAACTTGCTGGCGCGAGGCGATGGTTACGGCGGAAAGCACTTTTATCCGTTCCCGAAAAACGGCAGCCAGATTGTTGATCGATACGGCAAGAAGTATGCCGATGGTCATTCGCTTTGCTACGGCGCATTAGACCGCGACGACATTCCTGGCGGCAAAATGTTTGACGAACAGATTGCCGATTGGGCGGTTGAGCAGTTGCAACACGACCACGACAAACCGTTCTTTTTAGCCGTCGGTTTCGTTCGTCCGCATGTCCCGTACACCGCGCCCAAGGAGTATTTTGACTTGTACGATTTGGACGACATCCAAATTCCGAGCGTGCCCGATGACGAGATGTCGGACATTCCGATGATGGGAAAATCGATCGCCTATGGGACGCTGCGATCGGGCGACCACAATGCCGTCGTCAATCTCAGCGACACGTATTGGAAAGAAATGGTTTATGGATACTTGGCATGCGTTTCGTTCGTCGACGCCCAGGCCGGCAAGGTGCTCGATGCGCTGGCGACCAGCAAGTATCGCGACAACACGATCGTGGTCCTCTGGTCGGATCATGGACAACACTTGGGCGAGAAGAAGCACTGGCGAAAACAAGCGTTGTGGGAAGAATCGACGCGAGTCCCGTTGATGATGAAGGTGCCTGGCGTCTCGCAACCGGCGACTCAAAGCAGCCAACCGGTCAGCCTGTTGGATCTGTATCCGACGCTCGTTGAACTATGCGAGTTGCCGAAATTCGAAAAGCTGGAGGGCGAGAGTCTGGTGCCGCTGATCGCTGACCCGTCGTCGGTGCGAACGCGGCCCGTGCTGAACAGTTGGTACTACGGAAACTATGCCGTGCGAAGTCATGATTGGCGGTACATTTGCTACCGAGACGGCACGGAAGAATTGTACGACCATCGAAGCGATCCGGGGGAACACGTCAATTTGGCCGGCAATCCCGAGCACGCGAACGTGATTGCCCAGCATCGCGAATGGATTCCCAAGACGGATGTGCTGCCGGCGGGAACGGATGCGTGGAAGAGCGATTCACTGGATCGCCGCATCGAAAAATGGAATGCCGACGACTCGCTGCCGGATTGGCTACAGTAGTTCGATCGAAACTGATTCCATTTTCCACCAAGCATCCAAGGACTTCACCTTGTCGCGAAACAAATCTCTGCCCTTTTTGCTCACCAGCGTTTTGCAGGTTTGCATCGCCATTGCGATGACGATCGGTGCGAGTGCCGCGGCGCCGAACGTGATCCTGCTGATGAGCGACGACCAGGGCTGGGGCGATATCGGGTTCAACGGCAACGAGGACATCATCACGCCGAACCTTGACGCGATGGCCGCGGATGGAGTTCGTTTCGATCGCTTTTATGCCGCGGCGCCACTTTGCTCGCCGACACGTGGAAGCTGTTTGACGGGGCGGTTCCCGTTTCGATTTGGGATTTTGGCGGCTCACACTTCGGGGCTTCGCGTCGCAGAAATCACGATCGCCGAAATGCTGAAGAAGAAGGGTTACGCGACGGGCTTCTTCGGTAAGTGGCACATCGGCTGGGTCAAACCGGAAGAACGTGGAACGCGCGGACACTACTCGCCACCGTCGCATCACGGGTTCGACGAAGTGTTCGCAACGACCAGCGCCGTGCCGACTTGGGACCCAACCGTTACGCCCGAGGGATGGAAAAGCAACTCGAACAAGCCGGGACAGCCTTGGAAGGGCGGATTCCCGTACATGCACAACGGAGTCGAGGCGACGGAGAATTTGGACGGTGACGATAGTCGCGTGATCATGGACCGTGTGATCCCGTTCATCGAAGAACGCGTCGCGGCAGGACCGGACGAACGGTTCTTTGCGACCGTTTGGTTCCACACGCCGCATGAACCGGTTGTGGCCGGTGAAAAGTACAAGAGACTTTACGCGGATCGCGGCAATTCGCGTCAAAACTATTATGGCGCGATCACGGCGATGGACGAACAGGTCGGACGACTGCGCAGCAAACTCCGCGAGCTGAAGATTGAGAACGACACGCTCGTTTTTTTCTGTAGCGACAACGGCCCGTCCGATGGTTTGGCCAAGAAGGGTGTCGCGTCGGCGGGGCCGTTCAAGGGTCACAAGCACCAAATGTATGAAGGTGGAATCTTGGTGCCCGCATGTGCTGAGTGGCCGACCAGAATCAAGGCCGGCTCAACAACCAACGTGCGTTGTTCGACGATCGATTACTTTCCAACGATCGCAAACGCCGTCGGTTTTTCGTTCTCGGATTCTCAGTCGCGTCCGATCGACGGAATCGACTTGATGCCAGTCATTCAAGGAGCGTCGGCGCAGCGCGACAAAGACATGTTCTTCGGTTTTCGCCGATTGCATGACGGAACCGATGGTCAGGCCGTGATCCGCGGTGACTTCAAGCTGTTGCGTGAAGCCAAGCGTGAAGGTCGAACGCGATTGTACGATCTGAAGAAGGATCCTTACGAAACGAACGACATCGGCGAGTCGATGCCCGAGTTGTTTCAGTCGATGTCCAGTCGGCTCGAAGAATTAGACGCCAGTTGCCAACAGAGTCGCGACGGTGCGGACTACAGTTACTAACTTCCTTTAGGGAAACGATTGCTCATGACAAACACGACTCTCCGATGGGACGCGCCCATGGCTTTGGCTGCGTTGGCACTCTTCGCCGCGTTCAGCTTTTCAGCGCGCGACGTGCGAGGGGCCGAGGCCGCCAAGCCGAACATCGTTTGGATACTCGCAGACGACTGGGGTTACGGGGACGTCCAGTGCTTGAATCCGAATCGCGGGAAGATCGCGACACCGGCGATGGACCGGCTTGCTGCGCAGGGGATGACGTTCACCGACGCGCATACGACGTCATCCGTTTGCACGCCCACTCGGTATGGCATTCTGACGGGACGATACAACTGGCGGACGCATTTGCAAAAGAGCGTCCTGTACGGTTTTAGCGAACCATTGATCGCCGAAGATCGAATGACGGTCGCCGGACTTCTGAAACAGAACGGATACGCGACGGGGGCCATCGGAAAGTGGCACTTGGGTTTGGACTTGCCATTCACCACCGACGAACGGCCGAAGGGTAACAACCCTGATAACATCGATTGGAAGGGGCGAGTGGGTGGAGGCCCGGTGGACCGTGGATTCGATTACTTCTATGGCATTTCAGCATCGCTGGACATGCCGCCCTACATCTACATCGAGAACGATCGTTTCGTCGGGGAAGCAACGGCAACCAAAGCATTCCAACGAAAAGGGCCGGCCGAACCGGATTTTGAAGCAATCGATGTTTTGCCGATGATCGGGAAGAAGGCGGTTGAGTTTATTTCAAAGCAAGACTCGTCCAAGCCGTTCTTTGCCTATGTTGCTTTCACGTCGCCACACACGCCGATCTTGCCGTCAAAAGAATGGCAGGGCAAAAGTGAACTCGGCAAGTACGGCGACTTTGTGATGCAGACCGATGCGGTCATCGGCGACATCGTTGCGGAAATCGACCGAGCCGGTTTCGGCGACAACACGTTGGTGATCGTGACCAGCGACAATGGTTGCTCGAAGGCGGCCGGCATTGAAGCGATGCAGGCCAAGGGACACTTTCCAAGCGCCAATCTTCGTGGATCGAAGGCCGACTTGTGGGATGGCGGACACCGTGTTCCGTTCATTGCCCGATGGCCGGGTGTTGTCCAGCCTGGATCGAAGTCGGATCAAACGGTTTGCCAGGTCGATTTGATGGCGACGTGCGCAGACATCTTAGGCATCGCGATGCCCCCGGGCGCGGGTGAAGACAGCGTCAGTTTTCGAGCGGCGTTGTCGGACAAGCCGATCGCGTCGACTCGCAAGGGGCTGATTCACCATTCGATCGAGGGAAACTTTGCCTATCGCCAAGGCAAATGGAAACTGCTGTTGGCTCGCGGATCGGGTGGATGGACTGCGCCGCGAGAAAAGCAAGTGCCGGCCGGCAGCCCCGATGGCCAACTTTATGATATGAGTGCCGATCCGGGTGAGACGAACAATCTGTTTGATTCCAAGCCTGAGATCGTGGCGATGCTGTTGGCCGACTTGACCGCCGATGTGGAACGAGGCCGCAGCACCGACGGGCCGGACGCAACGAATGATGCACCGATCGTGGTCTGGAAAGGCAAGCAATAGGCATCCATGATGTTACGCTGGTCGTTGTTTGTGTTTTAAGACGAGTTTCTACGCAAAGGTTAGCTCGAGTATGAAGTCCCGACATTCGTTTTGGTCTCGCGCGATCGCCGTGATTTTCTTGGTCGCCATGTCACTTTCGCCGGCAATCTCGGCGGCTGATCCAGCAACGCCGAACTTTGTCGTCTTCTTGGTGGACGACCTTGGCTACATGGACATCGGGGCGAACAACCCGAATTGCTTCTACGAGACTCCCAATATCGATCGCCTCTCGGAATCAGCGATGCGGTTTACTGACGGATACGCCGCGAATCCGGTTTGCTCGCCAACTCGCTATAGCATGATGACGGGCAAGTACCCGACACGTGCGGGTGCAACGAACTTTTTCTCGGGCAAGCGAAGCGGAACATTCAACCCCGCGCCGCTTACAAGTCACATGCCGCTCGATGAAATCACGATCGCCCAGACGTTGAAGCAACGAGGCTACGGAACGTTCTTTGCCGGCAAGTGGCACCTTGGCGAATCGGAAGAGTACTTTCCACAGAACCGTGGCTTTGACGTTAACGTCGGTGGCCATACCGGCGGCGGCCCCTACACGGGCAAGCGGTACTTCGCACCGTTTCAAAATCCGCAGATCGAGGTCGAGAGTCCGGACGGGGACCATTTGCCCGATCGGTTGTCCCGCGACGCGGCCAGTTACATCGAAGCCAACAAAGACAGTCCGTTTTTGGTGTACCTGTCGTTCTATTCCGTTCATACGCCCTTGATGGGTCGGCCCGATTTGGTGAAGAAGTATCAAGCGAAAGCTGCGGCGATCGAAGGCGTAGAGTTCGGCGAAGAAGAGCAAGTGCTCGGCAACTCGCCTCGGAAAGTTCGCGTGCTGCAAAAGCATGCCGTCTACGCAGCGATGGTCGAAGCGATGGACCAAGCGGTCGGCAAAGTGCTGAAACAGCTTGTTGAATCGGGAGTTGCCGATAACACGGTCGTTGTCTTCACATCAGACAACGGCGGGTTGTCGACGTCCGAAGGCTTGCCCACCAGCAACCTGCCGCTGCGGGGTGGAAAGGGCTGGGTCTATGAAGGCGGCATTCGCGAACCGTGGATCATCCGTTACCCCGGTGTCACCAACCCAGGTTCGGTTTCGAAGCAACCGATCTGTTCGATCGACCTGTTTCCAACGATTGCGGCGGCGGCCGGTATCGAGTTCGATCATTTGGTAGACGGAGTCGATTTGCGACCAGCGCTCGAAGGCCGGTCGCTTGATCGGAAATCGTTGTTCTGGCACTACCCGCATTACAGCAACCAAGGTGGCATCCCCGGCGGCGCGATCCGCGAGGGCGACTACAAGCTGGTCGAGCGGTACGAAGACGGAAGGGTGCATCTTTACGACTTGGCGTCTGACATCGGCGAAGCGACCGACTTGGCCAGTGAGATGCCTGATCGCGTGGCCCAAATGCGAGATCGCTTGCACGCTTGGTACCAATCGGTGGACGCGAAGTTCTTGCAGCCCAAGGACGGCGCGGTTCCTTGGCAACCAGCGTTCAGAGAAACGCTGGAAAATTAGACTCTCGCGTGATTCGGGCTGAGTGTGCCACTTTGGGCGGAATTCGCTGGCCCTGAGGGGCTTCGGCGCCCCGGCGATGGTTTGTGAAACAATGCCGGTTTTGCAGATTCTTACTCTTTTACCGTTTCTATCCCCAAAGAAACTAAGCCTTTTCGCCTGACCTGGCCGATACTACCGGCACAACCCGAAGTTTTCTAGTTCGGCGAGCTCCTTTCGGGGAGACGATTTGTTGGAAGGATCAAGGTCCTGAAGACAGTTCAACTGGAAATTGGGGGTGCCGGAAGCTGTTCCGGTACTGGGATGACGGTGGTCGGTTATGGATCGGCTGCCCGAGAAAAATTAACTGCAAGACGGTGGAACAAGCGATGTCGGTACGGAAGCTGACTGCAAGTCTACTCACAGCCCTGGCGTTGCTGGGCGGAGTCGCATCTGTGGAAGCCCAGGAGCATTTTCCTGCGGCGGACCCTTTCGCGTTCGATCCCGACTTCAATTGGTTCGAGCCGGTCTATGACATGGACTTGGCCGACATGAAGCCGAGCAAGCGAGCGCCAACGGGCTGGTTCGCGACGTACGATCGCTTGAACCTTTATGGGTCTCGTCCGGAATTGAACGAGCCGCAAATTGCTGGCTTGTCCGGTACGACGAACGCTCAAACGAAGCTCGACTCGGGCTGGGGGCATCGCTACGAAATCGGCTACATGCTGCCGGGCGAGGACAAAGGTTGGACGTTCAACTGGACATCCAACGATGTTCACGAAACGTATGCTGTGCGTCGCGAACGACTCAACCGGTACAACGGTGGCCAAGTCGTCGGCGGCAGCGGAACCAGTGATACGTTCGGTGCATTCGGGTTTGAAACTCCGCCGGGAACTCGTAACAACGAGGGCTACAGCTATCGTTTCATCGATATCACCGACTCCTTGAACTTTATCAATTACGACAGCTACGAGCTGAACAAGACTTGGCGAATGGAACCGTATCACTACGGCGGCATTCTCGAGCCTTTGGTGGGACTTCGATGGATGCGGCTTAACGACCACAACTATGCCGAAGATTTTGCCATCACCGGACTTTTGCCCGGAGACCTGGGCGGAGCGGGCGACTCGGTCGCGGAACAGTTGACCACGGACGAAGCACTCACGACGAACGATATGCTGGGAGCTCAGGTTGGTTTCCGCTACACCAAGGCGGTGAATCGTTTCACCTACTCGAGTGACTTCAAGTGCTTCTTCGGCGGCAACTACCAGTGCTCGACCTACGACCGAACTATCGAGCGGGTGATTTACGACAACCCAGTCACCATCGGCGACCCGCCGATCTTTATTCGATACGACCAGGATTCAGTTCGTCCGACCAACACTCGCAACGAAGAATTCTTTGTCGGCTTCGACGTTCGCGGTGAAGTCGGATATCAACTGACAAAGATGATCCAAGTCCGAGGTGGTTTCCAAGTCATTGACATCGCTCGCGGCGTTTGGCGAGGAGGAACCGGTTCGGGTGGTGCCCTGGGTTCGGGTGACAATGACCAAGATTACCTGATGGTCGGCGGTACCTTCGGACTCAGCCTAAACCACTGATCCGGCAGACCAATCGGGTCGGAAACAAAGAGTCAATCGCGGGGGCGAGAGACAACAACAGCTTCGCGAGAGAAATCTCGCGAAGCTGTTTTTTTATGCGCGCATAAAAAATCCCGAAGCGATGCCCAACATCAACAATACGGGCGGCCTCGGGAACGGGATCGACTGAGGTAAGCTCTATCCGAACCTATCCAGAGAATTCCTAAACGACAAACCCTAAGACTTTGTCGCCAACATTCGCAGTTCTTCCAGTTCAACCGTCAAACGATGACGTAACGGGCTTTCGGGACGGAGCTCGTCTTCGAGCAACTCTTCGGCCTTGTCGAACGTTTCTTCTGTTCGCTCTTCGGTCTTCATCAACTCGCGAAACATAGATTCGACGGTGGACTCGGTAAGCAAGACAATCTCCTCGAGATTAGGGCAAGTGTCGTTGCTGCGAGGAAACCAAAGTTTCCTATCGCCATCCGCAGCAGCCGCACCCCCTAATTCTAGAACGGCGATCGGGCGCCGCAAGGGCTAAACCGGATTGCTGGGGTGAAGTGCTTCGCAACGCGCTAGGCTTTCGCCTCGAGTTCCAATCCGCCTGACGCAAGTTCGTTCAAGTGGTCGGCCGTTCGGGCTACCGTAAAGCGAATCTGTTCTTCACTATGCTCGCTGGTGATGAAGAACCGCAGCCGAGCGGCCGATTCATCGACGGCTGGGTACAAAATGGGTTGAACGTTGATGCCATCGCCCTTCAATCGATTTGACAAACGAAGTGCCAACATTGAATTGCCTGTGATCACCGGAACGACGGGGGTACCGCCGCTGTCGCCGGTGTCGAGTCCGGCTTCGCGGCACAGCGAGAGAAACAATTCGCTTCGACGTCGCAAACGATCGACGCGATCAGGTTCTTGGTCCAACGTGTCGATCGCGGCGAGGGCTGCGGCAACTTGTGCGGGTGGCATACCGACACTGAACACGAATCCGGGCGCCGTGTACCGCAGTAACTCGACAAGGGCTTCGCTGCCGGCGATGTAGCCGCCGCACGACGCCGCACTTTTGCTGAGCGTACCCATCCAGATATCGACGTCACGGGCGTTGATGCCAAAGTGTTCGGCCATCCCACGGCCGGTCGGGCCCATCGTGCCGAAACTGTGCGCTTCGTCGACCATCAACATGGCGCGGTGTTTCTTTTTGACTTCGATGAACTTGGGAACGTCCGAGAAGTCACCGTCCATGCTGTAAACGCCCTCGATGACCACCAAAACGCGTCGGTATTGGTCGCGAAGTTCGGTCAGCATTCGGTCCAATGCCGCGTAATCGTTGTGCGGAAACGGTCGGCGTCGTGCACCGGACAACAACGCGCCTTGCACGATGCTGTTGTGGGACAGTGCGTCGTGAACGATCAAGTCGCCGGCACCCACCAAATGGCCAATCGTGGTTTCGTTGGTAGCGTGGCCGCCGACCATCAGGATCGAATTGTCGACGCCGATCCACTGGGCGATGCGTCGTTCAAGCTGTCCGTGAATGGGCTTTTCACCAGAAACCAACCGACTGGCCGAGACACTTGTGCCGTACTGGCGGACCGCGTTGGCGGCAGCGTCGGAAACGTCCGGGTGACCGCTCAAACCGAGATAGTTGTAACTCGCAAAGCTGATCAATTCACGCCCGTTGACGATCGTCTTATCACCAACGATGCCGTCGTGAACCGTGAAGTAGGGATTCGGCACGCCGGTCATCAACATTTGACGCATCGTCGTTTTCAGGCGGCGATATTCCGCAAACTGTTCGACGCTGTCCTCCGCTTCGACTGTCGTCGGTGGGCGACCGTTTTGAATGACGCTGCTGCGATTGTCGGATCCCGATGCGCCGTCGTCGTCGCTGATACCGCTGCGCAGCATCGCCTCGGCGCGTGCTTCGCCGCCGGGTGGCAAGTAGCGTTGAATGGCCATCGCCGTTTGGCCGATCGTCTCGATCTCATCCAGAACCTGTTCGGGAAATCGACCGCCAAACGTACGTTCCAATTTGCGTGCAATTTCGAGTCGCTCGAGACTGTCCAGTCCCAAGTCCAGCACGATGTTGGTGCCAATGTTCAAGTGTCCCGCCCGTTCGCCGGCGACATGGCGAACATGATGCCCGATCACTTCAACGATCGCGGCGCTGACATCCGAAGCATCAATCGACTCGGTGCCGCTTGCAGAAGCCGCTTGCATCATCGGCGCGGCGTTCATCTTTGTACCACCGCCCGATTCTTCCCATCGAACCCACTTCGCGATCAACTTCAAGTCGCCGTCGCGTACCGCGTGCAGGCAAGCATGACGCTGGATTTTGCCGCTGCTGGTCTTCGGGATGCTGCTGTTGCGGACCAGGTATACCGCATCGGGTGGCAGTTCATGTTCGGCGGTTACGGCGCGACGGATGGCTTGGATTTCCGAATCCCAATCCAAGTCGCGTGCCCGTACGGTTTCGGCAACGATCACAAGTTGCTCTCGTCCGTCGTGTTCCATTGCCACGGCGCCGACGGATCCGGCTTGGACGGCCTCGGATGCTGCTTCGACGGTCTCTTCGATGTCCTGCGGGTAACGATTCACTCCGCGAACGATGATCATGTCCTTCAACCGGCCCGAAACGTACAGTTGATGGTCGTACAAGAATCCGAGGTCGCCGGTGCGAAGAAACGGACCGTCATCGTCGATCGTTGTGGCGTGGAACGTTTGTTCCGTGGCTTCTTTGCGTCGATAGTAGCCTTGGCCGACGGACGGGCTTTGCACCCAGATTTCGCCGATCGAATCGCTGGGCAGCTTTTCGCGGGTTTCCGGGTCGACGATGATGACGCGCTCGCTGGACAGCACGGCGCCGCAGCCGACCAAATTCCGCGCCGACGCGTTGTCATCCGATACGGGGCGAACAATCTTTTCTTCTAAAGCGCGACCATCGAACGTCGTCATCACAGGACGCGGTGTCCGTGGGCCGCCGGTCACCAGCAGCGTTGTTTCGGCCATCCCGTAGCAGGGCAGCGATGCCTGTGGATTGAATCCATACTTCTGGAACCGCGCCGCAAACTCTTTCAACGTGGATGACCGAATCGGTTCGGCACCGTTGAATGCGATCCGCCAATTGGAAAGGTCAACGCCTTCCATCTCAGAATCGAGAATCTTATCGGCGCACAGCTGGTACGAAAAGTTCGGCCCGCCACTGATCGTCACGCCGTACTGCGAAATGCCCTGCAACCAACGTGCTGGGCGTTGCAGGAACGTCATCGGGCTCATCAGCACCGTGGTTCGGCCGGTATACATCGGCATCAACACGCCGCCGACCAGACCCATGTCGTGGTACGTCGGCAACCAACTCATGCCGACGAAGTCGACTTCGGGATCAAACGCCTCGAGAATCAATTCGCTATTCGCGATCAGATTGCGATGGTTCAGCATCACTCCCTTGGGCGATCCCGTCGAGCCACTGGTGTATTGCAACACGGCCAAGGAATGTTCGCTCAATTTTGGCCGTTGCCACCCGCTAAGATTGCGACAATTCGGGTTGTCCGTCCCCAGCAATTGAACGCCGATCAAATCGTCGTGCTGTTGATCACCGGAAAGTTGGTCAACGATACTCGAAGTCGACAATGCCCAGCGTGCATTGGCGTCTACGACGATGGACCGAATCCGCGAAGCCTTGCGGTTTCTTCGCGGCGGATACGCGGGTACGGCTATCGCACCGGCTGCGTGGCACGCGAAGAAGCCAACAACAAATTCCAATCCGGGTGGATACAGCAACAAGATGCGATCGCCAGCTCGTACGCGACATTCCGTTTGTAGGTAGCCGGCCAAAGCACGGACTTCATCCCACAATTCGCCATACGTCAAACGCTGTTCCACCGATTCGGTGTCCGTGAAGACGTAGGCAGTCTCACTGTGGCGGTGCGCAGCCCAATGTTCGATCACTGAGATCAAGTGATCTCTTGGCGGCGGCTCGGGGCCAAAGTACGTATGCAAGTCCACGGAGCAAATCACCGTTCGGTCGGCGGGGGGAAAGGACGTTATTCTAACTCGACGAATCCACTAGGATAACGGAACGGACATTCGCGTCACCTTGCCTGCGTGACTTTCCCCCAAAATATCAGGTTTGGGGAGGAAATGACGCTTTGGCCCAGTTTGTTCGCTAATCGCTTACGAAGTTCAGAATGTCAGAGTCCCAACGGGGGGAGCCCACGGGCATCCATGGGCCGGCCCTCGTTGCCCTACCTCTACTGCACCTATTTTCGGAATCACCGATCGATGACGACTGCTAAATCAACCGGCACGAACGAATCGTCGCAACCGACAAATGTGAATGATCGGTCGACAAAACTTTCCGCCAAATCGCCCGCGGTTGGCCAACCCTTGGAATTGATTGATCGCGTTGTGGATCTTTTGGACCCGACCGGCGACATCTTGCTTGGTATGAATCGAAACCAAGCATGCGAAGCCGTTCGCAGCGGGAATGTCGAAGCGGTCCGTCGAATCGGCGGTCAATTCGCCATCCTGCAACAATCCGGCAAGACGATCCGTATGGCCCGTTCGATCGGTCGACCGATGAGATACTTTTTGGCCAAACGCGCCGAAGGGCCTGCTTTGATCGTCGCCGAACGGATGGACGAAATCGCCCAGCAGCTTGCCAAAGAAGGATTGGCGGACCAGTTCCGCCCGGCCTACACACGGATGGTTCCGGCCCATCACTTGTTGGAACTGCAGTTGGTCGGATGTCCTGATCCGAATCCGAAGCTGCACCGATATTTTGCACCGCCTCGCAATCGGTTGCCCACCAACATTGAAGCCATCGGACGATCGTACATCGGTCGGCTCGCCGAAACGATTGACGCTTGGTTGGACACGATGCCGTCGGACGAACCGATCGGTGTCATGTTTAGTGGAGGCGTGGATAGCGGCGCCGTATTGATGGTGACGGATTTCTTGATCCGCCGTCGAGGACAATCGTCTTCGCGGCTAAAGGCGTTCACGTTGTCGGTCGATGGCAATGCGACCGATCCGCAACAAGCGACTGAGTTTTTGAAGCAGATCAACCGTGAAATGTTGCTGGAAATCATATCGGTTCCCAAAGCCGATGTTTCTTGGCGCGATGCGATCGCGGTGATCGAAGACTACAAACCGCTCGACGTGCAATCGGCGACGATGGGCTTGACGCTACTTCGTGAAGTTCGGCGCCGCTATCCCGATTGGCGCTGTCTGATCGATGGCGACGGTGGCGACGAGAACTTAAAAGACTATCCGATCGAGGAAAATCCTGAATTGACAATCCGCAGTGTGCTTGGGAATCGGATGCTCTATCAAGAAGGCTGGGGCGTCGACGCGGTGAAACACTCGTTGACGTATAGCGGCGGGCAAAGCCGTGGCCATGTCCGCACAAGTGCGCCGGCGACGTCGCTGGGCTTCCGTGGTTTCAGCCCGTTTGCGGTGCCCGATGTGATCGAAGTCGCCGAGGCCATCCCGTTTGTCGATCTGACGGACTGGGATCATGAACGACTCTACGGACTCAAAGGACAAGTCGTTGCATCGGGGGTCAAGCAGATCACGGGTGAAACGATGCCTGTGTTCCCAAAGCAGCGGTTCCAACGTGGTGCCGTTGATAAAGCAACGTTCGAGGCGGTGTTCCCAAAGTCCGACCGCGAGTATCGCGAAGCATTTGATCAACTGTTCGCGTAGAGGCGAGCAGCGTCGCGGGGCACATTTGCCGACCGTTTTTGGGCTATTGGTCCAGTTCCAACGGCACCGCTTGAGTCGTTGGCGGTTTTGGCGCCGAGTGTGAATGGCCTGGTAAATTTTCGACCGCCACTGCCAACGCGACACCGATCAGTAGCGCGGCCGTTAACTTGCCGCGGTCGTGGTCGTGAAAGGCAACTTCGGGCAACAAGTCGGCCAACGAGATGCAAATGAAGAATCCGGCCGAAATCGCCAATCCCCATCCCAAAATCGCTGATCCGCCGTTCATCCGCATCACGCCAAAATAGAACAACGCTGCGCCGATCGGGCATGCCATTGCGAATGTCATATTTGCCAACGTTCGTTGCCCCGGCGTCCAGCCACCCTTCTGCATGACCGACGTGATCGAGAATGCGTCGAGCGGTTTGTGCAGCGCGACGGCCAGAAACGTTCCAACGCCAGCAAGCGGTAACCATGAACCGTGAGCCGCGTCGGCGACCACGCTTGCGGCCAACGCTACTCCGTCGACCAACGTGTGCAGCCCCAAACCGAACAACATCGCCAGCCACCCCCAGCCCGCATTCGCGTGATTGTGAGGCTTGTTGTGCGAATGCGAATGATCACAGTCGGCCGCGTGATTGTGGTCGTGCGATAGCTCGTCCGCCGCGGAAGACTGGACCGATGGAGCGTCGTGTTGGTGGACATGGAAGAGGCGGATCAGCAAGAACATCGACAGAACTCCGCCCAGAGTGGCTGCGCCCGCCTTTCGTGCCGAATCAAGTTCGACGGTCGCGTGAGGCAGTAGGTGCAGCGTTGCAATCCCCAGCATCAACCCCGACACGAAACTCATCAACAATTGAGTCCGCAAGTGCGTCATTCGCATCAGCGTCGGTAACCATCCGCCCGCCATGGAGGCGATCACGATGACGACGCAGTAAGTCAGAAGTAGCGGTTCAACCGTCATGGTAATGTCGCGGGAAGATTGCGAAAAACGATGCAATCCTACAGCGTAGGCGATCAGCGGAAACCTGGGAATCGGCGGTGGCATCCGTCCAAGAAACTACGGCGACTAAAACAACCGAATTTCCCCGTCGCGGTCGTCAAGATCCCAGTCTGACGCAACCGCTTGAAAAATGTCGCCCGATTGAAAAATGTGATCGACCGCTTCTGTCGAAACCGATCCGAGATTTTCAGCTTCTAGATTTTCAGAACCTTCGTCTACCAATCGCGGTAACTGGTTGATGATCTGCAGCGCGTCCAACGCCGTGACTTGATAGTCGCCGTTGACGTCAAAAAACGACTCTCCCGGCGAATCGTTCACCGGATCTAAGTCGGGTGTGGTTTGTCGCGCCAATTGGTTGATCACCAGCAGAACGTCGCGAGCGGTGACGCCCTCGCCGTTGGAAACATCAAAACGATCGACCGGGTTTTGGAATTTTGCAGGCTCGTTGTCAAGCAGCGTGAACGATGCCGACGCCGAGTCGTAATTCGTGGCCGAGAACGTCAAATCAAATCGGATCGACCGTTCGGGCAAGTCATCGTCGATCGGTTGCACGGGCAGTCGAACTTCGCGTACGCCGGCAGGCAGTTCGATTGACGTGGCTAGATCCAATTGAGTCGTGTTAACGCCGACGACGCTCACGGTGATCGCTTCGTCGACGTCGGTGTTGGATCGCGTCAAAACGAAAAAGATCGCTGGCGTTCCTGCCTCGTTCGTCGATTCGCCGGTGAAGCTGGCGCTGAGCGACTCGGCATCCCGGACCTGGACATCGACCGAGCCTCCGCTGACGCCACTGCCGGTCGCCGAGATCGTGACGGACTGGACGCCGTCCAAAAGTGCATCGTCGACGGCCGCCACAGAAACGGTAGCCGACGTTTGGCCCGCAGGGATCACGACGGTTGCGGGAACAGTCGCTTCACCGATGTCGCTGGATGACAACGTGATCGTTTGGTCGGTTGTCGGCGCCGCTCCGGTACGACGGACGGTCAATGTTGCCGCGTCTGCGCCCTGGTCTTCGTCAATCGCCGGGATGTCAAGTTCTAGGATCAGTTCGGGCGGTTCGCTCACCGTGATCGTGAACATCTTTTCGCTTGCACCATTGTTGTCGTCGGTGACTCGCACCGTCACCGTCTTGTTTCCGGTGGTCGTGTAGGTGTGGCTGCCGTCGAACGAACCTTCGGTGACGGTTCCGTCACGCCCACCAAGTTGATCGACCGTTGCGGTTCCCGAGTCGATCGTCCCGTCGCCCCAATCGATCGTGAAAGGAAATTCCTCGACAGTGGCGGGGTTGCTACTGGGATTTGAGAAGCCTGGATCAATGAATGTGCCGATGTTTTCGATCGAGAACGGCTGATTAACGGTTTCGGTCCGATTGCCAACGACCGTCAATGTCGGCGCGACGTTGTCGACTCTGACGGTGCGGATGTCCTGGTAAACGATGTCTCCTTGGACCGCACCGGATATCGTCACCGAGATCGTGTAGTCTCCGTCGTCGGCGTAAACGTGATTCCCGGCCGCGGTTGCCGAAAGATCGACCACGTCCCAACCGATGTCGTCCATCGCTGCAAAATCCAGAATCGAAAATGCGGTCCGCGCATTGCCGACGATAACGGGGCCCATCAACGAAGGCTGGCCGGCGGGAACGGATTCGGCCCAGTGCTGTGGCGCCAGAGGGACGTTCCCCGAACCGACGTAGGCGGCTTTGGCGTTCGTTCCTGCGAACGAACCACTCGTGGTGACGGTGTTCCAGGAATCGGACGTTCCGAAACCGAGTGCGTGTGCCAATTCGTGGGTCGCGATGCTGAGGAAATCGAGACCGTCGATGGGGATCTCACTGGGATCGTCACCGACGTAGTACAGCGACTTCCTGGGCGCATCAAAGCTGATCGACGCGTACAGCGGTGCGATGTCGGTTGCCGGTGACGCTAGCACGCCCGGTTCACCGCGGCTGAAAATGGCGTTTTGGTTGGCGATCGCTTCGTTGCATTGGGCACCGGGAATGCACGTCCGGCTGAAGCTGATCGAGGCTCCTCCGCCGACACCGGCCGTGCCCGCCGGAAGGTCTCTAGCGCCGGCGTAAACAATGATCGTGTTCGCTGCGATCGTCGGATTCTCGGGTAAAGCGAACAGATCGCCTTCGACCTTTGCGGGAGACCCTTGCGACGGATGAAAAATTCTCGGCTTTACCGTCACGAACTGCTTCGGGGTGACGGCATCCAGCGTGTCGGTAAAACGAGACACGATGGCGTCGGCTGCCTGCTGAAGCTTCACCCGGCGAGGGTCACTGGCGCTGTTACCGAAGAAACCCGATGAATCTAGCGAATAGTCGAGAACAATTTTGATGTTGCCCGTCGCGTTGCCGCCTGTGACCGTCCCGGTGGACGTCGTCCCATCGCCCCAGTCAATCAGAGCCGTGGCATCGCCGACGAGTCCGGCCGTTGAAACGGGAATACTGAGCGAAAACGAATCGCCCTCTGCGATCATCATCCGCCGAGTCTCGAGCGATTCAAGTCGGCAATGACGACGTCTTAGAAGCTTCGGCCGAGAACACGGCCGAAGAAATCGCGGCATTTGCATGCTATCCCCATGCATAAGTAGATAAGACGAAGCCGCAGAATCGATCCCTCGAGTTCCGCAGAACGGAACCTGATCCTATCGGTTTCCCCGAATCGAACAAGCCGATTTTATCGACCGCGTCGTATCGCAGTGCCTATTCGGCATCCGGCGATGGTGAACGTCGGAACACTGCGACAATGTCATCGACGGGGACGACGAACAATTGGTTGTCGTGTTCCAGGTCGACGGGGATCGCATTTTTGGGGTGAAACAGGATCTTGTCGTACTGGCGCAGCGGCAATTCGTCGTCGTTCTCAACGGCCGCACTGATAGTGACGATGCGTCCCGTAATCGTCGGGATCTCGGCTGCATCGGGCAATGCGATACCGCCTCGCGTCTCGCGTTTCGGTTCGTCCTTGCGAACGAGAACGCGGTCGCCGATTGGTTCGACGTGTTCAAACGCGTTGGCGGTCTTCTTCTTTCCCATCGTCACTCCGAGAGTCCTCCCGTAATACGGGCCGGTCGGGCATCGACCGGATACGCGATTGTGAACTTCAAATCAGGTTGCGCCGAGACGGCACAGGCTCAGTTCGGCACGAACGTCTTCGCGTGCGATTCGCGTTGGGCCAGTTCCAAGTCGTGCTGCGTCATGATGCGCGCGAGTTCTTCTAAATCCGTCGTCGCCACCCAGCCCAGTTTGTCCTTGGCCTTCGACGCGTCGCCAAGCAACAGATCGACTTCGGCGGGGCGGAAGTATCGAGGATCAATTTCGACGTGGTCTTCGTAGTTGAGTCCCAGTTGCTCGAACACCAGGCGACAGAAATCTCGCACCGATTCCGTGCGACCGGTCGCCAGCACAAAATCATCAGCTTCGCTGTGCTGAAGAATCCGCCACATGCCTTCGACGTAATCTTTGGCGTAACCCCAGTCGCGTTTCGCGTCCAGATTGCCGAGGTACAGTTTTTCCTGCAGACCGACTTTGATTCGTCCGGCCGCACGCGTGATCTTGCGAGTCACGAAGGTCTCACCCCGCCGTTCAGATTCGTGGTTGAACAAAATTCCATTGCTGGCGAACAGATCGTAACCGCGCCGATAGTTCACCGTTTGGTGATAGGCATACACTTTCGCACATGCATAAGGCGATTGCGGGTTGAAAGGAGTCGTTTCTTTCTGCGGCGTTTCCAAAACATCGCCATACATTTCACTGCTACTGGCTTGGTAGACCTTCACTTCCTTGTTTTTGTTCAACAACCGGGCCGCTTCCAATACATTCAGAGCGCCGACGCCAACGGTTTGCAGCGTGTAATTCGGTTGATCGTAGGAAACACGAACGTGGCTTTGAGCGCCGAGGTTGTAGATCTCGTCCGGCTCGATTTCCAGAACCAAATTCGTCAGCGCTTGACCGTCCGTCAAATCGCCATAGTGCAAACGCAATCGCGATTCGGTGTGAACGTCTTGATAAAGGTGGTCGATCCGTTCGGTCGAAAACGTGCTGCTGCGTCGTACCAGTCCATGAACTTCATAGCCCTTATCGAGCAACAGTTCCGTCAGATAGCTGCCGTCTTGGCCGGTGATTCCGGTGATCAACGCTGATTTGGTCATGATTGGGAAAGTAGGTTGGTGGCTGCTTCGTGGTAACGTGATTGAATGAGATTCTTAAACCGACCGTAGGTCGCCGGCTTTGTTTTCAGACAGGAAACTCTGGTACGTTCGTTTGAGTCCGTCGGCGAGAGATACTTTGTGTTTCCAGCCCGTCGAATGCAAGCGAGTCGCATCGGTGCATTTTACGGGCGTGCCATCGGGCCGCGTCGGATCGGTGACGACTTTGCCTCGATAGCCGACGGTATCGGCGACCATTTGGGCGACTTCAAAAATGGTATGGTCAACTCCGGTGCCAACATTGACCCAATCCGGTGGGTCGTCGTTCATGCACAGGTGTACCAGCGCGTCGGCCAAGTCGTCGACAAACAGAAACTCGCGTCGTGGTGAACCCGTTCCCCAAATGGTAACCGACGGCGCCGATTCGACGGCCGCTTCGTGGAAACGACGAATCAACGCCGGTAAAACATGACTGTGTTCTGGATGATAGTTGTCGCCGGGGCCGTACAGGTTGGTCGGCATCGCGCTGTGGAACATCACGCCCTGCTGGCGACGATAATACTGGCAAAGCTTCAGACCCGAAATTTTTGCCAACGCATAGGCTTCGTTGGTGGGTTCCAACGGGCCCGTCAGCAGCGATTCTTCGCGGATCGGTTGCGGGCAATCGCGGGGATAGATGCACGTGCTGCCCAGAAACAAGAATCGCCGGACACCGGCTGCATACGCCGCGTTGATGGCCGACATCGCCATGGTCACGTTCTGGGACAGAAACTCAACCGGGTACGTGTTGTTAGCAACAATCCCACCAACCTTGGCAGCGGCAAAAATAACGGTGGAAGGGCGATGCTGGTTGAAAAACGCCAGCGTCGCGTCCGAATCGCACAGATCCAAAGTCCCACGGTCGGCCGTGATCACTTCGCACGGTTCATCCGCAAGCCGTCGGCATAGCGCCGACCCGACCATTCCGCGGTGACCCGCGACGTAGACCTTTCCGATGAGTTCTTTTTTCATGCCCCAAGGGTAATCCGCTCGCCCGTCGCTTGGAATGGAGGACAGGATGGTTTCGCTTGAGTCGCTCGGGGCGTCGGTTGGGAATGCGCTGATTATGCCGGTATCGTCGCCTTTTGCGTTTGGGGGAACTCGACAGGGGATAGTGGACATTTCCGCCTGGCTCGGTCGATCAGCTTGGTACACGTCTGCGTCAAGTCCGGAGGGTCGGGGTTTGTCGCCTGCGTAAACGTTAACGCCAGCATGGAAGAGACTGAGGGATGCGCAAGGAAGTCAAAAGATCGCTACTGCTGTGGCCTGCCGCTGCATCAGCCACCATTACAGCCGCCGCTTGGATCGGAATCCAAGTACCGGTGTATCAATCGCTGCATCCCACGACGGCGTCGCAAGCTCCGGCGCAGTCGATGGCGTCCGTGCGAGTCGCTGCGTTTCGCCAATCGGTTGCTGCCTGGACGAAGAGTGCAAAGCGTTCGGCGTCGAAGCCGTCAGGGAAGTGCCTCTCGTCCGCGTCCTTGTCGTCCGCCGACATCACGCCGCTTGAACCGACCGGGCCGTCGACACAGCCGAGCGCAAACCTGATGTCGCTGAGTTCGGGATCGCTCGCCGATCGTAGCGAGTACGGATCGCGTGGCGTTCGGTTGCCTGCACGCGTCGCCAGCGTGTTTGGCGAAGGCGAACGATTGTTTCTGTTGGCGCCCGTCCGCGATCCGAAGCAAGAATTGGCCGGACTCGCACGTCAGCTTCACGATGAAGCCGCATCGCGTTTCGACGTTGCCAGCGGTACGTGCATCGTCAGCGACGTTCCCATGAGCACCCGGACTCTGCAAAGCTTGCGAAATCGCAGTCGCGTCATTCAAACGGCGCCCGTCGAAGCAAACGCAGTGGGGAGCGTCGAGGAAACCGTCGGGGCCGATACGTTTGAGTTGACGCCCGCCGCCATCAAGCCGAATGCCATCACCGTCGCGACGCCAGTTGCCGAGAAGCCGCAGCCGAAAGTGGCGGCTCGGAAATCGAGTCTGCCCGAATCGAATCGCGTCTTGGCGAAACCGGCGCGGATCGAAAAGCCTGTGTTGGAGACATTGTTCGCAGGTGATGAAGAAGAACAGTCCTACGTCACCGACCTGCCGCAAATCAAAATGAGCGTACGGTCGGATCAACTGACAAAGAAGTCGGCCAGCGATTGGCCCGCCGGTTGGCCGGTGACATCGCAGCTAGACAATCAATTGCAATCGTTGACAGCATCGACGGTCGATCCGCAGATCGCGGACTGGTCGCAACAAGTCCAGTCGGCGCTCGGCCAACTGAGATCGCTTCATCGCTTGGGTGACGCCGAAGCCGGCGATGTGTTGGCCGAACTGGATCTTGTCGCTCGTTCGGGCGAAATCGCAGCCGAGCGTTTGGACGATCGGGACCAGCAAACGAAGTGGTTGCAAGCCGTTCACGCGCTCAACCGTCGGCTTCGCGTGTGGCGGCCGGTTTGGGAAGTCACCCGAAACAGCCAGTCCACTTGGATGGTCTCTGATCAAGTCTCCGATGCGAAGCCGGCGTCGGTATCCACCGAGGAAGTTCTCGCCGCTGTTGAAATCGTCCGCAACGAATTGACGGAAACTGGCGACGAAGATGGCTGGGCGGCGTACCTGTTGCTAGACGAAATCCAAACGGCGGCCAATTCCCAATTTCGTGAAGTCGCTCGCCGCGAAGAGCGATCGATCGTCGCACAACGGTTGCTGTCGCGTTTGAGTTGGCACGCGTTGCAGGAAGACCATTTACAGTGGTTGGACCGCGCGTCGGTGCGAACATTGGCCAGCGTGATCCGTCCTTGGGCCCGCGGCGCCGTGGATTACGCCGACTTGATGGACCAGATCGAACGTCAAGAAAGCGACGCACTCGACATGGCGGCTATCGAGATCGCAGACGCCGTTCAAACGCTTCGCTATGCCGACAATCCTCAAGCCGTTGAAATTGCTTCGTCGCTGGAATCGTACTACCGCAATGCGAACGTTCGAATCGCGATCAGCCAAACGATGCTGAACCGAATGCTGCCGACGATCGATCCCAAGAGTGTTCCGCTGAACACGACGATGTTGGGAACGCGCGTTCGCGGTACCAGTGACATCAGCAGCAACTTAGCGATCCAACTGACGCCCGCAGCAGATCGATGGGCGATGCAATTGCAGACGCTTGGAAATGTGACGACACGATCGACCGGATTCAACGGACCCGTCGCGCTACGGACGACCGGTTCGTCGAGTTTCGTCGCCGCGACACCGATCGAAGTATCAAGTGATGGTGTTCGGACGGGCAACGTATCGGTGGACGTCCAAGGCAATACCCGATTGCGAGGCGTTCGATCCGACTATGACAGTTGGCCTTTGGTTGGGACGCTTGTTCGCTCGATCGCCGAGTCTCGCTATGATCAAGCGTCGCCGATGTCGAATCGCTTGGCGAACCGAAAGATCAAAACGGAAGTCAGCTCAGAAATCCAGACTCGGTTGAACGAACAAGTCGGCGCCGCGTCGGCACAATTGTCGTCCTTGGTTCTGGGGCCTTTGGGCAAATTGCAACTCGATCCCCAAGTGATCGACATGCAAACGACCAACGAGCGATTGTTGGCCCGCTATCGTTTGGCGGGCGACTGGCAGCTGGCTGCGTTCACTCCGCGTCCACGGGCGCCACAGTCGAGTCTGATGAGTTTGCAAGTTCACCAGTCGGCCATCAACAACACGTTGGAACAATTGGTGCCAAGGGACAAACCGACGGCAATCGAGGAAGTACTGAGTCAGGCCGCTACCCTGTTCGGGCAAGAGCTTACGATGCCCGATGACATGCCCGAAGGCGTCACGATCCAGTTTGCTCGGACGCGACCGATCACCGTCGAAATCGAAGACGGCCAGTTGTGGGTGACGATGCGGATCGTTCGATTGAACCAAGGCTCGCGAGTCGACTTGACCCAGTTCATCGTTCGTGCCGCATTCACGCCCCAAGTCAACGGTTTGGAAGCGTCGCTCGTCCGCGAAGGGCACCTGCGAATCAGTGGACCGGGAATGTCGATGCGTGAACGCTTGCCGGTGCGAGCGATCTTCAACAAGGTACTCGCGCAAAGCCGCCCGCTGCCGTTGACGTTGCCCATGATGACCCAACACCCATCAATGAAAGGTCTCGCAGTAAGCCAGTTGGAACTGCGTGGCGGTTGGATCGGAATGGCCTTCAGCGAAGCGACGGCACCGCGAATCGCATTGCAGACGCTCGGCACGGATCGGTAAACCAGATCACAAACGTGGGGAAGGCATCTTGCCTGCCAATCCATTGAGCCAGGCGATCGCAGGTTGGAAGCCTACGCTAAGACTATGCTAAAACTATGTAACGGTCCCTTTCGCGAACTCACAAATGTGTGCGTTCGCGACGGGTGCCGGGCAACTCCAAACCAAAAAGAACATAGCCTGTTTGCAGAGTCGTCCGGCCAAGTGCCCGTCGACGAAACCGGCTCCCTTGGCTGCGGTCAACGCCGCTTGCGTTGATCGCAAAGCCAAACGGTTTGCGTCACCGCGAATTTTTGCGGGGTCGCAATCCGACAACGAAACTTCACCCCGACCTGCGCGCAGCAGCGATGCCTCCGATTGATCAACCTCCCGGGTCAACTCATCGCTTGCTTCGCGCAGGTCGGGTCGGCGTGACGCTTCGTCAGCCAATAACTTACTCGCCGCTCGCGACAGCCCCACCGCCAGCGCTGACGTCTGCAACCCGCCCGCGCCGCCGCTTTGGCTGCTCAACACATTCGTGACTGGGCCGACAAGGACATCGTCGCGTTGGATGCAAACATTGTCGAACCGAACTTGATCGGTACAGCTTCCCGATAGCGCGATCAGGTTCACGCCATCACCGGTGCTCACTCCCTGCATATCCGACGGCACGGCCGCCAAGATTTCACGCCCATCCGAAAGCGTTGCACCGATCACAAACACATCCGCGTAAGGTGCGCCCGTGACCCAAGGTGAAACCCCATCAAGGCGATACCCATCGGCCGTTGCTTGCGCGGCCAGGATGGGGGTCGCCAAGTGGCGACTGCTGGTCGTCAGATGGCTGATGCCGACGGTCGCGAATTTTTCTCCGCTGGCCAAATCACTGATCCAGCGATCGATCATGCTGGCATTGCCACTTGCCGATATTCGTCGGAGCGCACCCATGAATTGCGTGATCACAAACGCGGTCGTCAAATCCGCTTCCGCCAATCGGATGTAGCCGCGAATCAGGTCCTCGTCGCTCCATCCCAACCCACCCGCATTTTTGGGCAAGAACCAACGGTAGACGCCCGCCCGGCCGCACAACTGAAGCGACGCTTGCGGCCATGCGTGGGCCGATGCCGATTCGTCAGCTAGGATTCGCAAATCGTCTCGCAGCCGGGTGATCGCCGGTCCGGTGGGGGACTGCACGATCAGAAATTCGTCATCAGGCATCGCTAAACTCGTCAAAGGCGGAACGCTGTTCAAGACTAACTGCGTGAAGGGCTCGGGCCCAGCATGCGGGCGTGCCAAAGCGGGACGGCTGAGATATAACCAACGCTCAAAGTTCCATTTATTCTGTATGCGCCGAGGTTCGCGAGTTTTGAACTCTACCGTTTCCATGATCAGCTCGCTCAGCAATTATCAGCCGTTGGCGAACCGATACGACGAATGCATGACTTCGGACGGAAAAATCCGTCCGGCCTGGAGTCTATTGTCGAAGCAAGTCGACCAACTCGGCGTCGATGGGATGAGCGAGCGGAAGGCGACGATCGACCAAATGCTCAAAGAGAACGGTACAACGTTCCTTGTCGAAAACGAAAGCGACGGCCGGCAGAATCGACCTTGGCAACTGTCACCGGTACCGCTGGTGATCGACGCCAACTCGTGGGCGACCGTCGAATCCGGTCTGGCGCAGCGGACGCGATTGTTGGAAGCCCTTTTGAAGGATCTGCTCGGCCGCCAACGCTTGATCAAAGAACGAATCGTTCCAGCAGAGCTGCTTGCGGCCAACCCGATTTTCCAACGTGCTTATCACGGCCTGCCCAGCTTCGGTGGCAAACGACTTCACATTACCGCCACCGATATGGCACGTGCGGCCGACGGTTCCTGGTGGGTGCTCGGCGATCGCACGAGAGCGCCAAGCGGGCTGGGATATTTGTTGGAAAACCGCATCATCACCAGCCGCGTTTATCCGAATCTGGTGCGTCAATGCAACACCCGCCGGTTGGCTCACTTTTTCGAATCGCTGCGCGACCACCTGCGATCGCTCGCGCCGGCGATGCGAGAAAATCCTCGCGTCGCATTGCTGACGCCGGGCGAAGACAGTTACCGCGAATTCGAAGACGCTTACCTGGCCCGCTATCTCGGAGTGACGTTGGTTCAGGGCACTGACTTGGCCGTTCGCGGTGGTCGACTGAATCTGAAAACGTTGGGCGGTTTGTTGCCGATCGAAGTGCTGTGGCGCCATGTGTCGGATCGAAAGTGCGACCCGTTGGAATTGATGTCGCATTCATCCGAAGGTGTCTCGGGGCTATTGGGAGCCGTTCGCGAAGGCAAGCTAGCCGTCGCCAATGCCATCGGCAGCGTCATGGCCGAAGTGCCCGCGCTGATGCCGTTCTTGGCCGGTGCGAGTAAGTTTTTGTTGGACGAAGAACTGCAGTTGCCGTCGGTTGCCACGTACTGGTGCGGCGGTGCAAAAGAGCTTAGCCATGTGTTAGCGAACTTGGATTCGCTGACGGTCCGCAATGCCTTTGTCGTTACCGAGGCAGCGCCGGTGATCGTCGCCGACCTATCGCCCGAAGCGAAAAACGAACTGGTCGCTACACTCAAAGCTCGCCCCCGCGAATACGTCGCTCAGGAACGTTTACCGCACAGCACAACGCCGGTTTGGGATAACGGAGCGTGGCGACCTTGGCATGTGGCTATACGCTGCTTCCAGTTGCAAACGTCCAAAACTGTCGAGGTCTTGCCCGGTGCTTTGACGCGGCTCAGTCCCGTCGAAAACGTGCTCGGTCGGTCACCGGTCAGCGGTTTGTTGACCCAGGATTGCTGGATCGCGAACGAACATCCCGTCGACAACGAAACAACGCTGCTGCCGGCGCCCGATGCGAAAGTCGCTCTGAAGCGATCGGGCGATGAGTTGCCCAGTCGTGTGGCCGAGCACCTGTTTTGGTTGGGGCGGTACGCCGAACGGGGCGAAGCGATCGCAAGATTACTGCGAACGACGCTGACGCGATTGGCCAGCGAGAACGAACTCGATGACCTGCCGGAATTGCCGCGTTTGATTGCCGCGCTGGCTGCGATTGGACAGATCGAGCCCGATTATGCGATCGCGCCGCTGGAAGTCTCGATGCCGAAGCTCGAAGACATCTTGCCTGCGTCCGTGCTGGACTCGAGCCAGAGTCGCGGCTTGCAAAGCACCATTCGATCGGTCGTGCATAATGCGTCGGTCGTCCGCGATCGATTGTCGATCGACGCCTATCGGATCATCCAACATGCGTCGTCCGATTTGAATGCTCCATTGGCAGACCGAAACATTGGCCGGCTGATCGAGCGAATGAACGGATTGATCGTTGACCTGCTGGCGTTCGCCGGTGTGCTTGGCGAAAGTTTCACGCGAACGCATGCGTGGCAGTTCTTGGAGTTGGGACGCCGCTTGGAGCGCGCGTATCAAACGGCCGAGTTATTATCAGCAACCTTAGTGCCCGTTGGCGAAGGGGTTCGCGCGGTATGCGAAGCCGTGCTGGAAACGTCGGATTCGCTTATGACGTATCGATCACGATACTTGAATCTGGTTCGCGTCGCCCCCACGCTCGATCTGTTGGTGACCGACGAATCGAACCCTCGCTCGATCCGGTTTCAACTTGACGAGATCGCGAGAGTGTTCGCACAATTGCCCGAACAGTCTCGCCCGGTCGGGCTGGGCATTGACGAAAAGATTGCCTTGGAATTGAGACACCATTTGCAAATGGCAGATCCCAATGTTTTGTCCGGGGAAGATGAAAGTGCGCGAAGAGTACATTTGGAACAGCTCCTCGATCGGTTGATCCAACGTCTGCCCGAATTGTCGAATGCGATTGCGGCCCGATACTTGATTCATACCGGCGCGACGCAAACATTGACGGGGGTCACAGCAGGCCTACCCGGCGTTTTCCCCAAAGAAGCCTAGGCGCGTTCCCATCGATACAAACGTTTACAATCTGCCCGCCCGCTATCGAATCACTCACCGTACGCACTATACGTACTCCGAGGCGGTGGCGATTTGCCAAAATCAATTGCGGATGCAGCCCCGCTCGAGCGGTCGCGTCGTCGTGCATACGTCATCTGTGTCGATCTATCCCAAGCCTGACAATACGTTCGAACACAAAGACTATTTCGGCAACCAGGTCTACTCGTTCGCGATTGAGTCACTGCATCGCGAATTGAAAGTGACCGCATCAAGCAACGTATCGGTGGAGCCGATCGCGTTGCCGCTCGCGACGAAGCAAAACGGAGAGTCGTTTTTTGAAGGCGATATGCCTTGGGAAACGGTGGTCGAGCAATCCCGTACCGCGTTGACGCTACCGCTTCGGGTGCTGGAATATCGTTTCAATTCGCCTCGCATCACAGCCTCCGACGTGTTCGCGTCGTACGCGAAAAAATCGTTCACCCCCGGACGTGGCTTGTTCGCTGCGACCGAGGACCTAACGCGGCGAATTCACGATGATTTTGAATACAACACCGTCCTGACCGACGTGAACACGCCGACCGAAAAGTCGTTCGGCCTGCGCGCCGGCGTTTGCCAGGACTTCGCCCATATCCAGATCGCTTGTCTGCGATCGTTGGGTTTACCGTCTCGCTATGTCAGCGGCTATCTGCGAACGATTCCGCCCGCCGGCACCGAACGCATGGTTGGCGCTGACGAATCCCATGCATGGTTGAGTGTCTACGCCGGCAAAGGTCATGGCTGGGTCGCCTGCGATCCTACCAATGCCTGCTTTGCCGGAACCCAACACATCCCGATTTGCATCGGCCGCGATTATGGCGACGTCAGTCCCATGCGGGGCGTTGTGCTTGGCGGTGGAACGACCTCGCTTCGCGTTAACGTCGACGTCGAACCGATTGATGCTGTTGTCGCGGCTTCCGGCGCGTGAACGCGGCTGAACCAACGACTGAGTTTGCGGCACGCTGTGTTCGTTGTTTTCGGCCCGCCGATCGTTGCTACTGTGCGTCGGTGCCGCGCGTCAACAATCGAACTGATGTTCTGATCTTGCAGCATCGACGCGAGCGTGAGCATCCCTTCAACACGGCACGCATCGTCGACATGGCGCTGGATCGTTGTCGTCTGATGGTGGATCACAACGATGCGCTGGCCCGGCGATTGGGCGACATCACGCTTGCGCCCGACGCGGCGCTCCTTTACCCGACGGACGAAGCACCGTTGTTGATGGAACTAGCGCCCGAGTTACGGCCGAGTCAGTTGGTGGTGCTCGATGGTACTTGGCACCACACCAAAACGCTAATGCGTGACATCCCGCGACTGCAACAACTTCGCCAAGTTCGACTTGCGCCTCCGAAACCAGGCAATTATCGAATTCGGCGCGAACCCAACGACCATGCTCTTTCGACGCTGGAAGCGGTGATCGCGGCGCTGGCCGAGAACGAGCCCGATACGCTGGGCTTGTCCGAACAGTTGTCCGCGTTGATGCAAGCATTCAACGGCATGGTCGACCAACAATTGCAGTGTCCCAAATCCAATTGGCGAGCCAACCAACGCCGCACGCCTGGCGCAGCTAACGTGCCCCGCTTGCTGTTGGGCGACCAATCCGACGTCGTCGTTGCTTACGGCGAACAGCAACAAGGCGACTATCGCTCTGATGCTCCACCACCTCCCAAGGGTGAACCGCCGCGACCTGTCTACTGGGTCGCCCAGCGGATGGTCAGCGGCGAGACTTTCGAGATGGTGATCGACAACGACTGTTTGCACGACGCCTACTTCGCCGATCGTCTGCAGCTTTCCCCATCGCAAATCGGTTCGGCGGTAACGCTGGACCAATTTCGAAGCCACTGGCAAAATTTCTTGCATCCGACCGATACGATCGTGGTCCCCGGCCCAGGGACGGCCAAGCTGCTTTCGGCGAACCAGTTGTGTGACAATACGTGCTTGATCCTAAAGTCAATCAATGCACCGGAGTCACCGGAGATCGAATCCACGGATCCGATCAATCCAACTCGCGCCGCCGCAAGACTTGCAAACGCCATCGCCAAAACCATTCGCTACGGAAAGTCTTAGCGATCAACTTCGTTGCTGCGTAGCGCTCAAGACGCGGCGCGAGTGGTTTCCCACTCACTCGTGTCCGGTTCGCTTCCGCAGCGGTTGACCTCGCGAATCGACTGGATCAACTGGATCGGCAGCAGGAACAAGCCCAGTCCGCATAGCGCCGACAAGGCAACCAACGAAACGCCTGTCGCCATCGCCGCACCGATGGTCGCCATCACGGCCGCCATCAACGCGCCAAGTCCAACCAGCAGCGCCTTGAATTCCGTCGGGCCAAACGATGCCAACGTGAATTCGCCCGTCAACTTCGCACGCAGATTCGTCAGCACGGCCATCGCCATCAACACGATCACAGCCACCAAACCCAGATCCAGACGTCCACACGCAACCGCTAGACCGACCATCCAATAGGTGAACGAGAGCGGGTCGGTGAAGTGGTCCAACAGTTCGCCACCGTTTCGACATTGGCCCGTGGTTCGTGCATGCCGGCCATCGATACAGTCGGCGAAATGGTTCCCGACGACGCCCACCGAGGCTACTAATCCGCCCCACCAGTACGTGGTCGATACCGCCAGCCCGACGGCGCCCAGGATCGCGAATCCGTGGCCGATCGCAACGATTCCTTCGGGCGGGAACCATCGTGGAATCGGCAAATGGGTGTACAAGGCGGAAAGGCGAGGGCCCACGATGGGATCCAGTACGCTCTTGGAAATACGCTTGCTCATCAGAAGTTTCCTTGTTGGACGAATCTACCAACAAAGAACCCGCCGACGCCCACACGTAGCGCGAAATCTTTTCCTCTACTTCACCATCGATTTGGAACGCAGCAGTTCGATCACCGCCTCGGCACACTGATCGACCGATCTCGACGACGTATCGAGCGTCAAATCAGGATCCGCGGGTGCTTCGTAGGGTGCCGTGACGCCAGGGAAATTCGGCAACTCGCCAGCATCCGCCTTCGCATACTGGCCCTTCGTATCCCGTTGGCGACAAACTTCGACGGGCGTCGCTACGTGGACAATCAAGAATCGGTCGTCGCCGATCAGCTTGGCGACCTTTTGCCGTACGTCGGCTGATGGTGCGACAAATGAAGCGATGCAAATCAGGCCGGCGTCGTTCAGCGCGTGAGCCAGGTGGCCGCTGCGTCGAAGGTTTTCGCTACGATCGTCTGCAGTGAACCCAAGGTCGCGGCTCAGCCCTCGTCGAACGGCTTCGCCATCGATCATCGCGACTGCACGCCCTTGGTCAAACAGTTTTCGTTCGACGGCCAATCCGATCGCGGTCTTGCCGCTGCCCGTCAGCCCCGTCAACAAGACCGTTGCCGGTTTTTGTCCGAACCGGGCGGAACGCTCGTCGGTTGAGACTTGCGAAACTTCGACTGGGGTACCGTCGTCCGCCGATTGTTCGTCATCCCAGACCGTTTTCGTTTTGGCGTCGCCCGATTTATCCAAAATCATGCCCGCGGCGACGGTCGCGTTGGTGATTCGGTCGACAACGATGAAAGCACCCGTGCCGCGGTTGCGGCGGTAGGGGTCCAAGTGGATCGGCGCGGACAGCGAAACGCTGACACGACCGATTTCGTTCAATTCCAGCGTCGGCGCGGGACTGCGATGCAATGTGTTGACATCGACTCGGTATTTCAATGTTTCGATGGTTCCCGGCAGCGTTTGCGTGGTGTGTTTGACCAGATAGGTCTTGCCCGGCACCATCGCATCGGCATTCATCCACACCAACATGGCGTCGAAGTCGGACTTCGATCGCGGCAGGTTGCCCGGTTTGACGAACATGTCGCCACGGCTTGCATCCACTTCATCAGCCAGCGTCAACGTGATCGATAGCGGCGCGAATGCTTCTTCGATATCACCGTCGAACGTGACGATCCGCTTGACTTTCGACTTCTGGCCACTGGGCAGGATCATGACCTCTTCGCCGGCCCGAATGATGCCCGACGAGATCGTGCCACAGAAGCCGCGGAAGTTCAGGTCGGGGCGATTGACGTACTGGACCGGCATGCGGAAATCTTGCAGGTTCCGGTCGCTGCCGATGTAGACGTTTTCCAAAAAGTTCATCAGCGTGCTGCCGCTATACCACGGCATCTTCTCGCTGCGATCGACGACGTTGTCCCCGTCCAAAGCGCTAATCGGGATGAAGTGTAAGTCGGGCAAATCCAATCGAGTCGCAAAGGCTCGATAGTCATCGCAAATTTCTTCGAACCGTTCTTCGCTGAAGTCGACCAAGTCCATCTTGTTGATCGCAACGACCACGTGGCGAATGCCAAGCAGCGACACGATGAACGAGTGCCGTTTCGTTTGAGTCAGCACGCCGTGATCGCGCCGCGCATCGATCAAAATGACGGCCAAGTCGGCCGACGAAGCACCTGTCGCCATATTGCGAGTGTATTGCTCGTGGCCGGGAGTGTCGGCGATGATGAATTTGCGTTTCGCGGTGCTGAAGTAGCGATACGCGACGTCGATCGTGATGCCTTGTTCCCGTTCGGCCTTCAAGCCGTCCATCAGCAGCGCGGTGTCGATCTTGCCGCCGGTCGTGCCGACCAGTTTCGAGTCGACTTCCAATTGCGTCAAATGGTCTTCGTAAACCATCTTGCTGTCATACAGCAAGCGACCGATCAGCGTACTCTTGCCATCGTCGACGCTGCCGCAGGTGATGAAACGAAGCAATTGCTTCTGCTCATGCTGCTTCAAGTAAGCGTCGATGTCGGTCGCGATCAGGTCAGATTTGTGTGACATGGGGAGAAGTAGGTATCAGGGATCAGGTGGCAGGTAACAGGAAAAAGGCATCGGCGACATCGTCATTGCTGTGACCTGTCGCCTGTAACCTGTTTCCTCAAAAGTATCCTCGTCGTTTTTTCTCTTCCATACCTGCGCCGCCTTCGTCTTGGTCGATGATTCGTCCCTGGCGCTCGCTGGTGGTGGCCAACAACATTTCCTGGATCACTTCGGGCAACGTGGTCGCTTCGCTTTCGACGGCGCCCGACAACGGATAGCAACCGAGAGTACGGAAACGAACCATCTTGGTTTCTTCTTTCTCACCCGGCAGCAGCGGCATCCGGTCATCGTCTCGCATCAACAACACGCCGTTACGATTGACCACCCGGCGCGGCGCCGACAAGTACAACGGCACGATGGGGATGCTTTCCAAGTGGATGTATTGCCAAACATCTAACTCGGTCCAGTTGCTCATCGGGAACACGCGGATCGATTCGCCTTTGTTCACGCGACCGTTGTAGACGTTCCACAGTTCGGGCCGTTGGTTCTTGGGGTCCCAACGGTGCGACTTGTCGCGGAAGCTGAACACGCGTTCTTTGGCACGACTCTTTTCTTCGTCACGACGGGCACCACCGAAAGCGGCGTCGAACTGGTACTTGTCCAGCGCGGCTTTCAACGAATCGGTCTTCATGATTTCGGTGTGCCGTTCACTATCTTCCCACGGCTTGATTCCTAGTTTCAAGCCTTCGTGGTTGATGTGTACCAACAGGTCTAAGCCCAGTTCTTTGCGAGCGTAGTTTTCGCGAAAATCGATCATCTCGCGAAACTTGTACGTCGTATCCACGTGCAACAAGGGGAACGGCGGTTTGGCGGGATAGAACGCCTTCAGTGCCAAGTGGACCAGGACGGCGGAGTCTTTCCCGATGCTATAAAGCATCACCGGTTTTTTGAACTCGGTGATCACCTCGCGCATGATGTGGATCGATTCCGCTTCCAGTTGCTTGAGGTGGGTAAGGTTGTAGTCCGACATTTCGTCAAGAAGTTTTGTGTGCGGAAGTGAGTGAATCTGGGAGTATAAACATCCCTGGAAACGGTAGTAGCCCAGTGATCGCGACGGCCTGGAATGCTACTCTTGGTAGCGTGTCGATTCTTTGGGCCAGATTTGCAAGATCACGCCTTCGGATTCTTCGGCATCGCCAAGCGGATAAGCCGCCACTTTGCGAAGTTGAAGGTTCGCCAAAACGCCAAGGTGCCGCGCCTCGCCGCGTTCTTCCAACCACTTGGGACCCTTGATCAACAGCAGCCGATCGACGTTCATCCAGCGTTCTTCGATCCAACGACAGAACTTGGCGATGCTGCCGACGGCTCGTGAGACGACCGACGTGAAACGAAAGTCCTCCAACAGGTCTTCGCCACGAGCACCATAGACAGTCACTTGGACGCCGATTTCACCAACGATTTCGCTAAGCACCTTGGCTCGTTTGGCGACCGATTCGGCCAAAGAGACTTCGATGTCCGGACGCAGAATCGCCAGCGGGATGCCCGGGATGCCGTTTCCGCTGCCCAAGTCCAGCACTTCTTCGCCGGCTTCCAACAGCGGTGCCAACTGCAAACAATCACGCAGGTCACGGCTGACGAACAAGTCCCACGTCGTGTGACGGGTCAGGTTGATGTCTTCGTTCCAGCGCCACATCACCGTAACATAGTGCTGGATTTTTTCCGCAACCGCATCGTCCAACTCGATCGAGTGCTCGGATAATGCGGTAACGAATTCGGGGTCGAGCGGCATGGTCGGTGGAATCGCGGAAAAGCGAGGCTGGCGGAAATTTGGCTGTGTGCCCAGATCATGACATATCCCACCCACTTACCGAAACCCAACATGATCCAACACGTCTTTGTCTACGGAACGCTCAAAACGGGCCAGTGCCGGGCCACGATGTGGCCCGCCAAACCTATATCAATCGAGCCCGCATGGGTCCGCGGGCAATTGTTCGGGCGGTCCGACTATCCCGCGATGATGCCCGGCGAAGACCGCGTTCTGGGCGAAATCTGGCACTTCGCCGGTCTAGACATGCCCCGAGTGACGGAGGTTCTGGACCAAATCGAAGGAACAGGGCAAGTCGGGTTCCCCGATCTTTACGTGCGAGTCGTCGTGGACGTGTTCGGGATGGACGGTCATCTGATCGCCGCCGCCAGCGCCTACCACTACGCAAAGTCCCCCGAAATTGACGGGTTTCGGCGCATCGATGCCACCGATTTTGCCCAGTGGCCCAGTACGTCTTAGCGAAGCCAATCCCTGATCCGAGGCTACCAGCCCCTTGCCGAGGCTAACTGGGATGCCAAGGACGGACGTCGATCCACTTCATCCCCGCCGCTTCGGCAGCCTGGAACCCCAGCGGCGAATCTTCGAAAACCAAGCACTGGGTCGGTTCGACACCCATCCGACGCGCGGCCTCCAAGAACACGTCCGGCTCCGGCTTGTGCAGTTTTGTGTCTTCGGCGGTCACGATCGCGTCAAACAGTTCCGCGATTCCCATCTTCGCCAATTGGCGATCAATGATCGGCCGAATCCCACCGCTTGCCACCGACATCGGCATCCGGCCGTGGTGCCGTCGGGCCACGTCGACCACGATCTCCAGCGCCGGCAACTGGTCGATCAAGTTCGCAAACGCTGCTTCCTTTTCGGCGGCCAGTGCGTCCGCGTCGACGGAAACGTCTTGTTCCTGGGACAAGGTCGTGATGATTTTCTCGCTGGGCATGCCGCCCATCGAGTAGAAACGACCTTCGGTAAAGACGATCCCGTGCCGTGACATTGTGTCACGCCACGCGACATAGTGCAGCGGCATCGAATGGCTGAGCGTGCCGTCGCAATCAAAAATCAAGCCGGCAAACTCGTTGGCATAGTCAGCGTCTTGCACGAAAGGTCTCTCCGAAGTGGGTTCCATGAATTCAAAACGCAACCTAACCACTGCACCGCCCTTCGCAAATCCCCAAACTGCAAATCCCTCAGTCGCAGGTAGCTAGTGTCTGTCCAGAAATCGCATGGCCGCAGGAATTACGACTAATTTCGAAGAAAAGCTCCCCGAAGATCGAACCCGCAAGCGGGTTCGCGCGTTGGAATTGTTGACTAAAAGCAATTTCAAACGCCATCACGTAGCTTCTTGATGATCTGTTCGGGTGAATGTCGTCGTCGTTTCTTGCTCATGGAAAATCCTTCGCCGGAATTGGCTCTAGACTTTCATAACCCCTGGATCAGGTTTTGGGGAGCATTCCATCACCATCCTGCCACCAAACGATGTTTATTGCGGACGGCACAATGCGAAAGACCTGTCGTTCCCCGCACCCATGTCGAGTCGGCACTCAGGTGGTGTTCACGTCCTGATGGGTGACGGAGCTGTGAAGTTCATCACCGATTCGATTGAAGCCGGAAGCCGCAACGCGGGCATGGTTTGGAATGGTGCGACAGGCATCGGACCTCGGGCGCCTGGCAAAGAGAGCCCCTATGGCCTGTGGGGAGCACTTGGAACTCGTGCCAACAAGGAAATTGCCAGCCTGGACGACTGATCCAAGTTGTGCTCGCTATTATGCAAGAACACCCGGTGGCGTTGAGCGTGGCTCGTCGCCACCGGGTGGCATTACTGTAAAACGTCGTAAGAAAACTGTTCATTGTTTCATTTTTTAACTTTCACTTCATCCAGATAGGTCGCGAACACTTATGAAAACCACCTCCTTATCTTTGGCGTTGCTATTTCTATCCGTCACGGTGTCTTCTTTCACGGGATGTGGAGAACCAGAAGTGAAATCCATCGCGGAAGGTATTTCGCCAAGTGAGATTGAGACTTACGAAACGAACCTGAAGGAAATGGAAGCACAAGCCATGAACGACATGGCCGAAGATGGTGAATGATCACAGGTCTTTGGGACATCACACCCGTGCAGATGGTCGAGAAACGCCCGCCTGAATTTTCGCCAGCATCTTAACTGCTGGCCATCTAACAAGAAGGCAGCCTAAAGACATCGGGATCCCTCAACGGGCGCCCGAATGGATTCGGGTTCTGTGGGTCTGCTGCTGCACCGAACCGGGTAAACTCTGATCGTCCAGAACTCGGCAAACAAATCTGTCCGTTAAATATTGAAGGAAGTGATGCGATGAAGGCGTTCATCTTGGGATTGATTGGTGCGGCGCTCATGGCGGTCACTGCACACTCCGCAGACATGGACGAGATGTGGGGTGAGAGCACGGTCAAGCTGCGTGCTGAAAACGCAGAGCGCGGCGAGCTCTTTGATGAGGGCAACTACGCGATGTTCATCCATTGGGGGTTGTACTCGCAGTTGGCTAACCGAGTGGACGGGAAAACGTACTACGGCATTGGCGAGTGGATCATGGATCCAAAAATGGCCGGCATTCCTGTCAAGGATTACAAACAGCTAGCCGGAACCTTCAACCCGACCGATTTTGACGCCAAGGCCATCGCCCAGTTGGCGAAGGACGCGGGAATGAAGTACATCGTCATCACCGCGAAACACCATGACGGTTTCGCGATGTATCACTCCGAAGCATGCGACTTCAACATTGTCGATTCCACGCCCTGGAAAACCGACCCGATGAAGGAACTTTCTGCGGCCTGCCGCGAAGCCGGGCTGGGTTTCGGTTTTTACTATTCCCACAGCCAAGATTGGACGTTCCCCGGTGGCCGAAAGGGTCCCGAAGTGGATGAAAACGGCAATCCGGCAACGTTCGACGACTACTTCACCAAAAAGTGTCTGCCGCAGGTCGAGGAACTCACGACACAGTACGGTCCTATCGAATTGATCTGGTTCGACACGCCCGGCGGCATGGAGAAACACTACGTCCAACAGCTGGTGGACATTGTGCGAAAGAATCAACCCAAGGCTCTCGTTTCCGGACGCGCCGGACATGATTTGGGTGACTATCAAACCATGGGCGACATGGAAGTTCCGCACCACAACATCGAAGGGATGTGGGAAAGCGTCGACACCACCAACGATTCTTGGGCCTACGCGTGGTACGACCAGCGATGGAAGGCACCCAAAGAAATTTTGCACCGCCTGATTTCCTGCGTCGGTCGCGGCGGAACGTACATGCTCAATATCGGACCGACCGACACAGGCGCCGTTCCCGATCGCGCTGCCCGTTCATTACGCGACGCTGGCGAGTGGATTCGGCGATATCCACAGGTGGTCTACGGCACCGATGCGTCGCCCTGGCAGCACGCGATGCCGTGGGGTGATGTAACCGTTCGGGAAGACCGAATGTTCCTGTCAGTGTTTGACTGGCCGGAATCGGGCAAGCTCTTCCTGCCCGGACTGAAAACCAAAATAGAATCGGTACGACTTCTGCAGGATGGAAAGGCCACTCCGATCAAGTGGGACTCGGAAGAAGGGTGGAAAGTGCTTGAGCTTCCACCAGCCGCGCCGGAGCACCTGGTTTCCGTCATTGAGATTGATTTGGCAGATGCGCCGGAAGTGGATCCTACGTTTGGGCTCGATCCAAACACGGGAACGGAGATTCTTGCCGAGTTTGCAAACGTCGAAGGCGCGAAGATCGTGAAGCATCGCTGGATGGAAAAATTTGGAGAGTGGATATGCGTTTATCCAGCGACGAAGTGGAAGTCGGGCGACAAAGCGGTTTGGGAAGTCGATGTCCTGACGCCCGGCGACTACGACGTCCGCCTTACCTATACCGGCGAGGGGCGTTTGGTTTGGGGTGTCGACGTTGTCGGAGGCGAGCACATCCAAAACCAACAGAACGCGTCGCACAACTACCAAGAATTCCCCATCGGCTGGCTCAATTTTCCAGCACCCGGAAAGTACAAGGTGGCCGTGTCCTGTCTGGAAGGGAACATCGAAACCGCCATGCTCAAATCCATCCGTCTGACGCCATTGGACGAGTATCGGGGAACGCCTAAACGGATGGCTTCCGCCGCTTCGAAATAGACTTGTCCAACACGACTGCACGCCGATCAAAACTGAAATTGAATGAAGTTCTTACTGCGAACACTCTTGATAGTGATCCTGGGTACGCACGCGGCCCAGGCGGATGAAGCCCAAGAGAACTCTCAGCCAAAGCCAACTCGGAATACGAGTTTTGAATATCGCTTTTCCGATGACTTGGAACAGACTGCGGACTCGAAAGCTCGTCAGGAACTTTGGTTCCGCGACGCGAAGTTCGGTGCGTTCATCCACTTTGGCGTTTATTCGACGCTGGAAGGCGAGTATCAGGGCCGTGGCTCGGATTTTCGTTATTCCGAGTGGATTCAGATATCCGCCAAGATTCCTGCTAAGGAATACCATCAAGTCGCCGCGAAGTTTAATCCAGTGGAGTTCAATGCCGACCAGTGGGCGAAGACCTTTAAAGATTCCGGCATCCGCTACGTTGTCATCACGTCGAAACATCACGATGGATTCGCGCTCTTCAAATCGATGGTCAGCGACTACAACATTGTTGACTACACACCGTTCAAACGCGACATCATTAAAGAGCTGAGCGAGGCCTGCCACCGCCAGGGCCTGAAGTTCGGCGTCTACTATTCGCAGGCTCAGGACTGGGATGAACCGGATGCGCCGTATCTGAACCAGCGAGCCAAGTTAAGCGATATCCATCCCGAGCTGCCGGCTGATTTTCAGCCCGACATGGATCGCTACATCATGAAAAAGAGTCTTCCCCAGGTCGAGGAGCTGGTGAAGAACTATGAACTGGATCTGATCTGGTTCGATACTCCGGTTGGCATGAATCTCCAGCGGGTCAAGCTGTTTAGCGAAATGGTTCGGAAATATCGTCCCGACTGCCTAATCAATTCCCGCATCATCCATAGTGGTAAAGGAAAGATCGAGGCGCAATATCTGCCGTTCTATGACTACGTTTCGATTGGCGACAAAGAAGTCCCCACCCGAAAATTGCCGCTCTACGTCGAGTCGCCTGACAGCGTCAGTTCTTCCTTTGGCTACAAGACCAAAGGCGAGTGCTACTACCATACCGAAGAAGAAATGCTTCATCGTTTCGTGCATACCGTTTGCGCTGGCGGAAACGCGCTGATCAACAACGGCCCGATGGGCAGCGGCCGACTCGACCCAGAAGCAGTGCGGCTATACGGCGCGATCGGCGACTGGCTGAAAGTCAACGGCGAATCGATCTATGGGACCGTCCGCAATCCATTGCCACAGCGACCGCAGTGGGGCGATATATCGGCAAGCAAGGATGGCAAGACGCTCTACTTGCATATTCTCCAGTGGCCAGAATCTGGAACGATCACGGTCAACGAACTGCCCTCCGGAGCAACCTCTGCTGTTTATCTGGCGAACGGTGAAAATGCGGTCTTTGCCCAGCAAGGTGATTCGCTCGAAATCACACTCCCCGCTAACCCACTCAACCAGTACGACACCGTTGTCAAAGTGACGCTGGAAGCAACCGCCGATTCGGAAGTCAGTTCGACAGGCCGATCAAAGTCGGCGAAGGAGGCGTGGGCCAAACTGGCGGGAAAGTCCGCCAAGCGTCCCGAATTTGCTTTCGTTGAAAACGATCCGGCCTTGCCCAATGTGCTAATCTACGGCGATTCGATCTCGATCATGTACACCCAACGCGTCCGCGAAAAGCTCAATGGCAAAGCGAACGTGTACCGGCTGCATTGCAACGGCGGCGACTCGGGTTCATTCATCGCAAAGATGAAGAAAATGCACGAGACAATGAGGGACGAAAAACTTGATCAACCATGGACGTTCGATTGGGACGTGATCCATTTCAACGTTGGTTTACACGATCTCAAATACGTCTCAGGCAATAGACTCGACAAGAAGAACGGGAAGCAGGTTTCCTCGCTTGATACCTACCAAATGAATCTCGGCGACATCGTGGATTACTTGAAGAAGCTCGCTCCCGACGCAAAGCTGGTCTTCGCAACGACGACTCCCGTACCCGAAGGTGAACCGGGCCGGTTCGCGGGCGACGCGCAAAAGTACAACAAGGTGGCCGAACAGGTCATGCGTAAATTCCCGGAAATCACTATCAACGATCTCTACACCTTCACCAAGCCGAATCAACCAATCTGGTGGGCCAAACCGGGCGACGTTCACTACAAGATGGAAGGTCGCAGCGCCCAAGGCGACGAGGTGTCGCAAATCATTCTTGATTCACTGTCCAACTGAAATCGTTCTAACAGAGAAAAGTCGATGACAACCGGATCAACTTACCGGGCATTTCAAATAGTCGTTTTGACGATGGCTGCGGCGTCAACGTTTGTTGAGGCAGAGGATTTATCAAGTTCGTTAGATGACAAGTCGTTGCGTATCAGTGATGGCATTCAGTTTGTGCCTCAGGCATGTTTCCCCAAGTTTAGTTGGGACACCGTTCCAACCTACTACATGTTTGGAGACCCGAATCGGCTGTTGACTCCGAATCAGGTCAGCTTCATTGCCGAGCGAACGGGTTTCCTCTGCGTTGAAAAGTCACATGGGACGAAACCGCTTGGGGCTGCGGAATTAGGAGCAAAGCATGAGGCTGCGGCCTTCAAGAAAATCAATCCCGATGTGAAGGTCCTGTTTTACTTCAACGCAGCCTACGCATGGCCGTATACCTCTTACAACCAGGTTTTCACCAAAGCGCTTATTGATCAAGAACCTGAACTAAAGAAGTTTCTGATCCCGCACCCAAAAACCGGGCAGTTAGCAGAGCAGTTTGGTGCTTTTTGTTTTGATGTATTGAACCCCGATTTCCGAGACTGGTGGGTGGAAATCGTGACAAAGGGCGTTCGCGAATCCGGCTGTGATGGTGCTTTCATTGATCAAATGCACGGCTCGGTGAAGCTGCGCAGAAACAAGAGTGTGGAGATCCAAAAGGCCATGGGTGAGATGATGGCCGCGCTGAAGAAGAGCCTAGGACCTGACAAAATTCTGCTTGCGAACAATGCCTACAGCGAGGATGCCAGATATGTGTATCCCGTCAGCGACGCAATCATGTTTGAAAACTATGCGAACGTAAAATCCAGCAAGGAAAGCTTGCTGGCCGAGTGGGCAGAGATGCGAAGAAATGCCGAGCAGGGAAAGACCTCGGTTTTTCGCCTTGGTGTTGAGGGGACAGGCCGAAGAAATCTTAAGCCGAATATGCCAGAGCATGCGAAGGAAAAGGTGGAGTTCGCATTGGCTTGCTATCTGATCGGTGCGCAGCCTTATTCCTATTTCTTATACAGTTGGGGTTGGAAGGTGGCATCCGGCGCACTGGTAGATTATCCCGAATTTCACAAACCGCTCGGCCCGCCCAAGGGCCAAGCTCAGCGAACCACGCCCGATGGTTGGGAGTTCACCCGTGAGTTTGAGCACGCCAGCGTCTGGGTGAACACCGAAACCAGAGAGGCCAAAATCACTTGGCGATAACGATCAAACAACAATAACCTCACCGCGGATAACTTCATGCAACTAAGACGCTTCATTCAGATTGCAATTCTAGCTGCGGTCTTTGTGCCCTCGGCTTTCTCGGCCGAAGGCCAACGACCCAATGTTATTGTCGTCATCACAGATGATCAGGGCTATGGCGATGTGGCCTTCACTGGTAACCCTGCCATCAAAACGCCGACCATCGACAAGTTGGCCAAGCAGGGGACGTTGCTGAACAACTTTCACGTCGATCCAACGTGCGCGCCGACCCGATCAGCGTTGATGACCGGCCGCTATTCCGATCGCGTGGGCGTGTGGCACACCGTCCAGGGTCGCAACATGCTTCGCCGCCGCGAAACCACCATGGCCGATGTCTTTGCCGCCAACGGCTACGCCACCGCTCTGTTTGGCAAGTGGCACCTTGGCGACTGCTATCCGTATCGGCCCGAAGATCGTGGATTTCAGCACTGCGTCTTTCATCAAGCAGGCGGCGTCGGGCAAGCACCGGACTACTGGGGCAACGACTATTTCGACGACACCTACGTTGTCAACGGCAAGCACCAACGCTTCGAAGGTTTCTGTACCGACGTTTGGTTCGATGAAGGCATCAAATTCATCGAGGCCAACAAAGACAAGCCATTCTTTGCGTATATCTCGACCAACGCCCCGCATAGTCCGTACTTCTGCCCCGAGGAATACAGCGATCCCTACGAAGGAAATTCGCAGGTTTCGATCGCCGAGTTCTATGGCATGATCACCAACGTCGACGACAACATGGCCAAGCTGATGAAAATTCTCGATGACAGGGGCATCGCCGACAATACGATCTTGGTTTTCATGACCGATAACGGCACCGCAGGTGGCTTGAAAGATGGTCGCGGTTTCGATGGCGGCATGCGCGGCATGAAAAATTCAGAATATGAAGGCGGCCACCGCGTTCCCTTTATCATCCGCTGGCCCGACGGCAAAATCGAAGCGGGAAAAACAATCGATCGTCTGACGGCGCACATTGACATCCTGCCCACGTTTATCGACCTGTGCCATCTTGAGGCACCCAAAATTGAATTTGACGGCCGTAGCATTGCAGGTTTACTGCACACCGATGGCAAAGACTGGCCCGATCGTGCATTGGTGGTTGAATCGCAGCGCGTGGTGGATCCGATCAAATGGCGCAAGAGCGCTGTGATGGATGACCGCTGGCGATTGGTCAACGGCGAAGAACTTTATGACATGAAGTCGGATCCGAAGCAGGACACCGATGTTGCCACCGGGCATCCGGAGGTGATGGAACGTTTGCGCGGTGAATACGAAAAGTTCTGGACAGAAGTGTCGGCGGAACACGACCTGACCAGCTACATGGTCATCGGATCCGATCGATCACCCGTCGTCTCGTTCTCATCGCACGACTGGCTGATCGACAAGCTGCCACCGTGGAGCCAAGGCCATATTCAAAACGGCGATGTCGCGGAAGAATCGTTCTGGGCGATCGAGGTCGAACGGGATGGTGATTATGAAATCTCTCTGCGCCGCTGGCCGGTTGAAGCTGACAAGGGCATCAACGACGGCACCTATGGCAAAGCGTTTAACTACGAGCAGGCGCGTCTGCGTATCGGCGATGTCGATGAAACTCAAGACATTCCAAACGGAGCCAAGGAGGTCACGTTCAAAGTCAACTTAAAAAAGGGAATCACCAAACTCGCACCTGTCTTCATTGGACCCGATCTGACGGCCACTCCGTACTATGCCTACGTGACGCACCAGCCCAAGACCGATTGGCAAACACCGCAAGGCATGGGCATTCCCGTCTACGACCCGTCCTTCGGACGCGTGCCACCTCCGCCAAAGAAATAGCTGGACCATCCGATGAGACAAACATTAATTTTTTTGCTGGCGATGATCTTCGGCGGTTCATGTGGCGCTGACGATGCAGTTCGTTCAACCAGCAAAGCGGAAACCCAGTGGAATGGAAAAAGTTTTCGCGATGTGACCTACAAGCAGGTCGGCAAGCGGAATCTTCGGATGGACATCTACATGCCGACTGTCGGTGGGTCCGAGAAATCGCCGGTCATCTATTACGTTCACGGCGGGGGATGGGCAGCCGGGAGCAAGCTGAACTTTGGAAACCGTCTGATGCTGCCCGTTTTTCAACAACTGGCCGACAGCGGCTTCGTATGCGTGTCCGTCGATTACCGATTTTGCAAGAAGGGATCTGGTGTATTGATGCGTGATTGCGTTACCGACGCCATGGACGGACTGCGTTTCTTGGTGAAGCACCAAGAACAATACGAAATCGATCCCGGCCGGATCGTGGTCTTTGGCGATTCCGCGGGTGGACAGATTGCCCAGATGTTGACGTATGCATCGGCCGACGAGTTTCCTGGTGATCAGGAACTTGCTGCCTACGATGTTCGACCCCTTGCCGGAATATCGTGGTACGGCCCGTCGGACTTCACGGATGTCAATCTTTTCAAAACGGATCTCTCGGACAAAACCCCCGATCGTTTCGGCGCTCGGATTGCCGGCGACGAAGCCAGTTACGCAACAGAGCCGCAGGCCTTTGAGGAGATGAGTCCGTATTTTTGGATTGAAAAAGACAGTCCACCTCTGCTGATGTTGCAAGGCGATACGGATGCGACGATCCCCTTGCCACATGCGATCCATTTGAAAGAAAAGGCTGACCGCATCGGTGCCAATGTCGAAATGACGATCGTGAAAAACGCTGGCCACAATTGGCGGAAGGCCGGCGGAGATCCAGATCCGGGTTTGGAATCGATTCAACACATGACAACGGAATATGCACGGCGGCAGGTCAAGAATTTTGGAAAGCACCAATAGCGTGATGAGAAACGTCTTGAACCGAATCGTGAGCTTTCTGTTCGCACTGATGACTGTTTGTGCATGCATTGGCGATGCAACGGCGGATGAATTGCACGCCGCTGATTTCTTTGTGTCGCCTCAAGGGTCGGACGCGTGGTCGGGAACGCTATCGAAACCCGACTCATCGGGAAACGATGGTCCCTTCGCGACTCTCGGGAGGGCACGTGACGCGGTTCGACAATTGGTGAAGCGGCCAATGGCCGACGTGGTCGTACTGGTTCGCGGAGGAACCTACCAATTGACGAAGACGGTCGTGTTTGGAATCCAGGACTCTGGGCAAGGCGACTCGACCATCACCTATGCCGCCTATCCTGGCGAAACCCCGGTATTCAGTTCGGGGCAGGAGATCAAAGGTTGGACGAAGGTGACGGCGAAGTTGGCTGGTCTACCCGACGAAGCACAGGGGAACGTTTGGGAAGCGAACATATCGGATCGATTCCTCACGCTCTACGATGATGAAGGGATGCTGCCTCGGTCGCAGTCCGAACGTTTCGTTCCGTTGAAGAGTAGCACTGCCCGTGAGCTCCATTTTCCAAAGGGCAAGTTAAAGAACTGGTCCAATGTCGAAGATGTTGAGATTTTGGTCCGCCCGACGCGCGACTGGATGATGAATGTCCTGCCGATCGAGTCGGTGGACGAAGAAGCGGGGATCGCTCGCACCTCCGTTGATGCAACGTATGGGATGGTTAAACACGGTTGCTGGGTCGAGAATGTTTTAGAAGAGCTCGACGCACCCGGTGAATGGGCGCTCAATACGAAGGAAGGGAAGGTCTATCTTTGGCGACGAGGGAACTCGGCCGTGGTTGCGCCGAAACTCTTCGAGCTGATTCGCGTCGAAGGCACGATCGACAAACAGGGCCCCAGCGACGTTCCCGTCCGCAACCTCCGGTTTCGTGGCTTCACGTTCAAGCATGGTGAAAGATACACGCTTGCCGAGGATGACGCGGGATTGCAGCACGACTGGGATATGCTGGACAAAGACAACGCGCTCGTTCGACTGCGAGGTGCCGAAAAGTGCGCGATCGAGCAGTGTCACTTTCTTCACAGCGGAAGCGGCGCGATCCGCGTGGATTTGCATGGAATAGAAAACGAAATTTCCGGCAACCATATCGAACACATGGGCGGTGGTGGCATTCTTCTTTGCGGATACGGCCCCGGCACAAAGGACGTGAATAGAAAAAACTTCGTCTACAACAACCACATCCATCATGTCGGACAAATCTATTGGCACTCGCCAGGGATCTTTCTCTGGCAAAGCGGCGCAAATCGTGTCGCCAACAACCTCATCCATCACACCAACTACACGGGACTGATCGTATCGGGTTGCGTCATCCGCTTTTTTGCGATGCCGGATATGCGTGAACAGGTCCGCGCCATCCGGCGACATGAAGTCGGTGAACTGCCGACCGACTTGGGGCCGGGTGATGTGGACGCCTACCTGCACAGCCGCAACAATCTGATCGAAAACAACGAAATCCATCACGCAATGGAAAAGCTGGGTGACGGAAACGGGATCTACATTCGTGGAGCCGGATCCGGCAACGTGATTCGCCGGAACTATGTCCATCACTTGGTTGCCGCGACGCAAAAGCAAGGCGCGATCCGGACCGACGGCGGTCAGATGGATACCCTGATTGCGGAAAACCTGATCTACAAATGCATGTCGCAAGGCATGACGTTGAAGCTGAACAACCGCTTCGAAAACAACATCATCGCCGACGTGATTGCCCCCCGAGGCATCTACCTAAAAATCGTCGAGGGTCCGATGAATGGGGCAAGTAACAAACGAAACATCTTCTACTCGTCGCTGGCCGACTGCACCTTCATCACTGAACCGGGCTCCGGAAAAGGAAAGGTAGGCGAGGATACTCGGGGGCGCGTGACTGCGCGGATGCAAGACATCGATTCGGATCGAAACCTGTATTTTTGCAAAGCAGACCCCAGCCTTGGCGAAGACACGCTGGAGAAACTGCAACGTGACGGCGTCGACATCAACGGCCGGTCGGTCGATCCGATGTTCGTCGATCCGGACAATGGTGACTTTCGATTGAAGCCGGGTTCGCCCGCACTGGAAATCGGGATTGTCCCAATCGACGTTTCCAAAATTGGACTGCGAACTAAACAAACTGTGACTACGAAAGTGAATCCCGTTCCAACGACGGTTCCCGCACTCGATGACAAGTAGACCGTGGAGGGGGCCCCAACGACCTTGATCCGATGAACTTCCGATCAAGGATGGTCGTGCTTGTGCTCGCTAGCCTCCCCGCCGCGCACATCCCACACGCACTGATCCACAAGGACGCGAAAACCCCACATGGGTGCTGACTTTGGAGTAAGAACTCTGTTTCAAGCCTCGGAACTTGGCTCGGATACCGCAACAAGAGCAGTGATGCCCAGCAAAAAGATTGAGATGAAAGACACAGCACACGTTTTAAAAGGCGGCATGGTAAAATGAATGCTCTACGACGAGCGGTCGCATTGGCGATCGCGATCACACTTGTCATTTCGATTTCCAAATTCGCGACTGCAAATGATGACGACAAACCGCATGTGGTTCTTGTTGTCGGCACGTTGCACTATTCGCCGGAATTGACGATGCCTGCCTTCGCCAAGGAATTGGAGCGTTTCGGGTTTCGCACGACCGTGGTGATGGGAGACGGCAATCCAGAGAAGAAGACGGAAAACGTTCTGCCCGGTATCGAAGCTTTGGCCGACGCTGACCTGGCAATCTTTTTCGTGCGTTTTTTGAAGCTGCCCGACAACGAGTGGCAGCCGATTGAAGACTATTTCAAGTCCGGCAAACCCGTCATTGGGCTTCGGACTGCAAGTCATTCGTTCAAGTATCCCAACGGCCATCGACGGTTCTCGTGGAACGACGATTTCGGACGTCGGGTTTTGGGCACTCCCTACATCGTGCATCAGACGAGTGAGACGCGAATCAGCGTCATCGAGGAAGCGTTGCAGCACCCCATCATGACAAACGTCAAAGAAAAGAACTGGGTGTCGCCGGGGACACTCTATCTAACTCGTCTTCAAGACGGCTGCGTCCCCTTGGTGACCGGATCCGGCGACGGCAAAGCACGCACATTGAAGAAAGCGTTTGGGACGATCGAAGTGAAACCACATGAATCGGACGTCGTCGCCTGGGCGTGGGAGAATGAGTGGGGCAGTAAAGTGTTTGGAACGTCGTTCGGGCATCCTGGTGATTTCGGTGAGGAATCTTTTGTGCGAATGTTGGTCAACGCGGTCCATTGGTCCGTCGATCGTCCGCTGCCAAGTGCCGCCGAGAAGGTTTCGACGTGGAAGATTGAACGCGCTGACAAGTAGGAATCCACGAATGAATAACATCTTCCTCAGCACCGCGTTGATCATCGGTTGTCTCACCGCGCCAACGACGATTGCGGATTCGCCAGTCCGGCCTGGTGATCGGATCGCCATCATCGGCAATACCTTCGCCGATCAACTTCGGATTCACGGGTATTTAGAGGCGATGCTCTTGCAGCACTCTCGCGAGAATCCCGTTTCGATTCGCAACCTCGGATGGGGCGGCGATATGTTGGCTGCACGCGATCGACCGACGGGTTTCCCGACCGAAGAATCGACCCTGATGGCACACAAGACGGATGTGATCATCGCCTGCTTCGGAATGGGAGAATCGTTTGCCGGCGAGAAGGGACTCGATGATTTCACAAATCAGCTCAAGACGCTGATCGCCTCGCATGCCGGCAAGACGTACAACGGCAAATCAGAAGTGCGATTGATTTTGGTGTCACCCATTGCGTGCGAAGATATGGGAAAGCTGACGCCGGGACGGGACGAGCGGAATCGAGATTTGGCATCGTACACTCGAGCGATGCAAGATGTAGCGACAGATGCCGATGTCCCCTTTGTCAATCTGCTTGATGTGTCGCGTTATCTGATGGATGAACCGAAGGGACCGCAACTGACCACCAACGGGATTCACCTCAATGCCTTTGGGTACTGGGCGATCAGCCATACGTTCTTCGATCAATTGAGATCCGACGATCGTTTCTCAGGTCGTCAGTCTTGGCTGCTACGAATAGATGCGGCGACGAAGGCGAGTGATGGACGCGGCGTTGACATCTCGGAACTGGCAACCGGGCCGTCGGGTCTCAGCTTTCAGGTCACAGAGAAGTCCGCACCAACACTGCGTCCCCCAATCGACCAACAGTTGCCTCCACAACTTGAATTCGTTCGAGACACGCTGGTCGTCGAAAACCTCAAGCCTGGGAAATACCAGTTGACCGTTGATGGGGAGCTTGTCGCAACGGCCACCGCGGAAGCTTGGGCAGCGGGATTGGCGATTGATGATTCACCCGTTCACAAAGCGGCCGAGGCGTTTCACGCAGTCGTAAACGATAAGAACCTGCAGTTCACCTATAGCTGGAAGGCACTGAACCAGGTTCACATTGTCGGCGAGCGCCGCAAGTCTCCGAGTGGCAAGAATCTGCCTGCGGAGGTGATTGAGTTCAACCGACTTGCAAACGAACTTGACTCTTCGCTTGGTAAACCGATCGAACTTAAGACGCGGCGATGGCGAGTCTCTCTCACTTCGCAGTAAACACGCCGGGAAACGACGTGCATGGCAAGAATCGCATCTTGAAATTGACGATAACACTTATGAATCAAAGACTTCACGCTTTCAATGGGATCGGCTTGTTGCTGATTGGATTCTCGCTTGCGCAAACGACCTCTGCCGATGATGTTGGAGGCATCAAAATAGCGAACCTTCAAGGCGCCGACGTGGCGTTGATGGACAATCACGATCCGGATTCGCAGTTGGAAAATTTCGACCTGCTGCCGGGGTACCAGGCTAACCTTTTCGCCGCCGACCCGATGTTCGCCAACCCGGTTCATATGCACTGGGACTCGGCGGGACGGCTGTGGGTCGCTTGCTCGTGGGCTTACCCACAGCTCAAGCCCGGCGAAGTTGCCAACGACAAGATCGTCATCCTGGAAGACACTGATGATGACGGAGTCGCCGACAAGTCGACTGTTTTCGCGGAGGGTCTCTATCTGCCAACGGGCATCGAACTGGCCAACGGGGGTTGTTATGTCGGGCAATCACCTGACATCTTTTTCCTCAAAGATACCGACGGGGACGACGTTGCGGATGTGAAGGAGCTGGTGCTGACCGGCTTTGGTATCGAGGACAGTCACCATTCCATCAGTGCTTGGCGTCGCGGTCCGGGCGGCTGGCTCTACTTTCAGGAAGGAATCTTTCTGCACGCTCAAGTGGAAACGCAATATGGAGTCTTGCGGAATTTCAACGGTGGCGTTTATCAGTTCAATCCTCGCACGCAGGAACTGCGAATGTTCTGCCGAGGGACGGGTGGCAATCCCTGGGGACACGTGTTCGATCGTTGGGGACAGTCCTTCATGGTGAACAATCCCCGAATCATGTATCTGTCGCCGGCGACCGGGAACAGCGGCGAAGCGGTTCGGGTCAAGCCTCTCATCAGCACCGAGAAACAATGCGGCGGTGACTTGGCGACGGGGACTCATGTGGGAGATGACATTCGTGGACAGTTGCTGACGGGGCGGTTCAAGAGCCGCACGGTCGTTCGCTATGAGTTTATCGAGGACGGTGCCGGCTTCCGCGCCAACGTGCTCGAGCCACTGATTAGTTCCAGACACCCGAACTTTCGTCCGGTCGATGTGAAGACCGGACCGGATGGAGCGGTTTATGTGGCCGACTGGTACAACTCCATCATCAACCATGCGCAACATGACTTCCGCGATCCGCGTCGCGATCACGAGCATGGTAGGATCTGGCGGATCACTCACAAGGAACGACCGCTTGCCAAGAAGCCGCAGCTTGTGGGTGTGTCGATCGACGCACTGATTGAACACCTCAAGAGCCCGGAAGCCTGGACTCGACATCAAGCACGCAAAGAGTTGAGCGAACGGGAACCGGACAGAGTTCTGGCCGCACTTGAAAACTGGGTCGCGTCGCTCGATACCGATGCGCCAGACTACGATCATTATCTCGTCGAAGCGATGTGGGCTTGCCAAAACGTCGAGCGCGTCAGCGAGGACATCCTGACGCGAGTGATGGCGGCAAAGGACGGCCATGCCCGCAGCGCCGGCGCACGAATCATTCGGTATTGGCACGACCAGCTATCCGATCCGGTCGGCATGATCGCTCGAGCGTCTGCCGATCCGTTCCCTCGCACGCGGATGGAAGCCGTCCTTTCCGCGGGATATATCCCGAGTGCGGAATTGTTCGCCGCAGCGCTGCACTCTTTGGATCATCCCGGCGACGCGACGCTAGACCAGGCACTGCCTCAGACGACAAAGGCATTGGAACAGTACTGGCGCCCCGCGCTGGAGGCCGGGACTTTGCAGTTCGCGAAACCGTCTCATCGTGAGTTCGCCGAACAGGGCGCGGGGATCGGCCTGGAACGTCGCCTGGCGGAATTCTTGAAAAAGAAATCGCCAACAGAAATCGACATCGCAACCATCCGAACTCAATTAATTCAAGTCGGCACGGACGCCGAAGTACGGACGATCGTTGCCGCCGTTAGCAAGGGCGAAGGGCTTGAGTCACCGGCGGCCACAATCGCGATGCTTGAGACGCTACAGCAAATGGCTAGACCAGATTCACCGAGGTCTCTTCAACGCAGCTTGAAGGATCTGAAGCAGCTGGTCGGTCATAAGAACGATACGATTGCGGTTCTCGCGGCGAGCAATCTTGGCGTCTGGGGAATGGCTGGGGCCGATGAACTTGCCGCTCTACAGGGCGATTCCGTTGGTGCGGCGGTCAAGCAAGCTCTTGCTGTGGCGCTCGCCACAACTAGCGGCGCAAGCTATGAACAAGCACTCGCAAAACTTGCGGCTCAAGGTGACCTGGAAACTCGCTACGCCGCCGCCGCAGGACTGGCTCAAGCCAATCTGAATCAAGGCGTCAAAGCGGCAGCCAGATTATTGCGCGAAGACCCGCAGGGTTCCGATCCAGTTCCCCTTGTCCAATCTCTTTTGCAGCATCACAAGGGCGGACGACTGCTGGGCGATCAGCTTCACAAAGATCAGATACACCCTGCGGTGATGGTGAGTGTCAGTGGGTTTCATCGCGACACCGGAATGCTTCCCGATTCTCTTGCCGACATGTTCCGACCGTCGATGGCAAATAAGTCTCTGAGTGCCGATTTGTTGGAAGAGGACATCGATGCGCTCTCCACGGATGTTGAGAAGCTTGGAGACCCGGCGCGAGGCGAGATGATCTATCGCCGCAACAGCGTCGCCTGCACACGATGCCATGCGATCGGTCCGGCCGGTCCGGAGATTGGTCCGAATCTGGTAGCGGTTGGAGCCGCGGCGAAGACGAAGTACTTCGTTCAGTCGATCCTTGAACCGAATGCGGCGATCGCAGAACACTACGAGACCCGGACGTTTCTGCTCGCCAGTGGCAAAATCCGTACGGGCATCGTGACGTTTCGAAACGAAAAGGAAGTTCTTGTCAGTGACTCGTCGCAAATCGGAAAAGAGATCAGAATCGATGTGGAGGATATTGAAGCGGAAAAATCTGCAAAGTCACTGATGCCGACGGGACTTGCGGACCAACTGCAAGACCGCGGCGAGTTTCTCGACCTCGTCAAATTCATCTCCGTGTTGGGCAAGCCAGGCGAATACAAGAACGACGAGCGCCCCGTCATTCGCAAATGGCGAGTGATCGCGGCCTCGGAAAGCGACGATGTGCCGGCCGACAGTGCCCAATGGCTGCCCGCCTACAGCAAAGTCAGCGGAGAGTTGCCTCCCGAGAATTTCCCCACCGGCGAATCAGCGTTCGTCCGCGGATTCGTCGATGTACTAGCGGCCGGTATGGCTCGACTGGAGATAAACTCGATCGACGGTTTGACGCTTTGGTTGGATGGCAAACACGTCAATGACGTCGCCGCTCCGATCAGGCTAGAGAAAGGACGCCGCACGTTGACATTCGGCTTCAATCCAGAACAACGGCAAAGGGGACTGCGCGTCGAGCTAAAATCGATGGATGGCGAGGTCAAGTTGCAACCGGAAGGTGGGCTCTAAGAATCTCTTGGCGTCGTTTGCTGCGATGAAAAGAACGCGACGGCAATCGAAAGCTTACCGACGCGGAAAAGCGTTCTATGAAGAAGAAACAGGTTCATCACGAGCGAAACGGAACGAGAACCATGAGACAGAGAATGATCAACGCGTTGCGGCTGGTGTCCGTGATCGCCGGTCTGGCTACTCTCATTCCCGGGATGCTCCATGCGCAGCCGGCCGGGCCGGGCGATTGGTCGAAGGTGCGTCTATTCGGACATGCCTTTCGCAATGACGATTACACACCCGAACAGTACGATTTCATCCGGGATCACTTCGCAATTTTCACGATCGAAAAGCGGCATGCAAAGAACGTTTACGGCGCGACCAGCACTGAAAAGGCAGCGGCCGAAACTGCAAAGAAACTGCTAAAGAAAAACCCCGACATACGCGTGCTATTCTACTGGAGCACCAACACAGCCTACAGTCGGTACTATACCACCGTCCGAGATGTGGTTGCACAGCACCCGGACTGGGTCCAGGAAGTGCGTGACGGAACCGTTCGCTGGACCTATCCCAACGACACCGCCCGAAACTGGTGGGCCAACATGGCCGATCAGTTGGTCATGGACAGCGACTTGAACGGCGTCTTCGGCGACGGCGCGCCGGGAGCCAACGCGCGTGGTCAATTAAAAAGTGTCGAAAGTTGCCTGAAGCGGCTATCCAGTTTCGTCATCTATAATGGCTACCGCGTTCAGTCCTCAACCAAGTGCGCAGCTGGGGCAAGTACACTCGCAAATGCAGACGGCGTTTTCTGCGAAGCCTTCTTTCGATCTTCGGTAGAGACCGCTGATGAAGGCGTAAAGCTGATGGACGAGCTTTTAGCCATTCCCTCTGACAAATACATCCTTTGCCGCGGAGCCGGGGACGGCGACTTTGGAACCACGCACGACTTTACACTCGCGTGCTACTTGATCATCGCCAACGACTATTCGTTTTATAGTTGGGGCGGCGTTAACAACTCCTACGCCGCCGACGATTCACTGATGTACTGGTCCAATGACTTTGATCAAGAGATCGGCAAACCCTTGGGCAAGGCCACCAAAGACGGCTACGCATACCATAGGGAATTCGAGCATTGCCGCGTCGATGTAAACTTGGAAACAAAAACCTCGTCCATCTTTTGGAACCCGGTAGATCGCAAAACCACTCCGTGAAAAGTTGGAATCGAAAAGTACGCTTACCGGGAAAAGCAAACATGAACACGCAGCCTCGATCCTTCTGGTTTTCGCGTATTCTTCAATGGATTCTCACGTTGATGGTTTTTGCCCTGCCGGGCGAAGGTTTTGCTATGGACATCTTTGTGTCCGTCGACGGGCATGCCCAGGCCGATGGCAGTCTGGCGAAACCCTATGGATCGATAGTTGATGCGGTGGAGGCCGTTCGATCTATGCGTCGGGGCGGTTACGATGAACCGGTGGTGATCGCGCTGCGTGAGGGACGTCATCCTTTGAATCAAACCCTGGTTCTTGGCCACGGTGACGGTTCGCCATCGGTGGCGGACGATGCGACGTTACCGCAGCATGGCGCTGGCGACACGACGCGTCCCGCGTTTTTAACCTTCGCTGCGTATCGGGGAGAAAACCCCATTGTCAGTGCGGGTGCGGCGATTTCCGGATGGAAACGTTTGGATGCGGCGCCATCAACTCTCCCAGCGATGGCGAACGGCAAAGTTTGGGTAGCCGACATGCCCCCTGGGATGGACCGGTTCTATACTCTGTACGACAACCATGGTCGCTTAAGGCGGGCCCGAAACTCTGGATTTGCATACGCCAAACCGGGTGATAAACGAACGCTTCATTTCCCAAGCGGTGCTTTGAAGAACTGGGACAACTTAGCGGACGTCGAGATTCACCTGCGGCCAGGTCGAGCGTGGGTGACCAACATGCTTCCGCTTGCCTCCGTCGATGAAGCCGCTGGTGTCGCCAAGACGTCGGTTTCGGCAACGTATGACATGTCACCTTTGCCCGGGTACCTGCACAATCCCGACGATTCAACCGTGTGGATTGAGAATGTTTTGGAAGCCTTGGACGAGCCCGGCGAATGGGTGCTCAACACAAAGACGCGTCAGATCTATTTGTGGCCCTCAGATCCTGCCACAGACGGATCACCACGTGGGATCTTGGCTCCGACGACAACCGAATTGATCCGTGTCGAAGGGATCGTCGACTACGACGGCCCTACCGATACTCCGGTTCAAAGCATTGCTTTTTCGGGGCTAACTTTTTCGCATGCAGACCGTTGGGCTTGGAAAAGTGATCAAGATCGCTTGGGTTGGGGAATGCAGCACGATTGGGACATGTTCGATCGACCCACGGCGCTCGTCCGTTTTCGCGGCGCGGAAGACTGCCGAGTATCGGACTGTCGCTTTCTCCATTCCGGTGGAACAGGATTGCGAATGGACCTGCACGCTCAACGGAACCTCATTGCTGATTGCGAATTTGCACACTTGGGTGAAGCCGGAATCTTGCTGGCGGGATACGGTCCGGGGACGAAAGATGTCAACCATCACAACGAGATTGTGAACAACCACATCCACCATTTCAGTGAAATCACTTGGCACTCACCTGGCTTGTGGGCGTGGCAAAGCGGCCACAATCGAATGGTCCATAACGAACTGCACCACAGTGGCTATGCCGCGGTGCTGATCACCACTCGAGTCACTCCGGATCGAAGTTTGAATGGCGAAGGCGGCAGGACAGTGCGTCTGCACGAGATCAAGCAAGCGGATAAAAACCGAGCACGAGGTGGCTACGAAAGTTGGCGTCGTCGCGAAAAGTACAACCATGCCCGCCACAACCTCTTTGAATCGAACGAGATTTCACATTCCGTTCAATTGCTCTCCGATGGAAATGCCATTTATGTTTCCGGAACGGGCACGGGAAACATCATTCGATACAACTTTATCCACGACAATCTGGCACCTTCGCTTCCGGCAGCCATCCGCTGCGACGACGACCAACATGAGACGCTGATCTATGGAAACGTTCTGTATCACAACGCGGGTTTTGCAGCCGGAATCGCCTCGAAGGGAGTCAACGACATCATCAATAACTTCATCGTGGACCCGGTCGTCGTACCGCGCTGGGGTTACGTCAGCTTCGAGTGGGTGCCGGTTCCGGGATCGAAAGTTCATCACAACATCATCATGTCGCATCCTGACGGCGGACACATCTACGCGGAAAGGCCGCGAGGCGACGGCCCACCGCCCCGACTCGTGGACACGGACATGGACATGAATCTCTACTTTCACCCAACCGACCCGCACTGGGCAGACGATCACCTACAGAAAATGGTTGCGGTCGGCAAAGAGAAAAGCAGCCGCTTTGGCGACCCAATGCTGATAGATCCTGCGGGAGGAAATTTTGGCTTTCGACAAGAAAGCGTTGCTCCAGGCTTGGGGATCGAATCACTGGACGTTTCAAAGATGGGGCGTCAAAAAAGAGAACCTTGACGAACATTGATCGAAGCCGAACTAGATCGACTCCGCGAGAGAAACCGATTCCGCAACTTACCTTCGCGTTGCGATGGGGCCGACATCAACTTTTTGTGGGTCGTTCCCTCAACGGAACACACCCGTGATTTGCTCTGGACTTCGATTGAAGTTGCGTGTTGCAAGCCTCGCGCCGGTGTATGATGGAATGTACGACTGGAAGCACGCGATGCAGTAACGCAATCCATTGCAGTTCTGACGCGATCGATCAGTGAATCGGTTCAAAACGAACCGTCAAAAGCGTGCATCTCAGATCGTCAGCAACGGAAACGGTGCTCAACGCGACAAAAATCGCTGCTTGGCGAATGGCATTCTCGCAGGCGGCGGTCCAAACTGGCTCACGCGATGACCGACTCTAAACAACCACGCGAATCAATCGTTGCATTGTCCCCTGGATTCCCAGAGTGGTTACGTGATTCCTTTGTCGAAGAACTGCCGCTATACGTGATCCTGAAGGACCTGGAAGGAAAATTCACTTACGTCAACAAACAAACAGCTCGATTGTTAGACCTTCCGATCCAAGACATCATTGGCAAGACTGATTTTGATTTGTTTGCGGCAGAGCTGGCCCAGAAGTTTTGGGATGATGACCGCGACGTGATCCGGACAGGTCTCGCCGTCGAGCACATTGAGCACAACTGCACGACTCCGGTCAGTCGACTCGTCAAAGTACGCAAGACGCCGATCCGTACCGAAGACGGCAAGATCATCGGAATCGAAGTCGTGTTTTGGGACGTGACCGCGCATCAAGAAGCCGAAGCCAATCTGGAACAAGAACGCTTCCTGCTTCAATCGCTTTTAAACAACTTGCCCGACTTCATCTATTTCAAGGACTTGCAAAGTCGCTTTCTTCGCGTCAGCCAAGCGCACGCCCAGCGACTCGGATTGTCGGACGCTGCCGAAGCGGTTGGCACAACCGACAGTGACTACTTTCCCGAAGAGTACGCAGAAGCCGCTCGGACGGACGAGTTGCAACTGATCCGGTCGGGTCAGGATGTAATCGGACGTGAGGAACATGCCGTTTGGCCCGACGGCAGCGAAACCTGGGTGGCAACGAGCAAGCTTCCGCTTCGTAATGAAGACGGTCGAATCGTCGGAACGTTCGGTATCTCACGTGATATCACGGAACTCAAGGCAGCGGTCGAGGCGATCGAACGTGCAAAGCAAGTAGCGGAGGCGGCAAGCCGCGCGAAGAGCGAATTCGTCGCCAATTTGAGCCATGAAATTCGCACACCGATGAATGCAATCATCGGAATGGCAGATCTTTTGGTCAACGGTGGTCTTGACCAAGTCCGTTCCGAACAAGCCAAAACCATTCTCGAATCGGGTGAATGTCTGCTTGCCCTGCTCAACGAGATTCTCGATTTCTCGCGTATCGAATCCGGACGCCTGGAACTGGATCCGATACAGGGTGACGTGCGAGAGCTAGTCAACGGCGTGGTTCGTATGCTTGCAGTTCGAGTGAATGAGAAGTCGATTGAAATCACGTCTCACGTCACTCCCGAGACGCCTCGCTATGTCGTAGCAGATTTCGTTCGTTTGCGCCAAATCCTCATCAATCTCGTTGGCAATGCAATCAAGTTCACTGCACAGGGTTCCGTTTCCCTTCGCGTCGAGCTCGTGAAACAGAATGATAGAGACGTCACGCTGCGATTTTCCGTTTCGGATACAGGAATAGGAATTCCGAGCGAGAAGCTGGAAGTGATATTTGAGGAATTCGAGCAAGCAGACAAATCGACGACTCGGCGTTACGGCGGGACCGGACTTGGACTTGCCATCTCCTCGCGCCTTGTCAAATTGATGGGTGGAACGGTCCAGGTTGAAAGCCAAGCGGGGCAAGGCAGTACGTTCTCCTTCTCGCTATCGTTTCCTGTCGCCGACGATGCAGAAGTGAAGGACGCCGATGCAGAAACGCGGGCGGCCGCCGATTCGTCGCATGCCCCACTGCGTATCCTGGTGGCCGAAGACGGTGCCACCAATCAATTGGTCGCGAAGATGATGCTTACCCGTCGCGGTCACACGGTCGTGATCGCAAACGATGGCCGTGAAGCACTGGACCTCTCCGCCGATTCGGAATTCGACGCGATTTTGATGGATCTCGAGATGCCTGAGATGGATGGGCTAGAGGCGACCCGACAGATTCGCGATCGCGAACGCGGCACCGGTTTACACATTCCGATTATCGCCATGACCGCGCACGCAATGGAAACCGACGTGCAACGTTGTCTCGATGCCGGCATGGACGCCTACATCGCAAAACCCATTCGACAGAACACGGTGATCGACACGATCGAGCGTCTGGTTGACCCGTGAGAAACACAAAGACGTTACGTCCTGTTCACAACACGGCTTCGTTGAAACCCATTTCGAGTATGAATTTGAATATGCAAAAATACGTCCTTGGACTCGTTCTATCCCTCGGGCTCTCTTCCGCTTGCGCTGCCGATCAACCGAATATTGTCTACATACTTGCCGACGACCTCGGTTACGGCGATGTGCAGTGCCTAAATCCAGAGCGAGGCAAAATCGAGACGCCAAGAATGGATCGATTGGCCGCGCAGGGAATGGTGTTCACCGATGCCCATTCCAGTTCAGCGGTCTGCACGCCGACCCGCTATGGCATCCTAACCGGGCGCTACAATTGGCGGACGCACCTGCAAACTTTTGTGCTCTTGGGCTATAGCAAGCCGTTGATTGACAGACGTCGCGTCACAATCGCGGATTATTTGAAATCGCAGGGCTATAACACGGCCGCAATCGGGAAGTGGCATCTGGGATTGGACCTGCCCACCAGCGATGGAATGCCTGCGGAGGCGAGCGGATCGAATGTCGATTGGAATGGCATCATTGCCGACAGCCCGATCCATCATGGCTTCGACTACTTTTACGGTATCTCGGCATCGCTGGACATGCCGCCGTATATCTACATTGAAAATGACCGCTTTGTCGGTGAGTGTACGGTTCAGAAGAGCTTTTGGAAAAACCGAATGGGGTTCGCCCACGCGGACTTCGAGGCCGTAGATGTGTTGCCGGAAATTGGGCGAAAGACAACTGATTATATTGCGCGGCAAAAAGCCGACAATCCGTTCTTTGTTTATGTTCCGCTCACGTCGCCTCACTCACCCATTTCGGTTGCCGCCCAGTGGCAGGGGAAAAGTGGGATGGGGGAATATGGTGACTTCGTCATGCAGACCGACCATGTGATCGGTGAAATTGCTGATGCAATCGATGCCGCCGGGCTTGCTAAGAACACCATCTTTGTAGTCACGAGTGATAACGGATGTTCGGCGAATCCCTCGGGAGCAGATGCCCTTCAAGCGAAGGGGCACTTTTCCAGCGCCCAGTATCGGGGTTTTAAATCTGACCTTTGGGAAGGCGGACACCGCGTACCGTTTATCGTTCGCTGGCCGAACGTGGTTGAACCAGGAACGCAGAGCGATCAGACGATCTGCCTGACCGACCTGATGGCGACCTGTTCGGATATCGTTGGCGTTGACTATCCACAAACCGAGGGCGTAGACAGCGTCAGTTTTCTACCGGCCTTGAAAGGAATGTCGATCTCATCCACTCGAAATGGCGTTGTTCACCATTCGATCAGTGGACATTTCTCTTATCGTCAGGGGAAGTGGAAGCTTTTGCTCGCGAAGGCATCCGGGGGCTGGAGTTCTCCGAGAGAGAATCAAGCGGCTAAACTGGACGCGCCGGTCGCCCAGTTGTACGACATGGAAAACGATCCCGAAGAAACGAACAACCTGTATGCGAGCCGTCCGGAAGTTGGGGCGCGTTTGCTTGAGCTACTGGAGGCTGACGTTGCGCGAGGGCGCAGCACCGAGGGAGCATCTGAGAGCAACGACGTGGATCAGATCAAGCTTTGGAAATCGGGAGCGAAGTAGCGACCGAGCATTAGGTGACGCAGCCGGTATTGCCGAGGCCATTATCCAAAGCGTCAGTTGATGATCCATCGGTATTTATTGATCGGCGTACCGGATCTGCAACTGCTTGATAACGACTTCGCCGAAGGACTCGGCTTTGTCGCCCTTCTTTTCACTGGATTGAGTGTAACAACCCGCCTTGAAGTAACAGCCGTCCGTGGAATGTTTCCAGTTCATCGCCTGTTTGCCGTTGTACCAGACGCTAATGTTCCCTTGGCCGGCCTGGATCTTTAGATCGAACATCGTTCCGAGCTTGTATTTGCGATCAAGCATGACTTCTTCCGACTTGTTCCGCTCGACAAAAAGCTTCTCACCCTCCAGGCGAACCATCAACACGTCGTCTTCCGCGTCGTGAATCTGTGCGCACACCACGTGCTTCTTGACGGGTGGCGTTTTCGTGATCTTTAGCTTGAGTGTCATTTCGTGAGTTCCCGCATCGCCGGAACTCCACTCCGCCCGTTCGCCTTCGCCGTTCTTCATTTCTCGCAATTCGCAGCGTGGATAGCTGGATCCCTTGGTCGTCGCACCTCCGCATGTCGCCCGAAATACGACGCCGTCGCCGTCTGGATCAACGAAGAATAGCCGATCATTCACATAGGTTTGCAGTTCCTCCCCATCGATTTCATCTGCCTTGCCACTCTTCTGCTGGTCGGTCGGCAAAGTCAATTTGAAATGCGATAGATCCAAAACGCTGGCCGGAACCTGCGCGTAGAGATCGGTATGCGACAAACCTTGAAACGAAAGGAATGATAGTGTTAGCAACAGGAAAAATCGCATGCTGAGAGACTTTCGTTGAAGTTGTTTTGAGTGCGTTATGGGGCATTGTGGGACTGATCTTTTCAAACTCTCTGTTTGACGGAAACAGAAACGTCACGCTTGTGAACTCATCGCTCTTTCGCTTCTGTTCGCGGCTCTTTCGACTGCACCAGAACCGTTCCGTTCGCCGTTAGGTTCGTGGCTTCGCGAACCGCGAACTTTGAAATCTCTGCACCTTCCTTACGAATCCAAGCAAACGTGGCGTCGGTTTCAAAATCTTGAAAAATCGCTGGAGCGTTCGTAGGTTGCACCAGGAACGTGTCGGTCGTGTTTCCGTCCTGAACGGTTACCACCATCTGAACGCCGTTCTTGACGGATGAAACCTGCGGACCGCTGGCTCCTTTCGCCGATGGAACGAGCACTTGAAGAAAGACTTGTTGCGTTCCAGTTCCCGTCGTCTTGGTATACGGGAACTCAGCGTAGTCACCCTTCAGATACGTGAGTTCGCCCATGTCGTTTTCGATCTGGAAGTCTTCAGCCGAACCATAGGTCCACGCATGCAGACGCGAGGCCGGACCATACGTATCGTCTTGATAGTTCCAGACTCGATAGTTTCCGTCACCTTCCAATTGACCGCGACCGCCATGCAGCAATGCGGCAGCTTCGGCCGCGACCGGCGAACTGACGATGTCAGCGACAACAAAATACGACTCGCCGGGAAACGCAATCGCGCGACGCAACTTGCCGCCCGACGCGTAGGGTGCCTCTTTCTCTTCAAAGTCGAAGAACGAAGTGTCGATACGGTAGCGCGAAACCGGGGTAACGTTTTCAACAACGTCGACTGGCGGTTTGCCTTTGAGTGTGACCACGTTGTGGGCGACCGCTTGGTTGTACCAATCGGTGCGGGCGCCGTCGGAGTAACTGCCGCGGCTGTAGCCGGCATCCGAGGCCATCATCTGATTTTCGGCGGTGATGCTAAAGCTGAGGTGTTCGTAATGATGATGGTTGTCGGCCTCGGCGACACCCTGGAATAGCAGATACCGTCCGGCCGGATCGCTGGTGGTCCAAGTGTTACGAAACATGCTTTGCCCGCCATCAAGGAAAACCGTGGGCGATACATCTGGCGGTGTGGATTTGATCGATGGATCGTAAGTCAGATACTCGTCGAGCTCGAGCGAGTAGTCCCAACTGGCGCCCGTCCAATTGAAACCGGTCTCTTTCAAGCTGATGTCGAACGGCTTCATGTCGGTCGTATTCCAGGCCCACATCATGACTTCGGCAAGCGGTGCCGAGCTGTGCAGGAACGTGGAGCTGTCTTTGTACATCGACGCCGCCATGTGCGCCGGGAACGGCCGAATGTAGGCGTCTTCGACGTTTGGCAACCAGCCCATGTTGTTGCGGACCGCCACGCCCCATTCCATCAGCGGCTGGAACTCTTTGAATTGGTTGACGCCCGAGACGTTGTTGTAGTGGACCATGAAGGGCAGAAAGTTGGTCCAGCTGAAGATCATGTAGTGAGAGCCTTCGCGGTAGATGCCGTCGCCGCTGAAGAAATAGCGTGTGTTGTCGTTGCTTGCCGCCAACGCGACGCCAAGCCAATTGTGCGCGTCCTTTTCTTCACAGAGAGTGAGCGCCCCGGTGCCGAGACCCCAGGCCGGTTTGGACAAGTGATTGTGCGGGCGATCTGCCCATTCGTAGATATTCTCACCCATCCAACTGGCTTGCTTGATCAACCGATCGCGGATCGCTTGATCTTGCTGCGCGCTCAGGAACGGCTGCACCCAGTCGTACGCAGACGCGTAGTTCTGCAACCACGATCCGAGATAGATTTCGTCGGTCGGTCCACTCTTTACCTTCGGATCCAGCATGTAGATTGGACCGTCGTAGGCGCGCTCAAGTGTGGCGACGGTGCGATCGATCCATTTCTGTTTCTGGGTTTCACCCTCGGTCATCCAGATCATGAAGCCGGCGTACTTGGCGATCTGAGACATGAATCCATAGTACTGGTGGATCGTATTCTTCTCGTCATCCGCCGACGGTTCCGGTTGAAGTTCCATCGTCAGGTATTCGCTCTGCGCGACCTGTTTCCAGAGTCGCGCGGCCTGTTCGTCCTGATCCTTCTTAGCTCGCATTGCCCCCACATCTTCGGCGCGGAACCAAAGCGACGGATGCGTCTCTTTGGCCGGCAGCTTGGGAACCGAATCGCAAGTGAAACCATTGTAGGTTTGATAGTTTGCTTTTTCTTCGGCGTGTGCCGTGACGACCGTTAGCAAGCAGGCGACAAATATGAGCGTCTTCATTCGCAGGTGACTCTTAGGTTAGTTTTAGAAGTCGATCTCGAAACAAATTCATCAAACAACTTGGCCGGAGTGGCCTTGCTGCGAGCAAAGCGTCGTTGGAAGTTCAGACGACGCTAAATGCGATCATCGCATCAGCGGAAACACCAAGTTTTCGCGTCGAACGTCCCGTTGATCCTGAGGCAGTGTTTCCATCATTTGCCGATAGCCTCGGCCGGGGTAAGCTCGGTCGCCCATCAAAAGGACGGGAAATAAGTCCATCCGGTCGGCTTCGTCAATTGACGGATACGGCCACAACACGCTGGGATCGGCATAAGGGACCAAGAAGTCGAGGCCAAGCCGCAATCGCGAATCACTGGCATTCCAAACGTCGACGCCGACCTCTTGGGCAAGATTCGCAACGACGAACAAGGCATGCAGGTTGTAATTGCTGTAGAACAGCGGACGTGTGCGGGCCAGCTCTTCCGGCATGGAACCGTCGGGCTTGATTTGCGGAAGAATGCGATTTTGAACGACTGCATTCGCAATCTTCTTGGCTCCATCCCGATTGCCACAATACAGGGCAAAGTACATGGCCTGCGCATCGTAAAACGTGCCGTGATTGTTCTCCGAGGCTGCCTCGGCCAGCGCCAACTCATCGGTCGTCAACCAGTGAAAGTAATCACCAGCCCAAGTTTTCAACCCGTCCCGCTCATCATCGCTTAGCGCCGACGAGCCAGCAATCAGATGTGATCCTTCCAAGGCTCGAGCCATCATGCGACCATCCAGGACGCCGGACTTGCTGCCGCCAGCATGTCCGGGTCGCCACTGGGCATAATCCATGTTGGGATTCATGCGGGTTTCTGGATCCAGGAACCAAACGCGAAGCAACTCGGCTGCTTTCTCTGCGTATGCTTGTTTGCCAGTCAAGAAATAGGCCAGTCCTAGCGTCTCGGTGTGCATGCCCAAGGCTTCGATTCTAGGTCGGTCGGACTCCGCAGGACTCTGGCTATCCGGATTGGTTTCGCCGTCGCGTTGGATATAGGGCAACCCGTCCGCTTTTTTGGGATCCGGCCACCAGTATCGGCCGTAGCTGGCATAGTCGTGAGGGTCGCCGCTGGGTGGAATCTTTCGTTTGTCGGTCACTGAATAGGGACCACCCTTCAGTGCTTTGTCCGCTTCCGCAATCAGTACATCCAACGCCGATTTCAGTTCCGGATCACCTTTCTCGATTCGCAGTTTTGTTTTCGCCAGCATCTCGCCATCCATCAGGACGGGCGTCACAATGCCGTCGTCGCCAGTTGCCGTCGAACCATTGGCGGCAAGAGCAAATCCCGCGACGCAAAAGGCAACCAGCGTTGTCTGATACCAAAGACCGACATTTTTGAATGACCTCATGCGCAATAAACTCCACCGTTGATGTCGAGCGTTGATCCGGTAACAAAACCGTCGAATTGCTCGGCCAAGAAGACTGCTGCATGAGCGACGTCGTTGGCCGTTCCCGCCCGCCCGAGCGGAATTTGCGCGATAGTGGCGTCGGCTGATGCCTTCGTCGTATGGGTGTTATGAAAACTGGTGTCCAGAATCAGTCCCGGTGCCAGCGCGTTGACGCGGACGCCGCTGGGGCCAAGTTCGCCCGACAATGCGCGAGTCATCGTGAGTACCGCGCCTTTGGCGGTCGAGTAGATCAGCGACCCGGAATGCCCACCCTTGCGACCCGCCAGCGAAGCGAGATTGACGACGCTCGCGCCGTTCGCTTTTCGCAATGCAGGTGCGGCGAACCTTGTGACATTCATCATCGATGTCACGTTCACGTCAATGACCGTCTGCCAGAAGTCCATGTCGACTTCGTCAAGCAATCGGCGCTCCACTAGCGAGCCGGCGTTATTGACAAGAATCTCGAGTCCGCCCATTGCGTCGACTGCCTGATCAACCATCTGCTTGGCTTGAGCTGGATCGGTCAGGTCGGCTTGAAAAGCCTTTACCCGTTCGCCGAATTCCGCTTTAAGCCCGTTCGCGGCTTCGGCTGACGAAAAGTAATGCACCGCGACGATGCAACCTTCGGCCAACAGTGCGCGACTGATCGCCATTCCGATTCCCTGAACGCCAGCGGTAACCAGCGCACGTTTTCCGTCTAGCTTGTTGCTCATGTTGAAACTTTCTTTATACGGTTGTGCTATTTCATGAATCGTTCTTGGACTTCGATGCTCGGTAGAGCAGGAAGCCAACGCCGCCGATCAGGCCGCCGCAAAACAGGAAGGCGATACGCCCACTTGGCAGATTCGGCACCAACGCCATCAGTCCGACAAAGCCGCCATAGATGAAGCAGAGAACCGCTAACGTCCTCGATTGAACTTCATCCTTGGCTTCGCCAACTTCTTTTTGAAAGTCGATCGGCGTGCGCATCGCGACGAAGAACTTGTCCACGCGTTCAACGTGTTCCCGACTGGACGTTTTGTTGAACAGCGATGTGAACAAAAACCAACCGCTGCATATCACGGCGTTGGCGAAGATGCCGAAGAAGTAATAGTAGTCATTCAGCTCTCGTGAACTCATTTCGCTGTCAAAGCTGCACATCTCACCGAACCAGACCGGGTCGATGAAGTTCTTGATTGCCAACGACACGGTCAATCCGATCACCACGGTACTCCAGCCTGACCAAGGCGGCGTGTTCTTGATGATCATGCCCCACACCAGCGGAATGACATAGGGAATCGCAATCAGACCGCTGAACAGCAGCATCGCGTTGAACAGGTCCAAGTCTTCGAGTTTGCTGATGTAGATCGCAATGAAGATGATCATTACACCAAACAGTCCCGAAACGATCTGTCCAACGACCATCAGTTGTTTTGATGAAGTGTTGGGTCGGACGCGCTGGTAAAAACATCGGACGAAGATGCCTGCGTTGCGATTGAGCCCGCTGTCCATGGACGAAATGGTCGCCGCGAACAAACCGCACACGAGCAGCCCCATCATTCCAACGGGCAGCACCTTCATCGCCGCAAAGATGTACGATGCTTCGGCAGGGTTCTTCAACGTCGGGAAATCGACCGACAAATCAGGGCTAAGTACGCGTGCGGCCATCGGCGGAATGAACCAAATCAGCGGCCCGACAAGCATCAGCACCGATGCAAGCAGTGCTGCTTTACGCGCCTGGTTTTCATTCTTGACGCCGAGGTATCGGTACGAGTCTTGCATATTATTGAGGATCAAGAATTGCTTCAGGAACGTAGCGATGATCCAAAACCAGATGATCTGGGGTCGGGCGGCTTGCGTCCAATGGAAGTGATGGCTCGGCACCTTCTCAATCAATCCCGAAACGCCACCGATATCAGCATGACCCAGCACCATGACTGCGGTGACGATGGACACGGCCATCAAAATCAACAACTGCACGAAGTCGCCTGCGACGATGGCCCAAGAACCGCCCGCCACCGACAACACAATGACCACGATCCCAACCACCCAAATCGTTTGCGTCATATCAAACCCGAACACGGCAGCCGCAAAAACGGCCAACCCGTTCAACCAGATGGCCGCGTAGACCAGGCTCATCGGAATCTGCAACCACGTAAAGACTTGCTCGTTCACCGGTCCGAAACGCTCGCGAACCGACTCGATCGGCGAAACGATTCGCATGCGGCGGAACCGCGGCGCGAACCAAACATAGTTGATGAAAAAACCGACTGCATTGGCGAAGAAAATCAACGCAACCAGCGCCCCGTCCTCATAGGCTTTGCTGGCGGCACCGGTAAAGGTCCACGCGCTAAACTGAGTCATGAAGGCTGATCCACCGACCATCCACCAAAGCATCTGTCCGCCGCCACGGAAGTAGTCGCTGTCGTCCTTGCTGTAATGTTTGAAGATCGGTCCAAGCGCCAACATGAACAGAAAGAAGAACGCGATTACCACATAGTCATAGACGGTCAGCATGAGCGTTTCCTAACGTGTTGATCGCACAGGCGGTTGAGCCAGCAAGAAGGTCCATTCATCGTCGCGAGTCGTCGCGGACGGAATCCAATCCCACTGGGCGGCCGCACCCGGCAACAGCCAGGTTTCACCGGCAGCAATCGGTTCACCATTGAGTTGCCCCGACCCCGCCAGCATGATCAATACCATCGGTTCATCGCCTCCGAAATCGGCTGGACCGTTGCCGGAAAGACGCCGTAGTCGGAAAAACTCTTGGTGCTTTGAATCAATGATCCGTTCGTCGGTGAACGCATCGGATGTCTTCAAAACATGCGGCGATTGGATGAACGAGTCCCCGAGAGATTCGAGCGGATGTTCGCTGTAGTCGAAAACCGAAAGCACATCTTCCAGTTCCAGGCCCATGAATCGTGCGTTGTGTTCTAGCACGTGTCCGCCTGCACTGAACTCACATCGTACGACCCAGTCGGTCGGCTCCTGCAGTTCGATCATGAAGATTCCTTCACCGATCGCGTGCGGCGTGCCCGATGGCACCATCAGACAGTCGCCCGGCTTCACCGGAATTCTCTCAAAGCAGGCGCGCATGCCGCCAAGATCTTGGTCGCGCACCATCTGGGCCCACTTCTGCTGAGTCGGCGGATATTGGAACCCAATGTATACGTAGGCGTCTTGTTCGCGAACCGACAAAATGTACCAGCACTCGGTCTTACCCGCGTTGCCGCCGAAACGTTGCTTCACATATTCGCGATTGGGGTGTGCCTGCAAATGCAATCGGACTCCGGCATCGAGCAGTTTGATCAAAACGCCGATCTGTCCAGGCTCGTCGACCGGCGGCACCTGTTTTCCCCAGAACCATTCCGGTTGCCCCGCGATCAGATCGGTCAGCGCGATGTCGCGTCCATCCACGATCAGGTGCGAAATACCCTCGTCAGCGCGCTGTTGGTTGTCGCCGTTTCGCGCCCGAGAAGTGGACGCGAGCCAGTCCTCGGGGAAATGGTCGTCGACGGCGGGTGATTCGTTGCGGAAAGCGCGCAAACGGGATCCACCCAGGTAGCTGCGCCACGCGTAATTCGAAGTCAGCCGAAGCGGTGAATGGATCAACGGCCACCTCCCACATCAACCCGTCGCACGACCTCGACACGTTTTCGAACTTGCAACAGCCGATCCAAACCGAATCCCGGTAGAGCAAACGTCGGCTGCGGAATCTTGAAATTCATTTTGCGATTTCGCCAAGGACCATGAACGACACAGCAACGCCAAAGACCGGGAAAACAAATCGGCGGCCAGGACTAGACGAGTAATAAATATTACATCATCCTGGTAAAGAGCACGGTTTGCAAGTGGATGTCGTCGACATTCTTGGAAAACGACCTTCGAGCCACGTACCGGTACGGTTTTCGTTTTCCGATGACACGGATGTCGCTATGAAATTGAGCATTATGAGTGATTGCCGAAACTCTTGACGGATTCCGGTGCCCCCACCATAACAGCGGAGCCCTGCAGAAACTCGGCTCGTGACGATGTTTCCACCTCCGCCCCGCTGGTTCATTTTTATAGAAAACTTGACCAGAACTCGCCCGCAACAGCATGAGATGACGATCGATGAAACTCAACCCTGCCATCAAGCCTAGTGATCTGAAGCCGAGCCTCGAACGGTTCTGGAAGGTCTCTGCCCAGAAAATTGAGCTGATCAACAGCGAGTACGACACATCGCAGGGATCGCCGGTCTTCACGGTCGAGGGCAAATACGTCACTCGTGGCTGGACCGAATGGACACAGGGCTTTCAATACGGGTCCGAGATCCTGCAATTCGATGCGACCGGCGATAAAAAATTCCTTGAAATGGGGAAACGAAACACCGTCGAAAAGATGGCACCGCACATCACTCACTTCGGCGTGCATGACCACGGATTCAACAACGTTAGCACTTACGGCAACCTGCTGCGATTGATGAACGAAGGGCGGATTCCCGAAGACGAATGGGAACGAAATTTCTATGTGATGGCGTTGCAGGCCTCTAGCGCCGTGCAAGCCAAACGTTGGACTTCGCTGCCCGGTGGCGGATACATCCACTCCTTCAACGGTCCGCACTCGCTGTTCGCCGACACGATGCGTTCGCTGCGCATCCTGGCGGTCGGGCACCAATTGGGGCATTCGCTGATGGGTGAGAACGACAAGAAGACCAGCCTGCTTGAGCGACTGGTCCAACATGCCAAAACGACGGCCGACTATGCGGTTTTCTATGGCGAGGGCCGCGACTTCTATGACGTCTGGGGCCGCACGGCTCACGAAAGCATCTTTAACGTCAACGACGGGAACTATCGCTGTCCCAATACGCTGCAGGGTTTTTCGCCGTTCACGACTTGGACGCGCGGCCTTTCTTGGGTCATGACCGGTGCACCGGAACAGTTGGAGTTTTTAAAAACCGTCGACGATGCCGAGCTTGAACCTCTGGGTGGGCGCGAGGTGATTGAGGGGTTCTTTTTGAAGATGGCCAAAGCAACTTGCGACTTCTTCATTGACAACACCGCAACCGACGGCATCCCTTACTGGGACACGGGGGCGTTGGACATGCACAAACTTGGCCCGGACGTTTACCAACGTGAATCCGAGCCGTTCAATGATGCCGAGCCGGTGGATTCATCTGCCGCGGCCATCGGTGCACAGGGCCTGTTGCGACTGGGGCGTTACTTGAACGATTCCAAATACACCACTGCCGGGCTGACCGTGATGCAGACCCTGCTGAGTGATAAGTACCTCAGCCTCGACCCGTCTCATCAAGGTCTGATCCTGCACTCGATCTATCATCGCCCCAACGGTTGGGATCACATCCCAGAAGGCCAGACCGTGCCGTGCGGCGAATCGAGCATGTGGGGCGATTACCACGCACGCGAAACAGCGCTCTATGTCCAGCGACTCGCCAACGACGAGCCGTATTACAAGTTTTATCTGTAACCCACTGCGGGCATGAAACATGATCATTGGCGATCTGAAAGAAATCAGCGGTCGAACTTACCCAGCTCGGCGGCTGACCCAGAACCTTGTCGGCGGCGCATCGCCGGTACAGTGCGAAAACTTTGCGATGGGCTTCGTGACTCTTGAACCCAATGGCGGCCAAGTTCCTTGGCACAACCAGGATCAGGAAGAGGTCTACTTTGTCGTTTCGGGAAGAACCGAAATGTGTTTGGGCGAGGAACGTCGCGAGATGGAAGCGGGACAAATTGTTCACATCCCGTCGGGTGTTTTTCACCAGATGACCAACATCGGCGATGAACCAGCAACTTTCGTTTACTGCTACGGTCCGGCGGGCGACGTCGCTCACTGGAAACAGGAATTGGCCGGAAACCTTCCGAAAGCCGGCGTCGATGTTCCCAAGCTGCCCGAGGGTGCGCGTCCGCAGTGTACCGACATGCCCGAAGGCGGACCCATCATCATTTGAGAGACGGTATTTGCGGAACGGCACACCGCCAAGAACAAACGATCAACCTTCAACAACCAAGCAAGAGACGCAACCGTGGAAACGAAACGAATCGGAATCATCATGAATGGTGTGACCGGACGCATGGGCACAAACCAGCACCTCGCCCGTTCCATCACCGCCATCATCAAACAGGACGGCATCAAGGTCAGCAACGACTTGACCATCATGCCCGACCCGATTTTGACCGGGCGTCGTGACCACGCGTTGAAGTCCTTGGCCGAAAAGTACGGCAAGGAAGCTCGCGGCGAGGCCTATAAGTACACCACCGATTTACAGGGCGCGCTTGATGGCAAGTTTGGCGACTACGAAATCTTCTTTGACGCATCCGGGACGCTGCAGCGCGCCGGTTTCATCGAAATGGCGGTAAAGGCGGGCAAGGCGATCTACTGTGAAAAGCCGACCGCCGTTGAAACCAAGGAAGCCGTTCGTCTGGCCAAATTGGTTGAGAAGGCGGGGCTGAAAAACGGCGTCGTTCAAGACAAGTTGTGGCTACCCGGATTCCGCAAAATCAAGATGCTGAAGGAACTCGGTTTCTTCGGGAAAATTCTGTCCGTCAAAGGCGACTTTGGCTATTGGGTTTTCAGCGGTATGGATTACGACCAGCCGACGCAGCGTCCATCGTGGAACTACCGCGCCGAAGACGGCGGCGGCATGATGATCGACATGTTCTGTCACTGGCGATACGTCATCGACCATGTGTTCGGACCGGTGAAGAGTCTGGTGGCCTACGGCTCGATCGACCTAGACGAGCGCCGCGCCGAAGACGGCACAACATTCAAGTGCACCGCCGACGACTCTGCTTATGCGATGTTCGTGCTCGAAGACGGAACAATGGTCCAGTTCAACAGTTCGTGGTGCACGCGCGTCCGCCGCGACGACCTGCTGACCGTTCACGTTGACGGGATCAAGGGTTCGGCCGTTGCCGGTCTGCGCGAGGTGAAGACTCAATCGGCGGCCAACACGCCCAAACCGATCTGGAACCCTGACATCCCACAGCCGATCGATCTGTTGGCCGGCTGGGAAGATGTGCCGAACAATATCGAGTACGACAACGCCTTCAAGATCCAGTGGGAAATGTTCATCCGTCACGTCGTCCTCGGCGAATCATGGACCTACTCGCTGATGGAAGGCGCCAAGGGCGTTCAGTTGGCCGAGCTAGGTATGCAGAGCTGGAAAGAACGCAAATGGATCGACGTTCCTGAACTCGTGTAAGTAACGCCGACAGAGCGCTTGCCCACACAATCAGGCGAAACCGACAAACCGTTGACGACTTCCGCCACATAAAACTTATTCAGGGATCTTTTGGTGAACAAGAAAGTAGCACTCGTGACCGGCGGCGGCCGGGGCATTGGTTTTGGGATTTGCGAAAAACTAGCCGCGGACGGCTTCAACTTGGTTCTGAGCGGACGCTCGGATGCGTCGAAAGTCGCGGACGCTGTCGAGAAGCTCGAAGGTCTGGGAGCGGAGGTGCTTTATTGTGCTGGCGATGTGGCATCGGCCGAAGACCGTGCGGCCATGCTGGCGGAAGTCAAAGAGCGATTCGGGCGGCTGGATGTATTGGTAAATAACGCCGGGGTTGCGCCGAGAGTTCGAGCGGACATCCTAGAAGCGACCGAAGACAGCTTTGAGTGGATCATGAGGATCAATTTGCAGGGGCCGTACTTCTTATCGCAGGCCTGCGCCAACTGGATGATCCAACAGAAGCGTGCCGACGATTCTTTCACGGGCTGCATTATCAATGTCGGTTCCATTTCCGCGACAGTCGTTTCACCGAACCGCGGTGACTACTGCATTTCAAAAGCGGGCTTAGGCATGATGAACTCGCTGTTTGCCGCTCGCTTGGGCGAGTTTGCCATTCCGGTCTATGAGATTCGTCCGGGGCTGATCAAAACCGATATGACGGCGGGCGTGACGGAAAAGTACGACAATCTGATCTACAACACCGAACGGCTGGTCGAGAAACGTTGGGGAATGCCCGAAGACATCGGCAAGCTAGCCGCCGCGATGGCGCGCGGCGACATGCCGTACGCATCCGGACAAGTGATTTATGTGGATGGCGGACTGACGATGAACCGGCTGTAACGTAGCGGAATGCGATTCCGCTTCTTGCCCGTTTTCAGCGGACTGCAGGAAGCAGTCCTTCTCGCTTGAATTGTTCGATCATCTTCTCGCGGACCTTCATTTTCCAGTCAGGAAATTCACTGGAAAACCCGTGTCCGCCCTGTGGAACGGTAATCAGTTCGCACGCATTGCCGGTTGAAGTCAACTTGTGATAGAGGGTAACCGCCGTGCTGTATTGAACCAGTTTATCGTTCGCGGCATGAAACATTACGACCGGCGGCATCTTTTCAGAAAGCTGATGCACCGGAGAAAGCGAGATGGCATCATCGCCGAACCGCGACGGAGTGTAACCGGTGTCTGGTGATGTGTCGGTGACGGCCGAACTGAGGAATACGGCGGCAGGTTTTACATTCGACTGCGTCGCCGGTTCGGAGCCCGGAGGTGATTTGTCGATGGCAGTCCACATTGCGACGTGCCCGCCAGCGGACGTACCGCCGACGGCAATGCGCGTCGGGTCGATGCCGAGTTCGTCCGCATGCTCGACCGCCCAGGCAAATGCGGCGCGGCCGTCGGCGACCGAAGCCAGGGGGCTGGTGCCGAAGCGGTTCTTGGTACGGTAATCAGGCGCGATGCCGACCATGCCGTTTTCCGCGGCCCAGGCAGCTACGGAGGCAGATCTCAGTGGCGTACCGCTGGTCCAACCGCCGCCGAAGAAATAGATGAACGCAGAACGCTTGTCGTCGGCCTGCCATCCGTCGGGCTTGAAGACGAACAGGTTCATCGCGTTATCGCCCTCGCGATACGCCTTGGTTTCGGCGCCGGGCATACTCGCTGGAGTAACCTCTTCCGCCTCGGAAACAGCTTTCGGTTTCGGAGCGGCCACTTGCGATTGGCCCAACGGGTCCTCCATGTGCAAATTGTCGATCAAAAAGTCGGACACCTTGGTCGAAGCGGAACTGAATCCGACACGACCAACCGCTGTGTCCCCTTTCGTGATCTCTCGATTCATCGGGCATCCGGAGGGCGGCAATTCGTCGATCAGCGAATTGTTGACCCAGACGACGACCGAATCCGGATCCAGCAGCGACGTGTCGCCGGTATCGGGACGCTTGTACGACAACGTGTTCGTGTCGTTATCGTTCACCCAGATTTTGACGTTCAACCCGGTCGCAGGATCGTAGTGCATGGATGCAGTGGTTTTGTCGCCAACTCGCAGCTTCAGGTACTTCTGCTGGTACATTTCGAACCCGAAGGCCCGCGTCGACTTCGCATGCAGCACCAGGCCTTTGCCCGTGTCCCAAGTGCCGACTCCGAAAATCATCGAAGATGAACCATCGCCCTTCAACGGCGCATGATTCAGGGCGTCAAATTCCAAGTACAGCCTGCCCGGACCGGACGCGCCCACGTTGTACTCCATCGCTCCGCTGAGCTTAGTGTCGGAATCGTCAAAGTGCGCTACGTTTCCCGATCCAACTTGCCCTTGCCCTTCGACGACATTCACCAGCTCGGCGCGCCGAAGCGTCGGAGTCTGTGGCACACTGCCAGCCGCATAGCTGTCGAATGTCTCATGCAGGAAGACCGTACCGCCGAGTCCTTGTGCCGTGGTCGACGCCGATTGAGCGGCCAAGTTACTGACTTGAAGAATCCATGAAAACAGAATGCATAACGCAATGGTTGATCGGGTGATCATCAAACGCACCAAAGTTGTGAATACGGCTTGCGATATAATGTTGAATCGAAACCCAGCGTGCGACTCAGGACTTTGGTTGCGGATTCGATACCGTTCGCTTGCGATTCCGATAATAAAAAGCAAACGCACCGGCTGTGAGCAGTAATACGGATGTCGGTTCGGGTACCGCGATCACTCCCGCGGTCAGTCGGCTGGTTCCGTAATTCACGTCCCAAGCGAGGCCTTCCGAGAGCGTAGGAAGAAACAGATCGTCAAACGAATCGTTCAGAGTTGAATACGCTGCCAGTTCAAAGCTGTCGCCGATACGTAGCATTTGGCCGGGCGCGATCAGCAACTCGTAGTCACCGTCGAGGAGCGCATCGGAGCCAAAGAAAATACTGGCATTCGAAGCCGCATACGCAGACAACAGGCCGCCATTCATCCTGAATCCCGAGTTGAATTCGACATCGCCAGCGCCCAGCTTCATCAGGTGATGCCCATCCAGGTCGAAGCCTGATTCGAATCCAATTTTCGCGCCGGGAAGAACCTGCAAGACAGCATCATCCATCAACTCGGTATTTACCGAAACAAGGTGGCTGCCCACACGCACATCGATCAAAGCGTCTGCCACAGAACTTGGATCCCCCACTTCCAACGTACCGGCGCCCACCAGGTTGTACTGATGCTCGCTGAAGAACGTTAATCCAGTGACCGCTTGCGTGCTATCGATCGTGATGTTGCTGTCTTGCTCGATCGCGTTTCCGAAGTAAGCGTGTCGATTGTTTTCGACCAGCGAGTGATTGAGCCAACTGGTGTTGTCGTTCCAGTTGCCACCGCCTTCTGCATTCCATTCGCGAGCCGCCGCTTCGGGGTGAACCTCCTGCAAACGGACGTTATCCAGATACACCGGACTGTTGCTGCCGTTTTGAACGCCGTCATAGCGAATGACTGGCCGCACATATCGCGTGCCCGCAGGGGCCACGAAACGCCCGCTGACGTAGGTGCGATAGACGCTGTCGTTGGGGTCACTCCCGATGACACTGCTTTCGCTACCGGCGGCTTTCACGGCGAACGCCGGGTCGATTTCTGTCTCGTAAGCATCCAGTGCAACCGACGCAAGTGTCGCGTCATCGGCTCCGTAAAACTCCAACGCCAAAAACGTGTCCGCGTCGTAATTGTTACCACCCTGGTTTCGGAACTGCACATCCAACGACAACTGGTAACCGATGCCCGTCAAATCAGTGTCGGTGTCGCCGATGCCGGTTTGAAAGATCTTTCCGGTGTTGCCGGCCTCGTTGCTAAGCAACAGCCCCGATCCGGTTCCGTCGCCGCTGTTGTCACGCCCACTATCGAACACCGCGGAACCTTCAGAGTTCCAGCGAGTGATCTCCGAAGAACCATGGCGGAAGCCACTGATGTCAAAATTGGGGTTGTCGATCAGGTTGGGTCGGTGGTGGATGACCAGCGTGGTGATGGCATTACCCTCGGCGTCAAAGCTGACGTTGTTGCCGCCGATGACCGTTGCCGGCCCCAGCGACTGGTATGCGTTGGTCAAGCTGGCGTTGTTTTCGTCGGTTGTACGGATCAGACGAGTGGACACCACTTGGCGGTCCTGCAGGTCGAAGCTGTAGTTCTGCGAAGTGCCGTCGGCCCCGTCGTTGGTGACCACCAATGCGGTGGTGCCGGTCCGTGGGTCGTAGGCTGCGGTGATGTTGTCTTGACCTTCGAGTTCAAGGATTTCCGCTCCCGGCCGGATGTGCGCCGAGAACTGCTTCAACCCAAAATACTGGTCCTGAACGTCGAAACGCGGATTCGTCCCGTTAAAGTTTTGGATCGCCAAGCCCCAGCCGCTGCCGTTGTTGTCTTCAACCGCTTGCCAGTAAGTCCAACCGGCCGCGTCGAGGTGGCGGATGTCTAGGTTGATCTGAGTTGCTAGCCGGACCGCTCCTTGCCCCGTCCCATATTCCGTCGCGTAGATCTTTTTGCCATCGGCACTGACCATGTCAAAGAGACGCTGCGAATCCGAGGCGGTGCTGCCGCCGTTGAAGGGATAGGTGTGCGTGTTGACCTGATCGATATGTGACTTGGTGGTGTCGCTGTAAACCAGCCAAGTGTCGCCGCTCTGGTCCGTCGATGTTTCTTCGGGGCCGACAAGGTGCATTCGCGAGTTGCGGGCATCCAATGCCTCACCAAACGTCGTGATCAGGCTGCGCTGTCGGATCGAGGTAATGTTCATGCCCTCCTGGCCGCTGCCGCCCGTCCAAAAACCCGAGCCCGGTTCATTCACGGGAGTGATGGTGTTGAACTGGATGCCGAGATTCTGTTCAAAGTGGTCGGCCACTTCGAGCATGTAGTGGGCAAAAACGCCCTGGTTGGCGGTCGAAAGATTGTTGCTGTCGGTTGATGAACCCGATGAGCTGAGCGAGTTGGTCATCCACCAGGGTGCGGAGTTCGCGAAGGCTTCGACTTGAGTGACACCCCGAGCAATGGCCATATCCAGCACCGACCGCTGCGTCGCGTCGGCGTTCCAATTCCAATCCCACGTGTTGGTATTGGAAACACTCGTCGGTGCGTCCGGAACCCAACCCTCCATCTTCGCACCCGGCCGCGTGATGTTCTGTACGGAAGTATCTGGATTCGACCCGGCACCGATGTTGTAGCGAACAAAGTTCAGCCCCAGACCGTTGTTTTGGTCGAACAGGATATCCATCAGGTCTTCGCGGCCCTGGGCGTTGGACTGACCACCGATCTCGTTACCCATCCAGGCGAGCGATGTTCCCCATGCTTCGAACCGGTGGTTGCGCGCGCTCGTGTCGACACTGATGTTCTGAGCCGAGGCCTCGCGAGATTCGTTGATCACGAGAGCATGCAGTAAAACCAGAAATGCGATGCGACGGACTGTCATGATTTCCTCAATGACGCGGACGTTAGAGAACTGTTTTGGTGGACAAAGAGAGTCCTCCGCGGGAACTAAGTTTCAAAGGCTATCCCAAGCACGACTTCGAAGAAACACAAAAAGTGATACTTATGAATGCTTTTGCACGTTTTCTTCCCGCGATTCCCTGGCTACTCGCCAGCGGAGAACAGGTTGGGACCATTGGATGCCGCGAACATCTGCTCGAACATCTCGGCATCCTTCGGGTTCCCGGTCGCACGTTTGAGTTTGCCAAGGAAATAGAGCGTGTCCCGCGATGGCTTGCCCAACTTCAGCGACTGCAACAGGCTGGTTTCGGCCGTCACGGTGTCGCCAAGCCTTAGCTGGACCCATCCGAGCGTCGCCCATCCGTCAGCCGATTTCGGAGCATTGCGAACTGTACTTTCGGCGATCTGCAGTGCTCGGGCCCGCATGGCTTCGTTCTCTTCCTCGACCAGAATCGCGGCTAAGTGATTGGCTGCGTCGATCGACTCGGGGTGATCACGATGGATCTTGGAAAACAACAATCGGGCGTCTTCCCTGCGACCCTGCATCCGCGCCAGAACGGCTTGCAAAATGATTCGATCGTTCTGCTGATCGGTTGAATCCGATTCCGCCAAAAGTGGCTCGGCTTTCTGGGGTTCGTTGTTATAAAGCAGGAAGCTCGCATACGCCAATTTCGCATTCGCATCTGCATCAACGCCGACCTCGGAAAGGTTCAGTTGATAAGTTTGATCGGCTTGATCGATCATGCCATTTTGTGCGTACATTTGCGCCAAAAGCTGGCGAGGCGGACTGAGCCTGGGATCATGCTCGTGCAATATCGCCAGCGCGGCGAAGGCGGCTTCCCCGTCGCCCAGTTGAACACAAGCACGGGCCAATCCGACCAAAACCTCCCGGCGCGACGAATCACTGTCGTTGCCAATGTCGGCGACCAACGATTCATATGCACCGCGAGCGCCGCTCCAGTCCGATCGCCCTTCGTTGCAAACGGCCAACAGAAACGTCAATCGACGTTTGACTCGACGCGTCAAAGCGTCGGACCAGTGTTCAGGCGCCTTGATGCGCGAGCCCGTTTGCGACAGATTCCAACCATCGAACCACCGTTTTTGACGAACGGCGATTTCACAAAATGAAAGATAGATGGCCATCCGCTTTGGGTTCCGTGCAGTTGCCTGTTCAAGCCATTGCAGTCCCTCGCGTTGACGCCCCGCCGCGAAAAACATATCCGCCATGACAACGTCGACGTCGGAAACTTCCGGATTGGTTGCCAGAGGTTTTAATTGTTCGATTGCGGCGTCAACGTTGCCCGCGGCGATCGATTGTGATGCCTGTCTTAGCAGTTCGGCCAGCGTCGAATCGGGCGTGTCGGGAGTCGCGCCAAGAGACCCGCCGGATTCGATTTCCGTAACGACGTCGCACCAACCGGGATCACTGCAACAACAAATCCCCATCAGCATGACGGCAACGGAAGCCGCTCTTAGAAACGCCGCTGCATTGAGGTCGCTCAATTTCGTCCTAGTCATGTGCTAATCTGCCGCTCGTTGGTATTAGGCTGCCACTTGGTTGTCGACTTTCGAAACGCGTCAAAAGCATCGACTTGAACCGACCAGTTCAATGCCGAAGTTTTGACGACTTTCGCTGCGATTTCCATCCCGGAAAACGAACCGTCGTAGACTGTGTCGTGTATCTCAAAACGCTCATTTTTCTTGGACAACCGAGTCTAATCCGTGCGCGGAATTTTAACACCACAACTCGTTGTGTCAGATGGTTGTCGCAGCGTCGCATCACTGCCCGGCCGACACGAAACGGATTCGCAAACTCGCTGAATTCGTAGTCGCCATCACACCGTCGACACCGCTCATCGAACCCGCTTGTCTGGCATTGGCAGTCCAGAAACAAACCGGCTCGATCATGAACCGTAATGAACGAACCCGCAATCATACTTATGAAGTTTCCAAGCAGGAAAAATCATAAATAACCGGTGCGGCAACGTGGTTTGGACGGGGCAAGCGCCGGGCGGGCGGCAAAAATGGTGGCAGCGTGTCATGCGGTGGGTGTAATCAGGGCTTCGCTCGGCAACGGCACGTCGCTATCCGAATCCTGGGCTATCCAGATACTGGACCGCTTGTTTCGCCAGCAAAAAACTCCGATGGGATCACAAGATCGACGAAAATACGGTTCTCGCCCGGTTCGTCGGTTTTGCAAAGCAGCTTGGCCGCCTCTTCGCCAATCACCTCCGGATTGCTGCCGGCGCTGGTCAGATACGGATGAATTTCGGTACAGATCCGGGTCCGGTCCACCGCCACGATGCTGACATCCGTCGGAATACGGATGCCGCGTTGCAACGCGAATTGGTAGGCCCCGCGCGCCATCAGCCCGTTGTGACAAACCCATGCGGTCGGCGCGTCGGAGCAATCGTCGCCCAACCGAGTGATCAACTGTTCGGCGCAATCGAGACCTTCCTGGCGATCTCCCTTTTCAACGCTGACGACGAAACGGTCGTCCAACTCCAATTCGTGGGTCTTCAAACACTCACGCAACGCGCCCAGGCGTGCATGGTGGCGTCCGAGTTGGGAATTTCCGCCCAACCACGCGAACCGTTTGTGTCCCAATTTTACCAGATGTTCCACCAACTGATCGAGCGACTGCTTTTCATTGGGGGCGACCGAATGGCAAAGCCCCGGGGTGCTGGCATAAACGCTCAGCAGCGTCACTCGCAGAGCCCCGAGCGCCCGCAGGAACGGCTCGCTGACTTCCCCGAAAACGACGATCCCTTGTAGCGGATCGCGCTGGCCAAGCAGTTCGAACAGCTTTGTCTCGTCCAGATCTCGTTCGCCACCCAGAAATGTGGTGCTGATGCGCGACTTTTGCAGCACCTTGAAAAGCCCTTGCTGTACGTGGCTAAACGTGTTGCTGGGTCGATCGAGTTTCAAGCCGCTGCGAAGCACGATCCCCACATAGCTGCGGCGTGCCTCCGGCGCGTGTACGGGCTGCATTCCGCGCGGCACGTACCCGTTGGCCACGGCCACTCGCCAGATCTTGCTATACGATTCGTCGGAAATGCCATCGCGACGCCCGTTTAGAACCAGCGACACCAAGGATTGAGATACGCCCAATTCCTTCGCAATCTGGGTCTGAGAAATACGTTTCGCCATGGTTAACAATCCTGGTTGCCGCTAGAACACCCTTGTTTCATAATCAAGACTATAGATTTCATAGAATTATCGGCAAGTCGATTGTGTTGATCAAACAACCAGGATACGCTTAATAAACATGAACATGAAATCGCGTTCCCATCCGCCTGTTCTGGTCGTCATGACCCAACAGGAGAAGCATGAATTCATGCCGCCGGACCTGGAGGCTCGGTTGCGCGCGTTGTTCCCCGAACTCGTTTGGGCCGACGCCCCGTTGCGGGATGACCAGTGGCGTGAACTGTTGAGTGAGCAGCGACCGGAAATCATTCTCTGTGCTTGGGAAACGCCTTCGCTGCCCCCCGAAGCCGCCGAGCATTTGAAATATCTCTGTTTCCTGTGTGGCTCGATCCGCTCGCTTGTTCCCCGTGAATTGATCGAAAGCGGTTTGAAGGTCACCAACTGGGGATCGAGTGTCAGCAACACGGTGGCCGAGTGCACACTGCTGCTGATCCTGGCGGCGCTGCGGCGCGTCGGCAATTGGAGCGTCGCGATGCGAACCAAGGGCGAATGGAAAAAGGGCCGTCACCCCGACACGCTTAGCCTGTTTGGTCGGCGTGTCGGCCTGCACGGTCTTGGCGCAATCAGCTGCGAATTGGTCCGACTGCTTGAACCGTTTCGCGTTCAGATCTCGGCCTATTCCCCCAGCGTTCCCGACGAAACTTACAAGACGCTCAACGTCCGTCGCGCCGAATCGCTCGAGGATCTATTTTCGACCTCGGATGTTCTGGTCGAGCTTGCGCCTGGCAAACCTGACAACTATCACATCGTGGGCGATGATCTGATCAATCTGCTACCTGAAAACGCCGTCTTTGTGAATGTCGGTCGTGGTATGGTGGTCGACGAACAGGCTTTGGTCCGCGCCAGTCGCGAACGCGGACTGCACATCGCGCTGGATGTCTACGAAGTCGAACCGCTTCCCGTCGACTCGCCGCTGCGAAGCTTGGACAACATCACCCTGCTGCCCCACCTCGGTGGTCCGACGCCGGATCGTCGTCGCGACTGTGGCAAACTTGCTCTCCAGAACCTTGAAAACTATGTCAGCGACAAACCACTGATCAACCTCATCGACTTGAATACCTATGACCGTGCTACCTGATATCAAGTGGGGCATCTCCACGCTGGGATGCCACGAACTGGATCTGCCCGAGACTTGTAAGCTTGCCGAACAACACGGAATCCATCACTTGGAGATCCGCAGTTTGGCCGACTGCCTGGACCTGCCCGAGTATCTGGACAAAACCTATCCCGGTGATCCCGCCGCGGTCGCTCGGATCCTTGAACAGCATCGCCAGTCCGTCATCGCGCTCAACAGCGGTTTCAAACTGATCGGTGCAGACGACGACGCTCGCGAGGAACTGTCGGCGTTCGCTCGCTGGGCCGATCTGCTTGAGATTCCTTTGATCCGAATTTTTGGCGGCGGCAGCATGAGCGAGCCACTTTCAAAGGATGACTTGGCTACCGCTGTCGAGAACTTGCGATGGTGGAAACAACAGCGCGAAGAAAACCAGTGGAAGACCCACGTGGCTTTGGAAACTCACGACGGATTCAGCAGTTCCCAGCGCTGTCTGCAGCTTCAAGATGCGTTCGGCGGCCACGTGGATGTGATCTGGGATACGCATCACACCTGGAAAATGGGCGACGAGAGTGCGTTGCAGACTTGGGAAAAGATGTCGTCAATGATCCAGCACGTTCACATCAAAGACAGCGTTTCGATCCCTTCCGCCCGTCACCCTTACACCTATGTGTTGCCCGGCAGAGGCGAATTCCCAGCCGGCGATGTTTACAGCGTGCTGCGCGACAACAACTACAGCGGCATCATCAGTCTTGAATGGGAACGCAAGTGGCACCCCTATTTGCCCGATCTTGGCACCGCACTAACCGCGCTAACCGAAAGCGGATGGCGAGCGGGCACACCCGCTTGCATCGCCCCCTAGGCCCGACGTTTTCTTCCGCATAGCGATCGATGCGCTTGTTGCATCCACTGCGAAACAACGACTGCGACTCCCGAAGTTTCTTGCTGCACGTTGGGAACAACCGCAGGGGGAACAACCGCAGGGTAGGCCGTCCAGGTTTCAGCTTGCAGCGACGGCGTTGCCGGACTTTTGCTCCGTTTCGTCCGACTTATAGTGATGCCGTGAAATCCAAACGCTACACGGGGCATGACGTAGGACGTAATTCGATGTGCTGCCGAGAATCAATTCGCCAAGCAGACTGTGACCAGTATCGCCGACGATTACCAAGTCGGCATTTTTTCCCTCAGCAGCGTGAACAATAGCCTCGCCGATGTGGTCGGCGACCGGGATGTGCGCGTCGGTATGGGGAAACATTTCGGAGATTTGGCTAGCCATCCTTTCGGCTGTCTCTTTCACTGATGTGATAAGTTCAGGCTGCAATGTAACGGGCGCGGGAATGTATCCTTCGCCAACATAGATGTATGGATTTTGAACAACGCTGACGACGTCGACACTTGTTTCGCGATTGAGTTTCCATTCCATCAACTCCGCTGCCGCTTCGCGCGATGCGATCGACTTGTCGTATCCCAGCACGATTTTTCGTGGCTGATGCGTTTCGTTCTTGGTTGGTCGAACGACGACGACCGAGCACTCTGCTCGGGTCGCAATGCTGTCGGATACACTGCCCAGAAGAACGCGGTGGATTGCCGAATGCCCCTTTGCACCGAGCACGATCAGGTCCACCTTGTCCTTTTTTGCCCGGCCCAAGATGCACGGAACGACGGCCCCCGTTTCTTGGGCAATCGTCACCTTATCGCAATTTGCATCCAGGACTTGCTTCGCCTTCGCGAGGATGCTTCCCGTACGAACTTTTTCTTGTTCGGTCCATTCCGGCACCCAAGGCTGAAACGAATACTCAGTCGGCTTGTAGTAAGCGATCAAGATCGTGACATCCACTGAGTTTTCCATCGCCAACGAACGAACAAACTCGACCGCTTCGTTCGCGGCATCAGAACCATCAATCGGCAGCAAAATCTTCATCGAAGTGACTCCAGTTTGGATATCGATTTGGGAAGCGGAATACCTAGGTGGTATCGCAGATGTCGTACCATCAACCATTCGCCCAACTCGCATGCCCATTTCGTGCGTTTCGGCACAATCAGTCGCTCACGCGTGCGGATCGGAGCAAATGTGGAGCATCGAGTTAGCAAACTTGGGTTTCAACCCGTCGTATAGAAACACCCCAATGAGGGAGCCGCCCAACGTTCTCGATCTTCATCGTCGAGAGTGCTGTTGGTAGCTAACTTTCCGCCCCGTCACGATTTCATCACTGGGATGAAGGATCAACCGATCATCGAGCTTGATTCCAGACTGAATTTCCGTTTCGCGTCCGTCGGAACGACCGACTTCGACGTCCAGAAGTTCGGCCTGTTCGTTGACGATGCGATACGCGTGCCATTTATCACCATCGCGGAAAAGAACGCCGGTTGGAATCTTGATGGAGTCGTTGGGAGTCTGGTCGACGACGATCCTGGCTTCGATCCGGAAGCCGTCACCAAGATTTGCGCGGACTTCAAACGGGTCGACGAGGTCCGCGATCACGTTGACTCGTTTTTCCTCGACGCCCAATGCGGAAATTTTTAGAAATGCGGATGGCTCGACGACTCGCACGGTGGCTTTCAATGGTATCTCGCCGCCCCAATGCTCAACGAAAACTCGGTCGCCAATGCTGACTTTCACCGCATCGGACGACAGAACGTCGACAACCAGTTCCAGGTCGGACGGGTCGCCGATGCAAGCGATCGGGGTTCCGGGTTCAACGACACCCGAGTCTTCGCGATAGACCGAAAGCAATTTTCCAGTGATGGGAGAGATCAGCGTAAAGAAGTTTTCGTCGTTGGGATCAAACGTCGTTTTGATGTACCGAACAGTTGCTTCGGCTTGGTCAATTTCGTATTGAGCGACACGTTGGGCAGACTCGGCCGAGCGAACATCGGCAAGTGCAAGCCGCAATAGGTTTTCGGCCGCGTCGTAGTCAGCCTGGGACGTTGCTTGGTTTCTGATTAGCTTCTTTGCACGTTCAAAGTCCTTCTCGGCCAATTTCAATGCTTCACGGGCCCGGTCCACCGTGCTGGATGCCTGAGCATACGCAGCGACGGCGACTCTCACGCGCGCCTGCGATTCCGCTCTCGTGCGAGCATCCAGCAGTGACGGATCGGATGGCTGAATCCGTGCGATCTCGGTTTCGTTGGCTGTCACTGAGTCGCCAGCGTGCATTTCGAGTCGCAGCAACTTTCCACCGACGGGAGCCGAGAGGACGTACTTCTCCCTGATCCGTGTTTCACCGTCGTCGTCGATTGTTATGGCAAGGGAACCGACGCTGGCCATCGTGGTTTCAACATCAATCGGTTGTGGCATGAGCCCGTAAATCAGAAATCCGGAAAGAACCGTGATGACAATGATCCAGATGAGCTTGCTGACGTGACGACGCATCATTCCTTCACTTTCAAGACAGCGACCAAATCAAGAGACGAAAGCATTCGCCGTACGTAAATCGCAGATAGACTGGCGGCTCCCAAGACAACAATAGCTGCATAGGCATAGGTGAAACGTTGAATGACGAGCGGGAAGCGGTGGGTTTCCGTATCGAGAGCAATCGTTGTCAGATAAGCAAACGCGTAGCCAATGGGTAGGCCTACGGGAATCGACAGGACTGTGATGATGGCCAGTTCCCCGAACAAAACCATCGACACCTCGATGCGTCGAAAACCCATCACACGGAGCGTGGCGAGATCACGAGCACGTTCGGCCAGGATGATGACGGCGCAGTTGTAGATCACGCCAAACGCGATCACGAGCGAGAATGCTGCATTGACGATTCGCATCAGCGAAGTGCTCTCGCTGATCGTTTCATTGAAGCTGGCTTCGGCTGCATGCTTGTCCAGAACGCCCGCGATCGAAGGTGTTTTCTTGACTTCGTCGTAAAGCGAAGCAATGGAATCGGCGTCGACCGATAAGAAAGCTCCGGAAAGCTGCTCGACTTCTCGCAAGACTTTGTGAAGCGATTGACGATTCATGTATGCCGAGGGTTCGGTGTAGTTGGGGAAGACCCTCGCGACTGGCAATCGTATCGTTCGCTGCTCTCGATCGAGAATTTCAACCGTCAGCAACTCGCCAGCCTTCACGTCCATTACCTCGGCTAGCTTATCCGAAATGGTCAATCCATCGATTGGCGGTAGCGTGACCTGTTGCTGAGCATCATCCAGGATTCGGTAGAGGCTGGGATTCTCGCTCATGCCCATCAACGACAAACGATGGGTGCGGTTGCCGTTGCGCATTCTTACTGGCACGCTACGAAATGGTTCGACTCGTGTTACGCCCGGTAAGTGGGCGACGTCGTGTATCGATGCGGCCGACAGCGTTTCTGCAAAGGTCAGCATGACATCTTGGCGTTGCGTCTTTTTGAACTGCAAATCCATCACATAGTCGATCGTGTCTTGAAAGAACGAACCAAGAACTAGGATCGCGACCGCTAGCGACATGCCCAGTACCGATAAAGTCGTGGCCATCCGGTTGGTTTCCAAGCGACGAACGATCATGCGTCCGACCGGAGATAGCAATTTTGAGAACCCCGTTCGCTCGGCGATCAGTCCGCGATAGTCTCGGGGCGCAGCGGGACGCATGGCTTCGGCGGGTTGCAACGACATCGCTTTGCGAATCGAGGCGAGCGTACCCAAGATTGCGGCAGCTGCTCCGATGGCGATCGCCAAAATCGCGTGGTGTGTGGCAAATTCGTACTCCATCGTTGGAAAACGAAAGAACCGCAAATACTGTGACGTCATCCACCATGACAGTCGCAATCCGCCCAAGCATCCCATCGCAGATCCTAGGATCACCCAAAACAGAACCATCTTGACGTAATGCCAGCCGATCTCACGCGAGCGATAGCCAAATGCTCGCAACGTCGCGATCTGTTCGGCCTGACCATTCACCAATCGTGTGAACACGATATTGAAAAGGAATGCAGACACGGCAAGGAAAATCGACGGCATGACCAGAGCCATCGTCCTTTGCTGAGACATTTCGTCCGCGACTCGGTGGTGCGAAACTTGGTCCCCGCGGTCGTAAGCGCCGGTGCCGCCATAGGGGCGTGTTAGCTGATCGACTTGGGCAATCACGGCGGCAATACTGGCGTGCGGTTGCATCGCAATCGACAAACTATTGAAAGCTCCTTCCATGTTGAATGCGGCTTCCATTTGTCGCCTAGGCATCCAAACCACGCCGTAGCGGCGATTGTCGGTCACCATCAAACCGGGCTGAACGACATAGACGTATTCCGGCGACAATCCGATGCCGACGATGCGCAATCGTTGTTTGCGTCCCCCAATGATGCAATCCAGTTCGCCACCCGGTTGTAAACCGTGAGCCTCTGCGAAGAGTTCGCTGATGACCGTCTCGCAACGTTGATCGTCGTTTGGAAACCGACCCTGCGTCAAATGAATCGCGTTCATCGGAAAAGGATCTTCCACATTGATGGAAACCAGCAAACACGAAGCAGGCTCGGCCATTTCAGGTAGATCCACCAACACGCTGCGGACGATGCGAGACTGAACACGGCTGACACCGTCGACCTCCGCAACGCGATCGGCAATTCCATTGGGAGCGCGGACAAGCGTCGCAAACACGTCCCCAAAACGGTACTGGCTGTAGTACGACTCTCTCGCTTCTTCCAGCGATACCATGCTGCTGTTCGCCATCACGAACAGTGCGATGCCACAGCCAAGCAACGTGCTAATGGCGACGCCTTGTCGCCACATGCGTTTCAGGTCCGAAAGCAACAGTCGGTTCACCAGACCAATTCCTCCGCTGCTTTGCGCTGCTTGTTCACACGGATGTCAGAGATCGACCCATCCGAGAGTGAAATGACTCGGTCTGCCATTTCCCCGATCGCGGCGTTGTGCGTGATGATGGCCGTCAGCGTTCCCAGGTCACGATTGATTCGCGCGATCGCCTCGAGCACGATGATGCCTGTTTTGACGTCCAGTGCCCCGGTGGGTTCATCGCACAACAGAACATCGGGTCGTTTGCCGATCGCCCTTGCTATCGCAACGCGTTGCTGTTCGCCACCGGAAAGCTGTGACGGATAGTGGTCACGTCGATCGTAGAGGCCCACCAGACGCAACGCCTCGGCGGGCTGAAGTGGATCGCGAGCAATATCCGCGACCAGGGCCACGTTCTCCTTCGCGGTTAAACTGGAAATCAGATTGTAGAATTGAAACACGAACCCAACATGTTCACGTCGATATTCAGTCAATTCGTCTTCATCCGCGCCAGTCAATCTTTGCTCACGAAAGAACACCTGGCCGTCGGTCGGCACATCGAGTCCACCGAGGATGTTCAGGAGTGTCGATTTTCCGCTGCCAGACGCTCCCAAGATGACAACAAACTCGCCTGCGTACATCTCGACATCAACACCGCGCAGTGCATGCACGTCGACTTCACCCATTCGGTAAACCTTGGTTACCGATCGGGCGATGAAGACCGGCCTTCCGGATTCGTCGGCGATCATGTTCACGACACTATTCCAATGCTGTTCTTTCTTCGAGCTTGCGACTGCATCCGCCATACCGCTGCGAAATTCGAGTCGGGCGTCAAGGATTCGGAATGCCAGCGTGCGTTGATGCACGTTTGCGAGCGTGAACGCCCACCTTTAGATCGCCCGTATTCTCGTTTCCACGCGTCGGAACCGAAAGGAAAATCAATAAGTAAGGTGACTGCCGTTGAAGCTAGCGACTCGCTTTCGTCGTCCGCAGTAGGAGCGTCGAATTGGATCGGCCCCCGAAACAATGTTCCGATGGTGATTGGGACGCAAATCGTTAGCATCGGAGCCTCCCACGGATGGGTGAATGGCTTACCGACGAAACTTTGTTATCGTATTGACGGCGTCAGATCGCATCCGGCGTGCCGCCTAAAACTCTCGCAAAGCACCTTTCGGCGGTAAACCAACACTATGGCTGACGAGTTCGAGATACTGCTCGTCGAGGACGACCCCGATACGCAAGCCAATCTGGCCGACATCCTGGCGATGGATGGATACCGCATTCGCGTAGCCGGCACTTTTTCCGAAGTGCTTGATGCTGGGCCACAAGCAATGACGGGCTTGGTTATTTTGGACCGAAAACTTCCCGATGGTGAAGCGGAGGACTATTTGCCAAGGTTAAAAAAACTGCTTCCCAACGCCGAGTTTATCGTCGCGACCGGACATGCCGACTTAGAGCACACCATTACGGCGTTCAAGCTCGGCATCGTCGACTACATCATCAAGCCAGTGCATCCCGAGGTGATCCGTTCCAGCGCGGCCCGGATCGCGCGTCAGCAACAAATCGAGCGAGAGTTACACCAAGAACAACAGTTCGCGAACAAGGTGCTTTCGACCGCCGAGGCAATCATCCTTGTGCTTGACCTAGCGGGAAAAGTGGTGCGATTCAATTCGTACTTCACGTCGATCACTGGATGGCAATTGGATGATCTCCGTGGACGGGACTGGTTTGATCATTGCATTCCGGAGCGAAACCGTGAAAAAACACGCGAGGTTTTCTATCGTACGGCACACGACGGACAAACTTCTGGCATCCTCAACTCAATCCTTACCACAAAAGGCCGCGAACGTGAAATACGTTGGTCAAACACGACGCTAAAGGACGATGTGGGCGACACAGGCTTTGTGCTCGCCGTAGGAGTTGACGTCACCGACTTGATCGCTGCGCAAGAAGCAACCATGCAGTCCCAGCGACTGGCTGCGATCGGCCAAACGGTTGCGGGACTGGCGCACGAAAGCCGTAACGCATTGCATCGGATTCAAACGAACGTTGAGATTCTGCAATTAGATATCTTGCCTGGTGCCGATTTGCGGGATGAAGTCGACTCAATCCACAGGGCGGCATTGGAATTGACGAACACACTGGAAGAAGTCCGGCAATACGCAGCCCCCATTCAGCTTCAACGCGAGTCGGTCATGTTGTCGGAAGTTTGGCAGCGCGTGTGGGGTTACCTGAAATCGTCACGCGATGGTCGCGATGCCTTGCTCGTTGAATCCAACGGTGGTTGTGATTGCCCGGTTGATGTGGACGTGATCCGAATGGAACAGGTCTTTCGCAACCTGTTTGAAAATTCGCTAGCCGCTTGCCAGGATCCAATCCGCATTCACCTGCACTGCCGTTGCGACAGTCCGGGGGCGATTCTATTGGACATCGAAGACAACGGTCCCGGATTGAATTTTGAGCAACGCGAGAAATTGTTTGAACCCTTTTACACTACGAAGACTCGCGGTACGGGTTTGGGATTGTCGATTGTTCAGCGAATCGTCGAGGCGCACGGTGGACAAATTCAAATCGCGGAGCCGAGCAGCTGCGGTGCTCGATTCTTGATTCGATTGGACAAGCACGAATCCGCTTTTGGCAATTCTTGCGAGGACAAAGGAGTGATAGGCAGCGATGCTTGAACACGAGCAACTGGCGATCTTGGCATCCGTCTTGGAAACCGCCGTTGACGCGATCGTCATCATTGATGACGTCGGCACGATCGTTTCCGTGAATCCGTCAACCGAACGATTGTTCGGTTATTCCGCCGACGAGATGTTGAAACAAAACGTGAAGATGTTGATGCCGTCGCCGTACCATGGGGAACACGATGGATACCTCAAACGCTATCACGAAACGCATGAACCTCGCATCATCGGGATTGGCCGCGAAGTCGTCGGAAAGCGAAAAGATGATACGACATTTCCGCTTCATTTGGCGGTCAGTGAGACCAAGACGGTCGGCCGAAGACTGTTCACGGGCATCATGCGTGATATCAGCGAATTGAAGGCCGCCGAAGTCGAACTAAAACAGCTCAACGCGTCGCTCGACCAGCGAGTCCAACTGCAAGCCGATGCGATTTTGCAAACACAGGCAGAATTGGTTGAGAAGGAGAAGTTCGCGGCACTCGGTCGTATCAGCGGCGGAATCTCGCATGAAATCCGCAATCCACTCAATGCCATCAAGACGTCGGCCTACTACCTGCTCCATGCCCAATCGCCTACCGAAGAAAAAACTCGGGAACACCTGACGCGAATTGATCGCCAAGTTGCAATCATCGACAGCGTCGTTACGGCGCTGACCGATCTGGCTCGATTGCCCGCACCCAAGATGGATCGTTTCAACATCGAAATGGTGCTACGGGACATTGTTCAGAGGAAGGGTCTATCAAGCAATGTGTCGGTCCAGTTCGAGTTTGCACCGGATGCTCCCGATGTGATCGCGGACGAGCGACAAATTCCGATCGTGTTCGCAAACCTCATTCGCAATGCACGCGATGCCATGCCCGATGGTGGAACGTTGACCTTATCCGGTCGAATCGACGACGAGCAAATGATCGTTCGCGTCAGCGATACTGGTACAGGGATCACGCCTGAAGTATTAACAAGAATGAACGAGCCGTTTTTTTCCACGAAGGCACATGGGATGGGACTGGGGATGGCCATCACCAAATCAATCGTGGAGAAGAATCGCGGCACGATTCGAGTCGAGACGAAGTTGGGCGAGGGAACGACGTTCTTCGTGTCGCTTCCCAGTAGTGCAGCCAAGCAGAACCGAGTCGACCCATGACCGGTAAACGCGTGTTGATTGTGGACGACGACCATGACATTTGCGTTAATTTGAAGGACATTCTTGACGATCTCGGATACGTTGCGGACACCGCTTGCGACAGCACATCTGCACTCCGACTCGTTTCAGCCGGCACCTATGACGTAGCTTTGCTGGACTACCATATCCCTGGAATGAACGGCGTAGATCTGCATCAGGAAATCGTCAAGAACCTCCCACAGATCGCCTCCATCATGATGACGGCATACGCCCACGATTTCGGTTGCGAACACGCCAAGGATGGCGGCATCCGCCAAGTGCTTCGCAAGCCCGTCGATATCGTAGAGCTGTTGTCGCTAGTCAAGAAGTTCTCCAACTGACTGCCGCAGGCGTGCCGAGTACTGGCGGTGCGGTTTATCCACAGGGTTGAACCGCGGTCCGCTCGGGTCTGGTTGTCGGCAACTGTGGATAAGACTGGCAAAATCGCTGGCGAACGCTTCAATTGCAGGCCAGTCGGTGTAGTCGTAGTCTCGGTCTGTGTCTGTATCGCTGCCGGACTTCTTCGCGATCCAGTGCATCAAGTGCTTGGTGACACTTCCGTACTGAGAGTATCGGAGAGCACCAGCAAAACACGCTTTCCTTGACGGCGTGAAATCCTCCTGTCGCAGAAACTCGTCGGCCAGCCAAGCGGCCTCGCGTCGATCCTTGTGGTTTTTGCTGATGATTCCAAGACTAACCGAGAAGAACGCGGAAGGCGCATCGCGCAGCCATGACCGGTAGTTGCGAATGCACCAAGCGATGCGTGAGTCGTGCTCCGCAAAGTGAAGCGAGGATCCAAACACAACGGCTTGATAAGAATCAACCGCCAATCCGGTAACGTCATGCTTGGTCACATCGAAGGTGTCGGTGGGCACGCCATGTTCGGCCATGGTCTTAGCAATCCGATCCGCAATTCTTTGTGTCTGCCCCTCTCAGGTTGCATAAACGACAATCGCACGCATTTCATTTTCCCCGGCGTGTGTTTTGAGATGTCAGTTGACCGTCAGTTCGTTCTTGATTTTCATCCCAATCGCAATCGGTCGAATCGTTTCTTGCGCCAATTGCTTGATGTAGTAGGTCGCGACATTGCCTCGAAGCACAACCGTGCCGTCTTCCACGAGCACGTGAACGTGAGTCAACTCGCGATAACCGCTCGTTTTGAGATGGTCTTCAAAGGCGATCGCTTTTTCATTTCTAGTGATCCCGGCCGAAGTCCGGATCGCAGCCTGGAATTGCTTTGCATCGAAAATTTCGGAGATCGAGGCGGTCGACATTGGGTTGCCCTTAGCGATTTGATATGGAACGTGTCGCGATCCGTGCAATCGCTACAACGCAATCTGCGGGCCAGAGTTGCTTGAAACTCGGCATGCTCCTGATTGGCACTTGAATTGCGGCGTACGAGAAAAAATACAAGAACGGGGCGGATTGGTAGAAACGACGAACTTTCGCAAATGACGCCATGCAGATACCGGACATCCCTTTACGACGAAATCGACTTGCCAATCTGCTGATGGAAGCTTCCCCAGTGGCAATCATCGTGACTGATCTCGGCGGTACGATTCAGCTCGTCAATCATGTTGCTGAGTCCTGGTTCGGATACAAAGAATCGGAACTTCTTGGAAAACCAAGTTCGGTTTTATTTCAGCGAAATCCGACCGGTGACGATGTGTCACACGATTCGTGCGTTCTGTCACGAGCGGGCGACAACGGCCAGGGTGACGCTTTGGATCGCTACGGTCGCCCGAGAAAGGGGGTGCCGTTCGCAGTGAAGGTGACATTGCATCCGCTATCGTTGACAACGGGCGAGATGGTCCTGGCCAACGTTGTGAACTTGTCCCAGAACGAGCCGGAATATGAAAAGCGAATTCAGGGGGAACGACTTGCCGCTGTCTTGGAGATGGTTTCCGGATTGGCTCACGAAAGCCGCAACGCACTTCAGCGTGCGCAGTCGTGCCTCGACCTGCTGGAGCTTGAAATTACGGACCAGTCGGATTTATTGCATCTGACCGATCGGATTCGCGGTGCCCTGACCGATTTGCATCAAAACTATGAGGAAGTAAAACGATACGCCGCTCCCATCATCCTCAAGATCACTGCGGTCGATTTTAGGCGGTTATGTGAGAAATCTTTCGCTGCCTTGGTCTTGGATTCCTCCAACGCTACACCACGTTTGCGGATCGACGAATGTCGCGGATGCTCTCGCCTCCAAGTCGATCAGCTTCAAATGGCGGAAGTGCTTCGCAACGTATTCGAAAACGCAATCCAAGCGAGTCTATCGGATAGCGAGATTGACTGCAGTTGTCGAATGCTTGAACACGAGTGGGTTGAAATTTGCATTCGCGACCACGGTGTTGGATTGACCGAGGAAGTGTCCCGTCGGATGTTCGAGCCGTTCTTCACAACCAAACAAAAAGGTACCGGCCTGGGACTGGCCGTATGCCAACGAATCATCGCGGCCCATCAAGGCCAAATGAGCGCTCGCAATCATCCCGATGGCGGAGTCGAAGTACGCATTTTGTTGCCGATGGCTAAGTCCACATCCAGCGGCAAATGATTGGACGCAATCCTGGCTTGTGTCGTGTCCATGCCCCGCGTACCAGTTCGGATGCGTACTGAGCACGTGAATCGGTACGCCCGCTCAGTCAACCTCAACCTCAATCGCACCGCGTCGGTCGCCAAGTCATGAGCAAATCGTGTGATCGTTGGGCACCATTTTCGACGAGTGCAAGTCGTCAGAGAAACATCGTAGTCCATTGTTTCTGTCCCTCCCGAAGCCGTCCGAAAATGCGGGCGATATCGCACGAGCGCGCGGATGAGCACGCATGATAGAAGGTCAATTGTGCCCGCAGCGATCGCGAATCACCGCATTCATCCTGGAAATTCTTGTTTGCGGTGATTCAGAGAGCCAACCACGGCAAAGGAACAAGCTTCGCAGTAACCGATGCAATGAGACGAATCAACGACGAACCGTAATTCCGGATAACGCAAGATGACCGAAACGCCCATCAGATTGCTGTTGGTTGACGACGAAGAAGACTCCCGTCGATCCTGTGCGAAGTGGATGACGCGCAAAGGTCACGAAGTGATGGACGTTGAGAGTGCGGCGGAAGCGCTGGGTCTGCTGGAGCGTGAATCGTTCGACGTTGGAGTATTCGACATGAACATGCCAGGCATGTCGGGATTGGAGCTCCTGCAACGAGTTCACCAAGACAACATTGATATCGAAGTTATCATGTTGACGGGACAGGGAACTGTCGAAACGGCTGTTTCAGCGATGAAAATGGGTGCTTGCGACTTTCTGAGCAAGCCTTGCTCGCTTGGCGACTTGGAGCATCACTGTTACCGGGCAAGCGAGCGCCGCGAACTCAAGAAAGAGAACAAGCAACTCAAGGCAGTCATTTCTCGCAGTCGGCCTGCGGCAAAATTGATCGGCCAGTCGAAGTCACTGCGCGACGTCGCAAATATGATTGGAAAAGTTGCGCCGACAAACAAACCCGTCTTGATCCAGGGCGAGAGTGGGACTGGCAAAGAAGTGGTTGCTCAAGCGATCCAACAGGCCAGCCGGGTCGCGGACAAGCCGTTCGTGACCGTTAACTGTGCCGCCCTGCCCGAAAACTTGGTGGAGAGTGAATTATTCGGTCATCAAAAAGGATCATTCACCGGCGCAACGGCGGAAAAGCCAGGACTGTTCGAAATTGCTGATGGAGGCACGTTGTTCATTGACGAGATTGGCGAATTGCCACTCGCACTGCAACCTAAGCTGCTACGCGTTTTGGAAGATGGCTCGTTGCGTAGGGTCGGTTGCCATCGCGAACGGAAGGTAAAGGTTCGGATCATCGCGGCGACGAATCGTGATCTACAAACCGAAGTGAACGCCGGTAATTTCCGCGAAGACCTATTCTACCGAATCAATGTACTCTCCGTCCAACTTCCCCCGTTACGCGAACGAGAGGGAGACATTGACTGTTTGATCGACCATTTTTTGCCAAAGTCGTACCACGTTGATGACTGCGTGCGAGAAAAACTGATTCGCTATCCGTGGCCAGGAAACATCCGACAACTGATCAACGTGATCGAACGAGCCACCATTCTGGCCGATGAGTTCGAAATCACACTTGATGACTTACCGGCTGAAATAGCGGACTTCGGACACGCGACTCAAAAGTCTTCCGGGAATACCGTCGAACCAGCGATGCGGGGCGAGCAGCCGAAAGCTCACCCCGACATGCTTGGCGATACCAATTACAAGCTCGATGATGTCGCACGTGTTCATGTGATGGAAGTTCTGAGTAAGGAAAACGGGAACAAGGCCAGCGCAGCTAGGAAGCTAGGAATTCATCGGCGGAAACTATACCGACTGCTTGAACGTTTCAACGTGCGATCGAAAGACGCTTCCACTGATTTGGAATCCATCTGCGATTCGGTCCTTTGAAAGGATCGGTAAGACGGTGAATTTGCAAAAACCCAAGTCGCCGCTGACTCGAATCGCCAGGGGCGGCATGTTGTTGTTGGCGGTTTTTGTGGCTGCGGTCATCGGCTATCGGGTGTTCGGTGACTATGGCTGGCTCGAATCCGTGTGGATGGTCGTTGTCACGATCTCTACGGTTGGATACAGCGAGTCAAGCACGCTGTCGCCTGGGCTGCAGGTGCTAACGATCATTGTCATCCTTGTGGGCATGTCGGCCGCTGCGTACACGTTTGGCGGGCTGATTCAATTACTTCTAGAGGGCGAAATTGATCGCCTGATCGGGCTACGACGAATGACCGCAGAAATCGCCAACATGAAGGACCACGTCATCATCTGCGGCTACGGGCGGATGGGCCAATGCTTGGCGTCGGAACTAAAATCACAAGATCGTCAAATCGTGATCATCGAGAACGACCCCGATCGGCTTCGTGAAGCAAGTACGTTGGATTTAGCTTGCTTGACCGGTGACGCCACGGAAGAGGCCACGTTGCAGTCGGTCGGTATCGACCGAGCAAAGACGTTAGTGGCTGCCTTATCCGACGATGCCAAGAATGTCTTTTTGACGCTGACGGCTCGCAACTTGAACGAGCATATCCAGATCGTCGCCCGGGCGGATCAAGTCAGCACCGAAAAGAAGCTGCGTCAGGCTGGCGCGAACCGAGTTGTCATGCCAACGGTCGTTGGTTCACGACAGATGGCTCGCGTGATCACACGCCCGACCACCGCGGATTTGATCGAACTACTTTCGCAACAAGAGTTTGCGGACCTGGAGTTGGAGGAGGTGCTGATCGGTTCGGGAAGCCAACTTGAGGGCATGTCGGTTGGGTCGACGTATGCGCACCGCGACCATGATCTTCTGTTTGTTGCGATTCAATCCGTGGAAGGCACGCTCCGATTCAACCCCAGCGCGGGCCAAGTGTTTCAGAAGGGCGAAGTCCTGATCTTGATGGGCCACCGTAGCGACATCAGAGCCTTCCGATCGAAATTCGGCGATTCGGATACGGTCGCAAAATCTAAAGGGAGAAGCCCCGATGGTTGTTCTTAAATCTTCTGACCCAATCCATGCAGCTGCGGAAGTCGACGGTTTACAAGAGAACAAGACAACCGCTCGTCTTCTCAAAGAGATCGCTGTTTTGCAAGAACAGCAGCAAGCAAACGCGTTCCGTGTCAAAGCCTATCGCGCGGCGGTGAAAACAATCGAAGAATTGCCGACGTCGATACGCGACCTTCTACAGCACGACGGAATCGACGGATTGATAGCGTTGCCGACGATCGGAAAGTCGATTGCCAACTTGATCGACTCCAACATTCGATTGGGTCGGCTGCCGCTACTTGATCGCTTGCGCGGAGAGTCAAACGCTGAGACCTACTTCACCAAGCTGCCGGGAATTGGGCCTGAGCTTTCGCGGCGGATCTATGACCACTTGCACATCGAGACGTTGCCCGAATTGTACGCCGCCGCGCAACAGGGCCGACTTGCTGAAGTGCCGGGATTGGGACGCAAACGCGTGCGTGCCATTCAGGAGAGTCTGGAGACTCGGATCGGAAATACAAGCGATGTCAGCGCATTCCTGGAAACAGACCGCTCGATCCCTGTAGACGACCTGTTGGCGATCGACGAATAGTACCGCAACGGGTCGAAACATGGAAAGCTTCCCAGAATCGCTCCAACCAAGTTCAATCCAGGGAAGGTTGCTTGGCTTCCCGTCTTGCACACGCATCGTGACAACCAGCACTACACGGTGATGTTCTCGAACACGGCGAGGGCGCACGAGCAAAACACTACTGACGATTGGACGGCCATCTATCGTGACGACAATCATTCGCACGGTCGCTGGACGGTCATCACGTCTCAATTCGGTAGACTTAAGGGCCACCGAATCGTCCGCGGCCGAGAAGACGAGTGCCGGTGCTACTATCGGCTCGGCGAAGCCGTGGTGACTCGCGATTCCGCCCACCCACCACATGCCGAACATGCGGATCGCTGGGACGACGACGCTGGGCGATGTGGTGTATGTGGTTGAATCGACGGTATGCTGTTTTCGTTGCTACCTTTGCCGTTGCATTGCAGTGACGATCTGATCAATGACTGCTTGCTCTTTCTTCGAAACTTTGCCAAACCCTAGATGACCGCCGGAAGCTTTTGCGATCGAAGTCATCTGACGCTGTGTCAGCTCGATGATTCGTTTCTGAGCAACGTCTGACATGTCTGCAAAGATGCTATGGACGTAGCGTCGCCATGCATCCACCCCTAAACCCGGTGGTCGCCGATCGAGCCATTGGTCCAGCAGAATCCACGCCGCCGATCCATCGGTGATACCAAGCTGAATGGCTTCCGCCATGACCGCCTGGCGTTCGCGAACGTCGGCGGATCCTTCGGCCCAAGCGACCAGCGCAAGAGGAAACACTCGCAGCGCCAAAATTCCGTCGGAGGTGATGCCGAGACGCCCAAGTTCTTCGATCAACTTCTGGTCGCGGATTCCGGTATCTCGCAATAGGACATCGCGACCTTCCTGGCTGCCTGCTTCCGCCTTCAGCCTTCGAACGATCTGCCCTTCCAGCTCCGCAAAGAAGTGTCCCTCGTCGAGCTGCCGAGGCTTTGATTTTGCTTTGTCGTTGGGCATCCTCGCGTAGTCCCCTTGAGTGACGGATTGGCTGTTCCGCCAAGGTTGCAAACAAGGGGCCAACGAAAAAATCCGGCATGCATGCGACATTCACATACACCAGGAGGTTCGAAATAGCGCGCCTGCGCGATGCTGCACACCTTACGGAGCAAAAATCCCGTCCATCACGGTTGGCACTGCGAATGCATGAGGTGCTTCAACATCAAGGGAGACGCTGATGAAAAAGATATTGATAGCCACTGACGGTTCACAATCGGCTGATGACGCGGTCAAGTTCCTGTCGCACCTGCCTCACGATGAAACGATCGAACTAACCGTCTTGACCGTTTTGCACGTGCCTGGACAGGGCAAGGCGTACCTAGTCGGTGACTGGATGGAGTCTTGTTTGGCCCAAGAACGCATGGTCGCGAGCGAATCGTTCGCAAGTGTAGAATCTGCTTTCGCGGGCGCCAACGTTCGGCTTAGCCACGTGACCCGCGAAGGGCATCCCGGCGAGACGATTGTCGCCATCGCAAATGAGCTTCAACCAGATCTGCTAGTTGTCGGTGCGACAGGTCGATCCGCAGTCGCCCGAGTATTGCTGGGAAGCATCAGCGACTACGTGGCCACTCACGCACCGTGCAGCGTGCTTATCGTGCGGTCGACGGGTGCGCTCGAGAAAAAGCGTCCGCTGCGAGTCGTTATCTGTTACCAACCCACCGGACCCTCCCAGGCAGCGGTTGAAGAGTTTGCCGAGTTTGACTGGGGATCGAAGACCGAAGTGGATTTGGTGACGGTCCATTCCGGACAAGGGTTTTACCAAGAACCAGACGCTGACAAGTCACTCCAGAACGCGCGTGCGGCGGCCGAACAACTTCACAATGTCGCTCCTCGCGCAAACGGACGGGTCATCGACAGCGAACACTTCGGCGAGTCACTGGTACGGTTCATCGAGGCTAACGACACCGATCTGGTTGTCCTTGGGGAAACGCCGAGGACGCGACTCAGCCGAATCCTGATGGGCAGCATGACACGGTTCGTACTGCGCCAAGCGCCTTGCAGCGTCTGGATCACTCGCAATCGAATGATTCATGGAACCGCAAAGGCAGACAGTTCAAAAACCGGTTCAGTCACAGCGTGAGAGGACTCCAGCGTGCCCCGCTTCCGGCTGATCAAAAACGAACGTTGTTGGCCCTTAAGCCAGACGCATTCACTACTTCCGTTCAGTTTGCAAATGCAATAGATGCGAACGTAAACGCACTACCTCTCTAACGCTCGAAGGAGCCCTCGGATGAAACGTATTGTTTGCTTGTCGGTTGTGGTATGCCTAACGTCCATAAATTGGCTACTTGCCACCGAGCCACAAGAAAATTCGCCAACAAACGTCACTCCGTTGATGCGAATGAAGCTCGATAAGTCAAAAGCTATCTTGGAAGGACTGACGCTGGAGGACTATGACACGATAAAGTCGAATGCCCGATCCTTGAAATTGCTCAGCACGGAAGCGGGATGGAACGTGATTCAATCGAAAGAATACGCCGCCCAAAGCAGTGACTTTCGCCGCGCCGCCGATATGGTTGTCCAAGCCGCCGAGGACAAAGACATCCACCGTGCGGCGCTCGGTTACGTCGCGCTGACCGTACGTTGCATCGAATGCCATTCTTACATGCGAAAGCACCGTGTGGAATTGATGAACTTGGATGTCGAGTAATCGCGAAAATCGATCGTTGCTCCTCCATCTAGGAACCGAGCTATGTCAACCCAAGCGACTGAGTCCATCTCCGTCGAAGAACTGATCGATGGATTGTCTGATCCAGACGCCTACCCCCATCCTGTTGATGGAGGCGTGGTCGTTCATGAAACGCATATCTCGGTCGTCTTCTTGGCCGGCGAGTTCGCGTACAAGGTCAAGAAGCCGATAAAGACCGACTTTCTGGACTACAGTACAAGGGCGCTGAGAAAGCATTTTTGTGCGGAGGAATTGCGTCTGGATAGTCGATACGCAGGCCAGCTCTACATCGGCGTTGTACCGATCGTCGACGATGATGGGCGACTTCGTCTCGACGCGCCTGGCAAGCCAATTGAGCACGCCGTCAAGATGAAGCGTTTTCCCGAACGCGCACTGTTGAGCGAACGAATTGTTGACGAAGATTTTTCAATTCGCGAAGTGCTTCAACTGGCCGACACCATTGCCAACTTTCATCAACAAGCAGTTGCTTGTGATCCGCAGTTTGCCGCCGGATGGCCTGACTATCTGGTCAAAAACATGCATCAAATCGTTCGCCAAGTCGAGAAGCACGTCGATATCGAGACGGCATCGACTTTAGAATTCCTTCATCGATGGTCGGACGAATTCTTCAGCGGACACCTGGCGGTATTTTCCCAGCGTGTGGACGATGGATTTATTCGCGAATGTCATGGCGACTTGCACTTAGGGAACGTGGTTCTTTGGAATGGCTCGTTCGTGCCCTTTGATGGCATTGAATTCAACGAGCGTCTGCGCTGGATCGACGTGCTCAGCGATGCTGCGTTCTTGGCGATGGATTTCGCGGCCTGCGGGCACCAGGATTTGTCGCGTTCGTTTATCAATGCCTACTTGGAGCGAACCGGCGACTACGACTCGCTGATCCTGCTGCGATGGTTCTTGGTCTATCGATCGCTCGTGCGGGCACTCGCCGCGTCCATGCGTAGTGACTCAAGCCATCTGACGAGCACGCAGCGAGAAGAAGCGATTTCGGATGCCCGCCAACACGTCAGTCTCGCGTACCGTTTTACGCAGAAAGAATCGCCTCGCCTGTGGATCACTCATGGAGTCAGCGGAAGCGGGAAAACGACCATCAGCGAGGCGATCGTTCAGCGTAACCAGGCATTCCGACTGCGAAGCGATATCGAACGTAAACGCTTATTTGGCTTGTCGCCAACTCAGCGTCCCGACACAGAAATGCAAGCGAAAATGTATAGCGAAACATCTAACCAAGAAACATACGATCGACTTTTGAAATTGGCAGGCAAGATTTTGTGTGCGGGTTACAGCGTGATCGTGGACGCGACGTTCCTGAAGCAATCGGATCGAAATCGGTTCCGCGAACTTGCGATGGGCGAGGGTGTTCCTTTCGCCATTCTTGCCTGCCACTGCGACGAACAGTCACTTCGCGATCGCGTAGCCAAGCGAGCCGCCACAAATACTGACGCGTCCGACGCGAACCTGAAAGTTTTAGAACATCAACTTGCGACTCGCCAACCGCTTTCAAAGGTTGAGCGAAGTCACATCGTTGATGCTCCCGAAATCACTGAACCGACCGACCATGCGTAGTCGACCATTCTGTTTTCCAATCTGGGTATCCTTATGCAACTTCAATTAAAGACAAGCTTTGGTGGTCTTTCCCTCGCCTCGCCGGTGATCGTTGGTGCTTGTCCGATGTCTTTGAACGAGCAGGCCAGATTGTCGATGCAGAACGCCGGCGCGGGGGCGATCGTGCTACCGTCGCTTTTCGAAGAACAGGTCATCCAGTGGAGTCGCAAGACCGGTCGCGTGATTCCCGCAAGGGAAGCCAACATACTCGCACGTGCCCAGCGAACTCAACACAACTGGGCCTGTCCCGATGCGGAAACCTATTTGGCGTGCGTCAATCGCGCCAGTTCGCTGCAAGAGATCCCGATCATCGCTAGTCTGAACGGATTCACCGCAGGAGGTTGGACAGACTTTGCCGGCGAATTACAAGAGGCCGGCGCAGCGGCGATTGAGCTAAACGTGCATCCTCTGCGGTCAAGCGAATATGAAAGCTCAGCGAACATCGAAACGACTATCTTGGATGCCGTCCGAGACATCAACGCTGCGATAAGCATTCCGTTGTTCGTGAAGCTAGGTCGAAACTTTACCAGCATTCCCCATCTTGCTCGCCAATTGCTGTCCGGTGCTCAAGGAATGGTTCTTTACGGCCGAACCCCGACGGTGGATATCTGTTTGGACAACATAAAAGCCGCCACTCGATGGAAGTTGACGTCGGCGTCGAGTGAACCGGAATCGCTTGACATATTGATGCAGGTTCATGGCTACTGTCCCGCGATGCCGTTGGCCGCCAGTGGCGGGATCAGCCATGCCGACCACTTGATCAAGGCGTTGTTGGCTGGCGCTGACGTGGCAATGGTCACATCGGCAATATACCGAGAAGGACCCGATATCATTCGAAGCATGATCGATGGGCTAAATCGTTTCATGGAAACTCATCGGATTCAAACCCTCGCCGAGCTGCAAACACAACGTCCAATCGAATTCAACAGCCACGAAGACCGTGCGTGTTACATCTCTGCACTCGCGGCGAGACTGAAGCCCGGTGACAGAATCGTTCCTTAGCATGCTTTCCACGCAGATCGATGTGGGGGATCGTCGATCGGACTCGGGAAAACTTTTGCCCCGTTTGATCTCATTCAGGATTCGTTTGATCATGGATCGGTTTATACCCAGTCCCTCTGCCTTACCGAGGAGCAGTCGCCGTTCCAACCACACGCCATCCAGCGAAACGGTCCATTCGGATTCATTCCCGCGTGCAATTATGCACGTCGCGACACCCTGCACACACCAAAGTGGCGATCCAATGCAAAAAACAGCATGGCATAAGCTTTGCCTTGTTCACTGCGTCATGTTGCCTGATCTAGTTCAACCTCCTTCGGAGCTGGTGTGATGCGATTGAATGCCCTAATTCTACTATTCTGCGTCACCTGTTCGACGCTGCTTGCACAGGAACCCAAGCCAATCCCACCTGAATCTGAGTTGGCGATGGCATCCGACGATAGGCCACTCAGTTTTTGGATGGAGAAGAAGTTTGAATACTCGACCGCCATCTTGAAGGGGCTGTCGCAAGCCGACTTCCAGTCAATTGAAGAGAACGCCCGGCGGATGCGGTTGCTGAGCAAAGTCGAGGGATTCGTCCGAAGTCGCACATTGGGATATCGCGCGAACCTTCACACCTTCGAAAGGGTTGCGGATGATGTCATCATTCAGGCCAAAAAGAAAAACATCGACGGTGTGACACTGGCATATCACCAATTGACCGTAAGTTGCGTGCGTTGCCACCAGACGCTGAGAGAGGCGAATAGTACGCCCACGCCTCCGTCGTCGCCAAAAACCAAGTAGGAATCAACGGTAACCGGAAAGAAGCCGGCGTTGCCGCGTCGCGAGTTGCTGTTCTGGATCACAGGCCTGTTTCTCGCGATCGCCATACAATGATGCAAGCGGTCGCGATGGACGTGGCGTTTGTCCTCGCGAGGAGCGAAGCGAGGTTAGATTTTGAGTCGCCTCATCGCGGTTGAGGGCTTGGGGGGAATTGCCCGTTGGTTCCCCGGACAAGACCGTCGCGCGGGACGCCGCAGCAGGCACTTCGGGTCCGTCGTCTTGCATCCAATCCAAAGTGCAGGCTATCACCAGCTTGGTGCTAGCACCGTTCTTTGTTATGCGTAAACGAAAATCGAGCCAACAACCTATCGCTCGCTGACGGAGCACTGCCTCAGTTGCTTTTCGATGCGTTCCAGCATGACTTTTTCCTTCGCTGATGTCTTTCCCCTTCCGAAATGTCCACCCGAAGCCTCGGCGACGACATTGCACGACCTGACGATTTGGTCTCGCAGCGTTTCACGACGTTCGAGCGGCAAGACATGGAAGACAGCCAACGAATATTCAGCCCAGTGACTCCACAGCTCATCACCCGGTGGATTCTTGAGCCAGGTCTTAAGCAACGCGCGGGCATCCGGCTGCCGAACTTGCAGATGCAAAGCGTCGCTCAGGATAGCTTGTTGCTCAGCCGAATCGACTTTACCGTCGGCCCAAGCGACAAACACCATCGGGACCAACGCCAAGGCGGTGATGGACGATGGTTTGAAACCAGCGTCCACAAGGTGCTCCAAGATCGTAGACTCTTCAAAACCCGTTGCCGCCTTCAGTCGTTCGATCGCGTCTTCCCGCTCCATTCTTGACCGCAATTCCATACCAAGCCGCTGATCGACTTGATAGAAGAATTCATCTTCTAGTGCTTTCCCTCGACGGTGAATTTCATCTTGTTCGAACACTAGTCTCTCCCGAAAGGTGGCACATTCAGAAAGACGAAACAACCGTTTCGTCAATAGATCCAGTTGCAAGACACGTGCCATCGTCGCGTTCGCCTTGGCATGCCAAGGGAACATGCATATTCGGCTGTTATTCGGCGATACATCTCGTGAGAAATTCACTTGTGCGTGCGAGTTTGCACACAGCAACGGGCTCAATATGCGCGATGAATTGTTGAGATCGTGACGCCACGGTGCCATTTCATCTGGCTTTCGTTCTGGAACAGAGTCTGCAAACGAGTGAAACGGATGGCTTGATCAGAGAGAGCACACGAGTAATCGTGTCGTGCGACGGAATGCCAGCACTGAAATCAGCGAGATTCATCAGCCAGTCGAGCTTCTCATGTCCGAAGCATTCGATCTTCTCTGGACCATCTGCATCAGCAATCGCGGCGGCGACGATCAGCAGCAAAGTCGAATTGAGTAGATGCACCACCCGGCTTTGCGCGTAAGGATCTTCGACTGGATCAAAGCAATCGTGACGCATGTCAATCTGCGAACTCATTGCCATCTCCATCACAGGGCAAACGAAAAGTATCCGCAGACATCATTCGCAAGAGAGGGTTCACTCGGGCACCCCAACCAGGAAGACGTTCTCTAGTGTTTGGTGCGAGCGTCGTGACTTCGAAGTTCCGCGAAAAGTGTGCGTATTGGATCAGCCTGATGGCCTGCAAGACGCAGTTGTGCGAATGAGCGCTGAATTTGTAGTCGCCACGTCTTCATTTTCGCGATTCGAATGAAATTGGATGTCTGGCACATCGGATGCATTCGATGTCCGATGTACCAATTGTCCATACGCTTCATTGGTTTGCCTGGATTGCACGGGGTAGCGATGCAATGAGGCGTAGCACCGCTTACATTTTTCCTGGAGTCACTACCGTGTCGATTTCCGCAGATTCGAGTTTAAGAACCGATGATGTAGAGAGGTTGGACAGCCCGAATGCTGAAGAACTACGCCTCATCGACGCCTATTGGAGAGCAGCAAACTATTTGTCCGTCGGTCAAATCTACCTATTCGACAATCCGTTGCTCACAAAGCCGCTGTCCGCCGAGCACATCAAGCCGCGATTGCTTGGTCACTGGGGGACCACGCCGGGATTGAATTTTCTTTACGCTCATCTCAATCGCATCATCAAGCGGCGCGACCGGAGCGTGCTGTTTGTCACCGGTCCCGGACACGGTGGGCCGGCTTTGGTGGCGAACACATACTTGGAAGGGACATACACAGAACTTTATCCGAATGTGACCCAAGATACGGAAGGGATGAAGCGGCTTTTCAAACAGTTCAGTTTTCCTGGAGGTATCCCAAGCCACGTCGCGCCGGAAACGCCCGGCAGCATTCACGAAGGGGGGGAACTGGGCTACGCATTGTCGCATGCGTTCGGCGCAGCATTTGACAATCCAGACTTGATCGTCGCGTGTGTTGTCGGCGATGGAGAGGCAGAGACGGGACCGCTGGCGACGAGCTGGCACTCCAACAAATTCTTGAATCCCATCCGTGACGGAGCCGTACTGCCGATACTGCACTTGAACGGATACAAGATCGCCAATCCCACGGTTTTGGCGAGAATCAGTCATGATGAACTGGACCACCTGCTACGCGGATATGGCTATGAGCCTTTCTATGTGGAGGGAAACGATCCGGCGAAGCTGCATGCGATGATGGCTGAAACCTTGGATCGTGTGATGGACGAAATTCAACGCATTCAACAAGTCGCACGACAGAACATTGATCCAACGCGTCCCCGTTGGCCAATGATCGTGTTGCGTACGCCCAAGGGTTGGACATGTCCCCACGAAGTCGATGGTGTTCAAGTGGAGGATAGCTGGCGAAGCCATCAAGTGCCGCTTAGTTCTCTACACGGAAACGCCGACCACATCCGACTGTTGCAGAAGTGGATGAAGAGCTACCGGCCGGAGGAGCTCTTTGATGCGGACGGTCGCCTGAACGTTGAAATCGCCGATCTCGCACCTGTTGGTGATAGACGCATGGGAGCCAATCCCCACGGCAACGGCGGTTTGTTGTTAAAGAGCCTGCGAATGCCTGACTTCCGCAAATATGCGGTTGACGTGCCAAGTCCAGGTGCGGTGAATGCGGAGGCGACTCGCGTTCAGGGCAAGTTCATTCGTGACGTGATGAGGAAGAACGAGTTCCATCAAAATTTTCGCGTCTTTAGTCCTGACGAAAACGCTTCCAACAGGTGGGGAGATGTTTTCGATGCGACGGATCGCGGTTTCGTTGGCGAAATCCTTCCAAGCGACGATCACATTTCGCCCAACGGACGCGTGATGGAAATGCTGTCGGAGCACCAATGCCAAGGTTGGTTGGAGGGCTATCTGCTTACCGGTCGCCACGGATTCTTCAATTGCTACGAAGCTTTCATTCACATCATCGACTCGATGCTGAATCAGCACGCCAAGTGGTTGAAGGTGTGCGAGGACATTCCTTGGCGGCGTCCGATTGCATCGCTGAACTACCTGTTGTCATCGCACGTCTGGCGACAAGACCACAACGGATTCAGTCACCAAGATCCTGGCTTCATCGACCATGTGGTGAACAAGAAGTCCGAGATCATTCGTGTTTATCTTCCACCCGACGCGAACTGTTTGCTGTCGGTAACAGACCACTGCCTGCGCAGCCGCAACGATGTCAACGTCATTGTCGCCGGGAAACAGTCCTCTCCGCAGTGGCTGACGATGGACGAAGCAATCAAGCACTGCACGGCCGGAATTAGCATTTGGCCATGGGCCAGCAATGACCAGGGTGCCGAACCCGACGTTGTGATGGCCTGTTGCGGTGACGTGCCGACGCTCGAAACGCTCGCGGCCGTCGAACTGTTGCGACGATACCTTCCCAACCTAAAGGTACGAGTGATCAACGTGGTCAACCTGATGAAATTGCAGACTCCCAGCGAGCATCCGCTCGGGCTGTCCGATCGTGACTTCGACATTCTATTCACCACGAACAAACCAATCATCTTTGCTTTTCACGGCTATCCATGGTTGATTCATCGACTGACCTACCGTCGCACCAATCACCACAACCTGCATGTACGCGGATACAAGGAAGAAGGAACCACGACGACACCGTTCGACATGGTGGTTCTGAACGATCTTGATCGCTTTCACTTGGTTGAAGACGTCATCAATCGGGTTCCCGCTTTGGGTGCCAAAGACGCCTACGTCAAACAAGCCGTGCGCGACAAACTGATCGATCACAAGCAGTACATCGCGGAACACGGCGAGGACATGCCCGAGGTGCGCGAGTGGGTATGGTCCGGCAAGCGCTCAAACGACTCGACGGGGAACTAGGTCGATCAACCTACTGGTTTTCTAAACGAGGCATCGCCGGACGTTGCTCATGCGAATCCACTCTACGGCGGATTGATTCGATCTGGCGAGATGGTGCGGCGTAGCGAATCAAACGTTTCAGCAGTCCGGGGCATGTGTCCGGCCCCAACATCCACGGGATTCACTCCGATGGATGCCGTGATGATGGGCAACCGCTACGGCTCAATCGACTTTCGAATTCTATCCTACTTAACATCTCAGCCTGGCGTTTCTGCGGCCGATTCGGTCCGCTCGAGAAACGTTCTTGCCGGACAACGGGTGACCTTGGGAGGAATGACCTTTGAATCGCAAGGGCGAAGCAAAAAAGAGTCTACTTGCCCCGACTTGCAAATGGCAAACGGGGAACCAATCGACCGACCTTGGATTGATAGTCGCGGTACTCTTCAAAACGCTTCACCATCGCCAATTCTTCCACGCTTGCCTTACTAGCCAGAACGATTGACAAGCCGATCCAAGCGGCCAATCGCCACCACGCAAATCCACTCAATAGCAACGCCGCAGTAAACCACATCAGCCCTGCGTACATCGGATGGCGGACGACAGCATATGGCCCACTTCGGATTAGCCGAGTGTCTTCATTCGTTGTTGGATGCACGCGAAGCTTGAACAAACCCATCGTCAACCACGCAGACATCGCTAGAACAATGCCCGGCAAAGCGATCAGCATGATCGCCCAAGGAAAGGGAAGCCAGGTTGCCGATAGAACTAAGATCGCGGCAAGAGCAAATTGCGCGACAATTAAGAAGACGTGATACATAAAACGATCAGATCAAGACTGTCTATCAGCCTGTTGAAAAAGGGGGCTGACCCGAATGGCACTTAATCGGCGGCAAGCTATTGCTGGTTCAGGAGTTAGCAGCGATTGACAGCAAGGGGCTTCACTTGCGATGAGTTTGGGTATCTCACCACCTAAACACGCCAAGCATGGAAGCCCCCCGTGTGCTGTCAATCGTTTGATTCGTTTCGTTGTCGAGTCCATCGCGCTCGCCAAAACGGTGACCTCTACTTCGCGTCTTTGATTTCCAGAGAGACTATCGAGTCGGTCTTCGGCGAGGCAACCTCCATTCTCGGCGCGGCCAGAGTCTACAACAACGAATCGGACATCCCCCGGTGACATTGTGGGTGTTCTTGTCGCAGGTCATGAGCATCCACCACGGCTGTGTCTGGCCAGTCGCCAAACTGATCACCTATCGAGTCGCCAATGGGCTGTCAGCGTGCTCGGCTCAAACCGGTGCCTACTGTATCGCCCGCGACAAACTTGACGAGCGGGCCATGCATCGCTTGGTCACCGCGAGCGGTCAAGCCATCGAAGCCACCGCTCCCGATCATTGGCGGTGGTTGGGACACCGAGTCATCACCGCCGATGGTGCGACCGTGACGATGGCCGACACGATCGAAAACCAAGATGCGTATCCGCACCTAACGAGCCAAGCTCCAGGCTGCGGATTCCCGATTGTGCGTGTTGTGGTTCTGTTCGCGTTATCCACCGCAGTCGTGCCCGACATGGCGCTGGGACGGTACAAGGGCAAACTCACTCACGAGGTAAGTCTGTTCAGACAGATTGATGAAATCATCGAAGAAACCGATGTGTTTCTCGCTGATCGTGCGTACGCGGGTTGGTTTGAAATAGCTCGCATGATGCAGCGTGGTGCGCATGAGTGATTTTCGGACCGGTATTCGGTACGGAAAAGACGATCACTCGATCCAGATCGACAAGCCGTCATGCCCGACGTGGATGAGCAAAGAAGAGTACGAAGGCTACCCCGACTTCATCATGATTCGGGAGATCAAGATCCATGTCACCAATCAAGATTTCCGGACTCGCGAGATCATCGTCCACACGTCGTTGGAAACTGACCGGACCGCTACGAACCCAGAGTGCTCAAGCGGCGACCGAAGAAGTGCAAACTCATGCTGAAGTTCAGACGCGAATACAAACCCGGTGAAGCATGAGACTTACGCCGATTAAGTGCCATTCGGGTCAGACCCCTTTTTTAACAGGCTGCTATCCCTCTACCTCAACCTGTTGCCTTAGACGTTGCGCGGCATCAAGCTTTGCATTCTGACGATCGACCTTATCGCGCACGATCAAAACACTGCACATCGCGTGACGCAGAACGTAACGTGATGTGCTGCCCATGAACAACCGCGTCAGCAAACCACTGTCGCTGTCTCCGGTCAGAATAAGATCGCAACCGTGCGTCTCGGCGTATTCGATCAATGCGTCGCCGACGTGACCGCTTTCGACTAAATGAGTTTCGGTATTTAGTCCCATGGCTTGCAACTGTGTCTCAAAATCGAGAATTTGTTGCTGTGCTTCTCTACGAAAGGCCTGCCAATACTTGGACGCCGTTTGTCGAATGTCTTGGCGATAGAGCGTTTCCAGACGAAGCACGCGGACCAGGTGAACTTCGACGTTCGGACGCAACTCAAGTTGCTTCAGCCAATCGATCATTCGGTGATCCTCCGCCGCACCCGATAGCGCAATGATGACCTTGGTTAGCGATGGCGGACGCTCCGAGTCCCGTTTTGGACGAACGATCAAGATGGAGGCGTCGGCATGAGTGGCAACGTAATCGGAGACGCTTCCCAGCAGAACGCGATCGAGTGCAGAGTGCCCAACCGCGCCCAACACGATCAGTTCGGTGTCGGTGCTTTCGGCTACTTTTAGTAACTCCGTCGCTGGTGGACCGACCGGGATGCGCGTGCGAACGCCATGTAGAAAATTCCTGCGAGCAGACTTGCGGATTTCATCTGCCTCGTGTTCGATCCGCTCTTTCACGCAGTTGCGTTCTTCGTCAAGGAACGCACCCAAGTCAGCCGGCATATCGGAAATTCCACTGGACATGAACATGAGCGGCATCACGGCAGACACGATCTCGACATCAATGGGCTTACGAAAAGGGATCGCCATCAGGTACGCAGCAGCCGCTTGGGAATGTGGCGAAGCGTCGTTGGCTAGCAGAACACGCATGATGGGCTCCTTGGTTGGCATTGAACTTGATTCGTGGTCTGCAGTTCAACCACTTCTAACGATGTCATCAAATTCGCAAAGCGGATGCCAACCGAGAAATACCGAATTTAAGTTCCTTGGATCATCCATGCTGTGCAAACCCGCACATCTAGTCGTGCATCAACGCATCATCAAAAGCGGCAATGTAGTTGCTCCTAGCTTTAGTAACTCGGCATGTAGGGATTGGGCTGATACGCCTTGACCTTGAAGTGCGACTGCAGGAGTACCGCTGACTTCTACTGTGAGCAAGCACTCACGAAAATGACTTGCCATCTTGCTCACCAGCGCAAGAACCGAGCGTTGTTTCGCCAGCATGTTCGAGCGCAAGAGCTCGCTAAACCATTCAAGGGCAAGGGATCGAGAGTGAACCAACTGGGCGCATCGCCTGCGAAGCCTTTCGGATCGCATCCGGTTTCCCGGTTGAGTCATCATTGGCTGCATTCGTTCGCTACGGGAATTGATTGCAGATCGAACGTCGAACCACCGACGATCTCAAAAAGACTCAAGTCGCTTCGTTACCCGTTTTCGATCACTTGCTCTATTTAGATTCTGTTTTCCTCGGGCGTGCGAACCCGAGCAGGGACTTCGATCCACTCGGCTTGCTTCGACGCGGTAAACCGACATTAGCCCATGATGAAGCGAAAGCCATCCATCTTCGTGACGGACCGCAATCTGCTTGGCGTTAAGAACGCCACGCAGTTTGATGGACGCTGTTGATTCGACAATGTGCTGGATGTCGAATTGCGTACGTGGCCTAACCCGTCGAATCTGTTGCATCGAAGCCTGCTCGACGAGAATTTAGTGATTGCCATCTGGCCACGCGGTCGTCGCATTTTTGGGTGTTCGATGCCTTTGTAGATCAAGGGCTGAAACTGGAGGGACTAGTTCACGTTGACGTCCATCCGTATTACTGCCCAGATTCGGATGACGTTCCGACAAATGGCTTGAGATCCGAGCTGATCAACTTTGTTGAAGTTGTGCTTTGTGAGAATGTCAGATGTGGGGAGTTGGTCAGCACCGGCTAAACGATGCCGAGCGATCGACGGGCCCACTTGCCCGACGCACGCATTGACCAAAACTACAGGTTCATCCCTGGCTTGCACGTCGTTCCCCGTATAGTTCGACGTGAATCCGAACCGATATTGAATCGTTGGTTGACGAAATCGTCCACAGCCCCTCGAATCTCGTTACCCGAGAATAGGGTTGGATCAGGCTACAGTTTGCCCAACGATTAACAGGTTGAGTCCGATGAAGAATCATTCCGGAACGGATCGTCGCCGATTCAATGGCATCGGTTTACTGATTGGGTCACTGATCGGCGCGTTGTTGGCCATTGTTTGGTTCGCTGTTTCGCTTCAGTCCGAAACTGGTCCCGGACGTTCGGACGTAACGGGTTTCAGCGACGTCGAATCGATCGCACCCTGGGCCGTCGATGGATTCGATCCGACGCTTGCACGTCCCGACTACAGCCCAGTCGACGTGGTTCGGTTGCAGTTGGCGTCGATCCGTGATTCGGAAAAGAATCCGGAGCGATTGGTTGTGTGCTACAGCCTGGCATCACCCGATAACCGGCGAGTCACAGGGCCTTTAAACCGATTTGCCAAACTCTTTGACGACGAACGTTATCGTCCTTTGCTGGGGCACCGATCCGCGATGATCGGACGAGCCCAAATCCGTGATGGCGTTGCTGCGGTGATGACCACTGTCATCGCTGGCGACGGAAACGCCTATGCCTTCCATTTTTTACTGTCGCGTCATTCACCATTCGAGATAGGCATTGGCGCAGAAAGTGCGGTACCGGGGACGACCGATGAAAGGTCGCCGGACGAAGAATCCGAACAATGCTGGATGACCAACGCGGTGATACCGGCACTTCAAGTGGACATCGAGTCGGCTTGAACGTTCTACGCGATACCGAATGCAGACGAATAGGAATGGACCCAGAAAACCCCGACGACGAACGATTGATCGAACTGATCGGGGCCGGCGATAAAGCCAGTCTGCAGCGATTTCACGATCGTTATCGTGACCTTGTGTTCACCGTTGCCTATCGGGTTTGCGGCCAAGAATGCGACGCAGAGACAGTTTTGGTGACCGTTTTTTGGCAAATCTGGAAAAACCCGTCGGCATGGAATCCACAACGTGGTTCTGTGCGTACTTATCTATTATTGCTCACACGCAGTCGCGCTAGAGACTTGATGCGTTCGGAAAACGGACGAGCCAGCAGCGAGCGACGCGCTACCGAAGAACGGTCGCTCCAACATGCTCGTGACCAAACGCAGCTTGACCCGTCGGAACAGGTTGCCGATAAGATGATGGGAAACCGGCTACGAGCGGCGACGGCAACCTTGCCCGACGAAGTACGACAAGCGTTGGACCTGGCTTTCTTTGACGGTCTAACTCATACCGAGATTGCCGATCGTCTCGACATTCCTCTTGGGACAGTGAAGACGAGAATTCGTCGGGGGTTGGCTGAGTTGAGAGAACGATTAGCCGCTACAAAGAACGATTGGTCGAATCCGTGAACTGTGACGAATGCCAAAAACGGCTGGATCTGTACGTGCTGGGGGATCTCGATCCGTCAGCCACCGACTCAGTCACGGAACATCTTCAAACCGGTTGCGTGGCTTGTTGTGAACAGTTGGCGTTAATTGTCGATTCGATCGATTGCCTGATCGAGTCGGCGGAACTGATGTCGCCCCCCACTGACACATGGAATCGGATAGCCGACTCGCTCGATTCCGACGAGTCCCCGCTCGCGAATCTGCATAACGCCGACGGACACGCACAATTGCGACAGCCGTCTCAAATCGATTTGAAGCAAGTCGCGTTCGGCTTGCTGGCGATCGCATGTGGTTTCGCGTTGATGATGTTGACACTTCGTACTTTGATTGACCGCCCGGCATCCAACGCGATCGACCAGCCGTTGGCAAATCGCGATGGCCGCACGCACTTGCCATCGAATCAATTCGGCGATCCGTCGCCGACGAATGTTCAGAATAGCTTACGGCAAGTTTCGTTTCGCGAGCCCAGTCAATCGCGCCACGTTGCCGGCAGCATGTTCATCGATTTCGAAGCCCGGCAGATTCACGTCCACGTCCATATGCAGAAACCACACCACTATGTAGTTTGGTTCATTACCGTCGATGACGAGTGGATCCCGGGCGGGCAACTCGATTCCCTCGACGATGATAACTATGGCAAAGTGTTGAATATTCCCACCACGGACCGCCCTATCGTCTATGCCGCGATCACGATCGAGTCGGCCAACGTTAAATCCGAACGTGACATCGCTTTGGTAAGCGACAAAGTGAACGATCTGATGGGTAAGTCGCTGTAGCGAATTTACCGAGTCGCGTCTTGCCGTTCATCACCAGGCTTGCGAAACCTAGGCAAGGCGATTGCTTTCCAGGCGTATCTGAAGCGAGAATCGACCAAGGGTGGTCGCAAATCAACCAAGGAGTCCCGTCGAGCGCGTCGTGGCCGATCTTTGACCTGCGAGCCATTGGAAGCGCGTCGCCTGCTGACGAGTTACTTGGTTGATACGGTTGCCGATTCGATTGCCGATGATGGATTCGTGAGTCTGCGCGAGGCCATCCAGGCGGCAAACACGAACTCGCTTGTCGGTGACGCCGCCGCTGGTGAACCGGGACTGACGGCAACGGACACGATCCGGTTCGCAGCCTCTCTCGGCGACGCAACGATTCTGTTAGACGGTATTGAACTATCGGTCACCGATTCGCTTACCATTTCGCGCGGAGAAGCTTCTTCGGTCACCGTCGATGGCGGCAATCTTAGTCGTGTCCTCCATATCGGTGCGGGTGCAACGGATGTGACGCTGCGTGATGTGACACTGACAGGCGGACTGGCCGATATCGGTGGCGGACTGCTCTTGGAAAGTTCCGGACGAGTCACCTTGGATGCAGTCAGTGTTTTGGGCAACGAAGCAATCGGTCCCGCCGCCAACCAAGGTGGTGGCGGCATCTTTAACGATAACACGACGCTGACGATTCTTGGTGGGTCGATCGCCGGTAACGTCGCCAGCGGAGCAAGCGGGTCGGGCGGCGGGCTGTTCAGTGCGTCAGGTGACGTGGTGATTCGCAACACCAAAATCGAATGCAACATCGCCAATCGGGCAGGCGGTGGTATCGAACTCGTAGTCGGATCGCTGTTATTGAGCGACGTGACTTTGGGCGGTCTATCCGCCAGCCAAGGGAACGTCGCCGGCCCGGTTGGCACTGCCTCGCCGGGCAACGGCGGTGGCTTTCACGTGACCGGTAATGGCGGAGCAACCGAAACGTTGGTCACATTGACGGGTGGCAGCGTGCTGAACAACGTGGCCGCCACCGAAGGCGGTGGCCTTTGGAATCAAAGTAACGTGACCATGACTGTCACCGGCAAGACGCTTGTCGCGGGTAACCGAGCCCAAGGAGCACTGAATACCCAAGGCGGCGGTGGAATCTTTAACAACGGTGGGCTGCTTGTCTTGAGCGACATTCGTGTCCTCAACAACGCGGCAACCGGCACAGCGGGCGGTGGCGGTGGCTTGGCCACCCGCGGCGGCACCATTTCGATCGATCAATCATTGATCGCTGGCAATTTTTCGGCCGGCGTATCCGGATCGGGTGGCGGAATTCTGGCACTCGGTACCGCTCAAGTGAATGTTGTGGACACGGAAATCAGTGGCAACGTTGCAAGTCGCGCCGGCGGAGGCATCGAAGTGGCAACGGACCCCTCGTCGCGAAACGCATTGACTTTGACCGGCGTCGAACTGAGCGACAACAACGCCGGCGTGTTGGATGACGACGCCACGGCCGCAGCACCTGGAAATGGCGGTGGGTTACACATCACGGGATCCGGCAACGCACTGGTTTCGGAAAGTCTGGTCAGCGAAAACATCGCAGCGAATGAGGGAGGCGGATTGTGGAACGGATCGGGAACATTGATTGTCGAGAACACTCAAATCGTAAACAACATCGCGTCGGGCGCGGCGTCCGATGCTGGCGGTGGTGGCATCTATAATGAAGGGGGAATTGTCTTTGTCAACGATTCGATGCTGGTCGGCAATATCGCCGACGGAACTGCGGGCAGTGGAGGCGGGGTGCTGAGTGCCGCTGGTCGCGTGTCGCTATTCGACACACTGGTTTCGGCAAACGTCGCCAATCGAGCCGGCGGCGGGATTGAATCCACAAGCGGAGCAAGTATCAACTTGGATGGCGCTCGCTTGATCGACAACGTCGCAGGCCCCGCCGGAACGGCGGCACCTGGTAATGGCGGTGCATTGCACGTCACCGGCAACTTAGCGGCGCGCGAAGGCGGCGGATTGTGGAACGACAAGGGAACATTGACGGTCGATGGAACGACGATCACGGGGAACATCGCCCGAGGACCGGCGGCCGACGATGGCGGAGGCGGGGTGTTCAACAACGGCGGCAACTTGGTGATCTCCAACGCGTCGATCGCATCCAAAGTTGCGGATGGGTTGAGCGGAAGTGGTGGCGGAGTATTCAACTTCGGCGGTACAGCGACGATCGCCGACTCATCGATCACGGGTAACGTTGCCAATCGCGCGGGCGGAGGAATTGAAACGACCGCCGGTTCGGAAACCACACTGAACAACGTCAACCTTGACTCGAACAGCGCGGGCGTGACCGGCGATGGCTCCGTCGCCAACCAACCGTTGTTGGAGTACTTGTTTGACGAGATCGGAACTGCGGCGTTTGCGTCGGGGTCGGCTTCGATGGGAGACGGCAGCCCATTCCTATCGCTGACCGACAACAGCGGCAATCCAGCCGACTTGCACGGCGCGGCCGGCAGTGGCGTATCGGGGAAGCCCGGCGACTTTGCATTCGACAACACCAACAGCAGCGGAATCACATCAGCCAGCCATGGACAAAATGCTTCTGATTTCGACGCCATCGACGGACTGAGCGCATTCACATTGTCGGGATGGTTCATGTTGCCATCCACCGCGACCGAGAGCATTGCCCGGCAAGACGCACTCATCGAGAACGGCACGATATAGACACTGGACGAGCCCGGCGGATTTCGATTACGTGGCGGTGCGACCGCAAACTCGGGCACGCTGGAATTGCGAGTCAACCGTGATCAATCGATCGAATCATCGGCCGCATATCCCGAAATCGGTCAATACGTTTACTTCGCCGTGTCGTATGACCGCACTCAGACGACGGACAACGTTAAGTTCTATAAAGGTACGACAATCGGTGGCGTGAACTTGGTCGACACGTTGACGCTAAACGCAGGTGTCGTGAATCAGGAAGAAATTCCCTTGTCGATCGGAGTGACGCGCACCAGTGGGCTGACACTCAATCCGTTCAATGGTCTGCTCGATGATATTCGCATCGACGGCTCGGTGGTCTCGATCGGTAAGTTGGAATCACGACGGTTTGCCGCGACTGGACTCGATGCGGTGATTGCGGCTAATCCCGGCAACGGAGGTGGCTTGCATATTTCCGGCAACGGGGTGGTGCGAATCAATGACGGCACGGTCAGCGGCAACTTCGCTGCGGGCGACGGCGGTGGCTTGTGGAACAGCTCAACCGGAAACCTGATCGTCGACAAAACCGTGATCAACGGAAATTCCGCTTTCGATGGCGGCGGCGTTTACAGCGACGGCGGCAACACCGTGCTGACCGGCGTCACGGTTGCCGACAATCGTGCTTCCGAAAGTGGTGGCGGCGTCTATATCGAAGCCGGCCCGTCGCTGGCACAGAACCTGACTATCACCGACAGCGTTATCGATTCAAACTGGGCCGGTGCGACATCGGCGGGAACAGGCGGCGGAGGAATCTTCGCGGCTGGTTTCTCGGTGTTGACCAACACCGACATCATTGACAACACTGCGATCGAGGGCGCGGCGGACGGCGGCGGCGTGTTGGCCCCTGCGTTATCGGACTTTTCCACCGATGGCGGTGTGATCGCCGGCAACCGATCGGCTCGAGCGGGTGGTGGTGTTGAGAACGGCGGTTTCTTCAACAGCAACGAGGCGATGTTTGGCGGAGCCCTTTTCGGTGACGGTGCGTCTCCGAACACTACCGTTGACCGAACGGTCTTTCGCAACAACATCGCGGCCATCAACGGCGGAGCGATTGCGACGGAAGGCGGATCGTTGTTTGTGGCGGACAGCTCGTTCATGAACAACACGGCTGCTGGTAACGAACCGGGGCTCGGCGGTGGAGCTATCTTTACTGGATCGTCTAACGAGATCATCAATACCGACGTCATCGGCAACTCGGCGTCGAGCCCACTTGGCAACGGCGGCGGGATCCTGGTCGCAGGCGGCGGATCGGGCACATACTTCGGCGGACTGATCCAAGGAAACACCGCCGGTCGCGCCGGTGGCGGTTTCGAAGTGATTGGTCAGATCACAATCGATCAAGGATTCAGCGCAGGAGATGATGTTGCCCTTTCGATCGATAGCAACTTCGCGGGCATCAATGGCGGTGGAGTGCATATCACCGGCACCGGCGATGTTACGATTCGCCGCGCCGCGGTATCGGACAACATGGCCGCCGGAGAAGGCGGCGGACTTTGGAATAGTGCCAGCGGAACACTGACCGTCGACACGGTCACGATTACTGGAAACGTTGCGTCCGGGGAAGCTGCCGATCAAGGAGGCGGCGGGATCTACAACGACGGTGGTACGGTTGTTGTCAACGATACGACCCTAATGGGCAATGTCGCCAACGGAACCGCGGGCAGCGGCGGTGCACTTCTAAGCGTCAGTGGAACGGTCACGTTTGACAACACCAACATCGACGCCAACGGTGCCAACCGTGCGGGTGGAGTGATCGAGATCGTCGACGGCGATCTGACCCTGACCAATTCCGATCTGGTGAACAACGACGTCAACGGATTGATCACCGGCGGCACACCCTCGCCCGGAAACGGTGGTGGATTACACGTCACGGGCACGGCAAACGTCACGATCGACAATGGCATCGTGTCTGGTAATGTTGCGGCCAGGGAAGGCGGAGGACTTTGGAATCAAGCTGGCAGCACACTGATCGTTCGCAACGGGACGCTGATTCAGCTGAACACGGCACTCGGCGCTGCCGCAAACCAGGGTGGCGGTGGTATCTTTAATAACGGGGGCGTCGTCGAGGTAAGTGATGCAATCATCTTATCGAACTTTGCCGACGGAGCGGCCGGAAGCGGCGGCGGAATCCTGAACGTTAATGGCGGTGTGATCACGATTGCGGATAGCGAGATTACGTTGAACATTGCCAGCCGAGCTGGTGGCGGAATCGAAGACATCTCCGTCGCAACAGGCTCGCCGTCGACAGGCAATAGCATCACCTTGGACCGTGTCACATTGGACCGCAACAATGCCGGCGTCGTCACGGGCGGACGCGATGGTGCCTTGTTCTCGTCGCCCGGGAACGGTGGCGGACTGCACGTCACGGGAGCCGGCAATATCGCGATCAGCCAGTCAAACTTTTCGGGCAATATCGCTGCGAACGAAGGCGGCGGGCTTTGGAATTCCGTTGGCGTGATGACAATCGATGCATCCACGATCGCGGAGAACGTTTCCGGCGATGGTGGCGGAATCTTCAACGATTCAACCAGCGGCGATATCGTGCTGACCAATTCGACGATCAGCGGCAACAGCGCGAGCGGTGGCGGATCAACGACGGGATCCGGCGGCGGACTTCGGACTGAAGGCGGCAACGTGACGCTTACCAGTGTCACCATCGCGATGAACACGGCAACAATTGGGGGCGGCTTAAGCATCGCTGCCGGAACAGCCACCATCGAATCATCCATTGTCGCTAACAACTCGGCCACGACGGACGCAGATGTGAACGGCGTCTACATCGATGCGGGCAACAATGTTGTCGGCGGAGATGCGGGGCTGGCGGCGCTCGCCGATAACGGTGGCCCTACCACGACGCACGCATTGTTGGCCAATAGCCTTGCAATCAACAACGGGAATAACGCTGGTCTCGAAGTCGATCAACGCGGTATCGCTCGCCCGCAAGGCGTGAGCGCTGACAGCGGTGCTTACGAGTCGGACTTGCCTGGGCGAACTGCGTCCACACTTCGTCAAGGCGACGTCGACGGTAACGGATCCGTGACGGCGTTGGACGCGCTTCAAGTGATCAATTATCTCGGTCGTAACAGCCGCGTTGCTACTGGCGAAGCAGCCGGCGCCGAATCGGGAAGCACTCGTGAACTCGACGTCAACGGCGATGGTCGCGTCACGGCACTGGATGCACTGATGATCATCAACACCCTGGGACGAACGGACGGATCGTCGGAAACCGATGGCCAACCGGCAACAACGTTGGGGACTAGCGAAGCAATCGCCATCGATTCGGTACTCGATCAACGGCGTCGCGTGATCGACGACTTGTTGTTGGAGCAGCTCGCCGTCGACGCTTTCACCGCGCGAACGGCAAGATGAAATGAGCCAAGCAGCACCAAAACCAAATCATCCTTCTAAAACCCAAAGTGCGAGTCATCCAATGCGTCAAATATTTTGTACCCTAGTCTTGCTGGCAGTCGCGATCTTCACCACACCATCTCAAGCCGGCGTGATCAGCGAATTTCAGCCGGATCAACCCGGAATTGACGGGCTGCAACAACGGATCGAGTTGAGCGGAGTTGCGGGAATGAGCTTCACAGGATTCGTACTTGGTATCGGCGGCGAAGCGATGCGATTCGGTACGGTCGACACAGTATCCTCGGTGTCAGGAACATTCGATACGAACGGTTTGTTGGTTGCGACAATCGCCGATCTGATAGACCCATCGCACACCATCGTTCTTGTCACCGACTATGACGAATCGGCCGGTCCGACCGACATCGACACCAACGACGACGGGATTGCCGACAACCTGAGTCGCCTGATCGGGATTCAAGATGCGATCGGCATTTCCGACTCCACAACCGACCTGTTCCGACTGTACGGTTCGCAGCTCGGCGGCCAAGACTTCAACTTCACCGGTGACCAACCGCAATTGGTTTTTCGTGACGCCTCGGTCGGCGACTGGTATGCGATCAACAATCCGGCCAACGGCCAAGTTTTTGACATCAACGCGAATGATGTAGCGGCGAGCATGAACTTCAACGGTGACCCATTCAATCCGTCATTCGGTGCAATCAATCCGTCGCTGGTGAACGCCGTACCAGAACCGTCCACGGGCCTGACGTTCCTTGGACTAGCCGTCGTTGGCTTCCTTTCCCGAGTTCGGCGTCAAAGCGGGCGTTCGACGAAGCGTTGAAGCTTCGGCAATCCAGGGATTTATCCGCGAGCGAAGAGGATTGCGAGCGAGCAAGTCGAGATCAGGATAACGGCGAAATTGAAAATGCGCTCGACATGTTGTTCGCGATTCATCACTGGCTCTCTGAATTGGCGTTACTTGCGTTTGCCACTGAAATAGCGACATGGAACTAACGATCCAAGCGGATATTTTCGCGAACCGTTACAAACAATGCGCGATAATCGCTGCATTTGGTTGGCATTTTTGAGTCCGACTTATCGAACTTTTCTCGTAACACATGAATTGAACTTTCGCTTAGCAAGTCAGACTCCCCAGCATCCCTGACTAAAAAGCGAAAGCCATCCGCATGTTGCTCGCAAAAAGACTGTTCCGAACGTACCAGTTCGCAATCCATTGCATGATGTCGCGCCTGATTCCGTAGTTAGCCACAAATCTTCACAGCCAGCCACGAAACTGCAATATCAAACGCCCGGCAAACCACTGCCGACGACTAGGCGCGGACCAAAAGGCGATTTGGTCTATTCGACACTCACGAGTTCGACGACGAAGTGGAGGTCCGAGTGGGCAGGGATGGAGCCTGGTGAACCGGCTTCGCCGTAGCCGAGCTTGGAAGGCACCCAAAGTTCGATCATTCCGCCCTGGCCAATCAATTGCATTCCCTCGGTCCAACCGGCGACGACATTTCGCAAGGGAAAGGTCGTCGGTTCACCTCGTTCGTAAGAACTGTCGAACACCTTTCCACGATCGAGCCAACCGCGATACTTGACGGTTACCGTGTCATCGGCTGTCGGCTTCCTACCGTCGGAATTTCGCAGAATCCGATACTTCAGTCCCGATTCGGTTTTCGAGAACTCCGACGCGATTTCCGCATCCATCGGTCCCGCTCCCGTTTGAAGTTCAGGAATATCGACAAACGTGGTCGGTTTCCATTGTGCTGTTGGAGCATATGCGGACGCCGACGCAGGAGTTTGGTCCGGGCTGAATTTCGCTGTGGAGCGACATCCCGGAAACATCATCAAGAGACTCAATAGACACCACGGCAAACAACGCTTCATTGCTGTTCCAACGCTCCAGTTTCGTGTTCCGAATCAATCCAATGCGCCCATTGGCAGCAAACCTTCCCACCAACCATGCTGGGAGGGTAGCTAAATCGCCGATTTACTGAAAGTCCTTCATTGGCCAAGCGGGGTTTGGCACTCTACCACCGAATCTTGTCGGCTTCGACGAACACCATGGAACGCGCTGCGCTTGGCAGAATGTGATCGACGTGTTCAACGATCTAGAGGTTTGGTTTCGCTGGCTTAACAGCGGGCTGCCAGGGGGCAATCCCATCCAGCTTGGTCTTTCTTGAAAACACCTTGCTGCCGCAGGTGACATAGAGCGTCGACATGTTCTCGCCGGCGAGAACACAGTTGGACAGCTTGCCGGACAAACTGGGACGCGAAACGATCAGGTGAACGCGTCCGGGCGGATCGATGATTTGAATGCCCAGTTTGGTTGCCACCAATAGCGAGCCGTCTTTTGTCATTGTGACTCCGTCGGCGCCGCCGATCATGTCGTCCTGCGGCGTGTGCACGTAACTGTAGGGCTGGCCGTGCAACAGTTCGCCCGTTTGCGGGTCAATTTTGTATGACCAAACGTACCGGCCTTCCGCATCGACGACCATCAGGAAACGTCGATCGGGCGCGACGATCAACCCGTTGGGTTTCGTTGGTCCCGTGCCGGCTTTGATCGGCTTGCCGTCGCCGCGAGGATTGCCGTCGGCGTCGATCGGCAGGTACCAAACCGCTTGCTCGGTTGGTCCTGTGAAATAGATGCCGTGGTTAAGAACCACCAAGTCGTTACAAGAAACACCTGAGCACAAGTCGGTGCGACCGCCATCGGGGTCGATCCGCGTGACGATCAATGCCGTGTTTCTCGCACAATAGAGACGGCCGTCCCCATCGAACATCAATGCGCTGACTCCCGGCAAGTCATCGACAAACTTCGTCGCGTGATCTGTGCCATCGGCAATCTTCCAGATTTCGCCTCGTGGCCCATCGATAAAATACACATCTCCGTTGGGCGCGACCGCGGGGCCCTCGGTGTACTTGTGACCGTCACTGATCAGCTTCCACGGTTCGCCTTCGATCAAACGGTCTTTGAGTTCCGGGTGATTCGACACGTCCGATTCGATCGGTCGATCAGAGTCTTGCCACAGCCAACGCATCGCATCCGGAAAGATCGCCGCGCCATGCTTGCCGTTGTGCCCACCGTCGCCCCATTCGTTTTTGACTTGGTAGCCGGCCCACTGCAGTGATGCGAGCATCGACTGATTCGCGTGCCACCAACTGCCGCCATAGATATTCAAGTCGTTGCTGCCGTCCTGCAAAAATATCCTCAGCGGCTTGGGTTCGTGTTTGCGAACCAGGGTCGGGTATTCGTTTCCGCCTCTTAGACCGACGTAAGTTCCGACCGTGCTGAACACCCGACGGAATTGATCGCTGCGGTGCCAAGCAACTCCAAACGCTGCGATCGCGCCGCTGCTGCTGCCGCCGATGGCTCGCAGATTCGGATCATCCGTGATCGCGTAGGACTTACGCACTTCGGGAATCAGTTCATCGATCACGAACGAAGCGTACCGATCGCTTACCGTGTCGTATTCAAAGCTGCGATTGAACCGATCCTGGGCTCCATCGCCGCCGGGCACAATGCCCGGGTTCACACAGACGGCAATCGTGACCGGCATTTCACCGCTATGAATCAGGTTGTCAAACACATGGTGGATTCGATACTCGCCCTTTTCTTGAACGTACTTCGCGCCGTCCTGGAAAACCATCAGCGCAGCCGGTTTCGTCTTGTCGTACTGTGCGGGCACGTAAACGAAGTAGTCGCGTTCGGTGCCGGGATAGACCGTGCTGTCCACGAACCGATGGGCTGTCACTACGCCCCGCGGGACTCCATCTTTTGCCACTGTGTCGGGGTGGACGGGGTAACTCTCTTGAGCAAACGTCAAGACGGCGGAACACAGGAACATGACGACCGAAACGCGGGCGCCGATCCGAATGAGGCTCGCGGTCCAAGACCCAGATCGCCGAAGACCAGGGCCACGGTAAATTGCTGTGTTCATATCAAATCGTCCAAATAAAAAGTGAGGGGTGATTCCGTCGACTAAGCGGTTTGGTAGCTCCAAGATAGCGAAAAGCCTTGCGTCCGAGTCGAGCATGATGGAACGGATCGTTCCTGTTTTTCGTAACAGTCGACAGGATTTACGTGATGAACAGCATGCCGATTCGTAGGTTGAGGAATCGGCTCCTTGATCAAATTCATCATGTCCATCGCTTCAGGACGCACTATTTTTTTGGACCAGACGCTTTTTTCGATCACGAGAAGAAAGCGTCGGGAACCAATTCGTCATGAGTTGGCTACCGGTTTGGTTACGCTCGATCGAGGGCTAGTTGAGCGTTGCGAGTCGTTGAAATAGTGACTCGGCCGTAACCGCCATGTGTTACTCGGTTGGGGGTCCATCGAGCAACGTTTTGCTGACTCAACTATTTCGGATCTAAAAGCAAAGAATCAGGCTTGAGCGCACCTCGTGGTTTGAGTGATCATCCGGACAGGCCGTAGGCTCGGAAGCCGTTGGCGTTGGTTGTGGCCTGTAGCCAGTGATTTGCCATCGGCTCACTATCACTCAGATAGTCACCGCGAAGTTGCAGCACCGCTTCGCCTCCCTCGCTCGACCAGAATTTCTCGGTGCCTTTGATTCGCCGACTGACTTGTTTGACGGTCGACTCCATGATCGAACTGGTCAGCGGGTAGCCCTTTTGTCGGTACAACGGATAGTTCATGCGCCCGCGATGATTGGTGTAGTAAACCCATGCACGCCGGACGATTTCCCGTGGATCACTGTCCCCTGCGTCCTCCGGTGGATCGCCCATCGCGACCTGGACGTCGGCCAAAGCCGCAATCACTTTGTCCACTTCGCCACGCCAGATCCAAGTCGCGAACTGCTTGTAGCATTGCCATGCTGCGTCACGCTCGCGGTGAATCGCTCGCGCCGCAGCAAGGCTGTACGACAACCCATGCATGATGTCCAACACGCTGGTGTAGTCCGAGAACCACTGTGCCTGGAGATCCTCGATCGCAGAAGAACCATCCGAAACAAACACCTTCTGCGTTGCTTTGCCGAACCCTTGATACCAGGCGGCGCTGGCCACCTTGGGGCCGGATGATCGCATTGTTCGTTACGGCGGCGACGAGTACGTGATTATCTTGCCGGGCCAAGGGAAAACGGAAGCGTTGGAAAAGATCGAACGTCTGCGTCAAGGTCTGGAGTCTGATATTTTTCTTCGCAAAGAGAATATCAATCTGCAGATTACAGCTTCGATTGGTCTGGCGACGTATCCCGAAGACGCCAAAGACAAACGTGAACTTCTAGCCGCCGCCGATCAATGTCTGTTTCGTAGTAAGGCGGCAGGCAAAAACCGCGTCACAGTATACAAGGCGGACGGGCAGTAACCAAGAACACGGGAGGTCTGCATCAAATGCGAGTCTCGGTGTGCATGTGTTTTCAGATCCATTGATGTTTCCAACGACGACGGCGCAGCATACCCGGTTCTCTCGCTTGCAGTGTCTGTACATGCACCGGGTTTATGAATCCGCCGTATTCACCCGCAAGCATGCGGTTCAAACGTTTTAAGTCTGATCCAGCACAGGAGGACTCTCTGGGTGAAACTGGTCCAAGATCGCGTACCCAAGATGCTAGTTCGGTGAACTCGCCCGCGTTCGCCAATGTGTATGTATAAGTCGCAGTTCTTGTTTGTTCTCATGTACGGCAGAAGTTGTTCTTATCGACATGGTTCGGTCGGCAACGCGTTTGCACGCTGCCACTCACCCATGCAAATTGAGACACTCTGACGCCTCGATCAGCTTGAATAATCGCAATCTGACTCGGGGATTCTGAAATCATTTTTGGGACCTTTTCGATCCGCATTGCCCAAGCCGTCATTTCGGTAGCCGTCATTTTTCGCTGACCCTTCGCGGTAGTGTACAGTCTCGCCGTTGTAACGACATCTGATCCATCGCCTCGGTTCTAGTGAGTCTCGGCAGGCGTTAGGATACCTGGGGCTGAATCGTTCCGTGATGCTCGTCTGGATCGGTTTTCGAGTTTGGCGTTTGATACTGCACCTCAAAGAAAAAGACGCTCTGGGTCCTGCGCAATGAAAACGAAGAAACGAAGAACTTTGGGGTTTCAACGACTCGAAGACAGACGCTTGTTGGCGGTCAGTGCGGTCGCCGTTACGTCACACCACGCCGGGCGCGCTGGCGAATCGGGCAACGCCGACGTTCAGACGGTCTATCTCGACGCCGACGGAGCCGACACGGCGTATCGAGGTCCCATTCAAGTTGATCCGCTGCGAGTTCCAGCGTTTTCTGCTTCCCGATCTGGTTTGGCTGGGTCTGAGCAACGGATCGTTGAGAGGTCGTTGGAGATTTTGAACTACAATTTTTCGAGACAAGGAGTGCGGTTTACTGCAATCCAACCGCCGGCAAACGTAGCGTACTCAACCGTCTACGTTGGTGGCGACGATACGCCGTTCGAAAGCTACGGAACCTTTCTCGGGCTCGCTGAGAAAGTCGACATCGGCAACGAAGATCGAAATGACCGAGCCTTCATCTTTCCGGAAGAATTCGACCAGACCATGACAATTGATCAGTATTCATCGGTGCTGTCTGATGTCATCGGGCATGAAGTGTTGCACTTGCTCGGTCACAGCCATACGCACAGCGTCGGCCAGGGGCTGCTTGCCGAAGTCGCGTACAGCCAAGAGGTTCACGTTTGGCTTAGCGGACAAGGCGAGGAACTTTTTCGTAACGAATTTGGCGAAACCAGTTTCACTGAACATCTGAATCAATTTGGCCAGGGTGCTTTCGACGAGGATGAAGCCTATCGCGGTCAGTTCGGCAATACGGATGACTTCGATCACCCCTCGATACGCCACTTCTGGGATCCCGACGGCGGTTTCGGTGATGGCCTTGCCGCCGGGTACGATTCCGCGATCAATCGCGCCGCCGAACACGTCACCGGTGGTGTGCCAATCACCGGGATTTCGGGAGATCTATTTGCCAATCTTCCGAACCCAGAAATCAAGCTCCGTCCTTGGCGTGGTGGCGAGGGGGCGGCTGCGCGGTACGAAACGGATACGTCGACAGCGTTTTACTACTTGGGTCATGCCTCCCACTTGTTACAGGATATGACGCTTCCGGCGCACGTACACAAGGATCCACACTTGGACAGACCAACTCTGTTCGCAGCAATAGGATTCGATCCGCTTGGAAACGATTTCGATCCCTACCATGATTGGATTGATAGTGTTCCTTTTACGACAACTCCCGAAGTTTATGATCTGGAAGTCGAGCGGACGGCAGGTTTCGAGGACTTTGAAAGTTTCATCGAACCAAGAAAGCGATATCTGGACTTCAAGATTCCGTCGCTCGACGCGATCAAGATACGATCGGCAGCAGAGATCGATTCGGAATTCCGACCAGGAACCACCAGCGTTGATCTCGGCGGCTTCATTCAGCTTTTCAAAACGACCGCGGAAATAGCGGACAACTTCGATAGTAAGGATGCCGATGGTGAAGGCGCATTTGTAAACGGTGGAATGGGTGGCTTTCGTGGCGAAGGAACTCTTATTGGCGACGACGGTTCTTACAACGAGTGGACTCGTGGAGAACTCGATACGCTGGGTCGGGTTCTCATTCCCCGTGCGATCACCGATGTGGCTGAACTGGTCAGCTATTTTTACGGTGTTGTCGACCAGGAATCGCCACAGATTGCATTTCTAGCGATCGATCCGCATGACCCCGATGCGGGCGATGCGAACATCGTACCCAAGGTCGTCTCCGATCCAGTGATAACATTGCGAGTCGCTACCACCGACCAGGGAACCGGCGACACGGGCATCGGAAAAAGCACGTTCAAGTTCGAGTACCGCGAATTGCTGTCCGATGGCGTCTGGGGCGACTGGCAAGGCTCCAATCCAGATGGTCGCTGGCTCGACTGGTCCGATGACACGGGAAGTCCATCGGATGCGTCTCATTTCACCGCAAACGTCAACAATCCCGGTGAAGACTTCACCGGCAAGCCCGGCGCGATTGCCGAGGCATCGTTTAAAGGCGAATCCTATCGAACGTACGGGTTCCGCGCTACCGTCAAGGACGGCGGCGGCAACGAAAAAACAGCCGAAGCGTACGTCAAGATTGAACCCAAGGTTGTCAGCGTCGTACAGGTCATCGACCGGTCGACCAGCATGGAAGACAACCGAAAGATCGACAGTGCGAAACTGTCGGCGGAGTTGTTCATCTCGCTGTTGCTGGAAAACGATCGGATCGGCATCAGCAGTTTTGCCGGGGATGCTTCCACCGATTTTGCGATCGCCGAAATCCAGCCAGCCAATGGCGATGTGCAACGTCGGGCGAAGGAAGCGGTGCGAGACATCACCCTGACGGGCGAAGACGATCCGCTTGGACGAACGCCGGGCACTTCGATCGGCAGCGGGCTTCGCGATGCGAGCAATCAGCTTGATATGCTTCAGCAGCAATCCGGTCGAGCCATCGTGCTGTTGTCCGATGGCATGAACAATCGGTTCCCCGATGCCCAGGACGTGCTTGACGCCATTGACGACGACATCGCGGTCTACACGATCGGATTCGGCGCGGACGCTCAATCACTGTCGGAAATTGCGTCGGATACGGGAGGCGTGTACTACGCATCCGGCAGACTCTCCAACCTGCAGGCGATCTATGCACAGATCGAAGGTAAGTTGCGGGGCGAGCAGACGGTGCAAAGAACTTCGGGCATCGTCATGCCTGGCGTACCCGTCGAGCTCCCGTTCTTGGTTGATGCGACGCAGGAGAGTGTCACGCTAGTGTTAACTTGGCCGGGAAGTGATCTGGATCTCGAACTCATGTCTCCGCAGGGGATTCGCATCACGAGCCAAGATGCCGACGATGACGAATCGGTCGAGTTCATCGGCGGTGAAACCTTTGAAGTGATTCGCCTACGCGGACCGGAAATTGGCCAATGGCAAGCTCGAGTGATCCCCAAGGTCGTTGATCCCTTGGGCGAACCGTTCGTCGTCCTTACGCAATCAGAAACCAGCATTGTGGCAGTTCCCACCTCGGCCCAAGTCGTCGACATGGGTGACTTCGTGCGGATGGCGGTGTCGGTCCAGGACACCGGCCCCATTCGCGGTGCGACGGTGGCTGCGGAAATCACGGCACCCGAAATTTTCGAATCCGGTGACGTCCCCAATGGTAACTCCTTTCGTGCACAATCGTACGTTTCCGAAAACGTGATGGTTGAGGATATCAACGTGCGCGTCCAGGCTTTTCACCCGAACCTTGCCGACCTTGACATTGTCCTGATTTCGCCCAATGGAAGCCGTGTGACGCTGGCAAGCGATCGAACTGGCGAGGTCTATGCCAACACGTTGTTTGATGACGATGCGGATCAGTCGCTCTCGAACGGGAGCCCGGATTTTGACGGTTCATTTCGCCCCGAGGGTTCGCTGGCGCGATTTGACGGATTAGACGCCCATGGCGTTTGGACTCTCGAAATCACCGACGACAATTCATCGATCGCCGGTGGGCGACTCAACGACTGGCAACTCATCCTTAACGGTGAAGCCGTACCACACACGCAAATCTCGAATCAACACGTCGCCCTTTTTGACGATGGCAACCACAACGACGGAGACGCGAACGACGGCGTCTACGCAAACGACATTTTTCTAGGAGGCTACGCGGGTGCCTACGACGTCCAGTTTCACGTCGACGGCAGTTCAAACAATCAGATTCGATTCGTTCGCGAACCAAACCAATCGATCCAGTATGGCGAAACTGACTCGTTTCTTCGGGACCGCGGTTTCCTCGATAACGCGACAGGCGGTCGCATCGAATTCGGCAACGTTGTGGTCGGATCAAATGCGATTGCCCGCTATCGCTTTCAGAACTTCTCGGATCGAAACAGGTTGTTGCTCAGTGGGTTTTCACTTCCTGATGGTGTAACCGTTGTCAATTCGCCGCCCGCCGCTTTGCTTCCTGGCGAGGTGGCAATTTTTGACTTAAAGCTCGATACGAAAGTCGCCACAGCATTGAACGGCATCAGTTCACTTAGCTATTCGATTGAGCTTAACGGTGAACCGACATTGCCGGTCTTCGTGCGCGTGCCGATCGCTGGAAATGTGCTCTCATCCGAAATCAACGTGACCACCTCGGATGACGAAAGTGACGGTGACATCTCCGATGGCAACCTCTCGCTTCGAGAAGCCATTCAACTCGTCCAACAAAACGCGGTAAAGCGAATCATTCGCATTGATCCCTTAATCTTCGGCGAGACTTTGACATTTGACATAGGAACCGGATTCACTGTTCCGGCTTCCGGCTTGCAAATCGAGGGTTCTGACTCGAGCAGTACGCTTCGTATCCTCGGCGATCAAGTCGTGCTTGACTTAGCAGATTCAAGAGTCGCATTGACTGGCTTCCCGAACCTTGACTTGTCCGCGCCCGACGTCAATGTTATCCGACTCAACGCACAAGTTCTCGAATCACTCTCGCCCATCCGTCGCAAATTGCTTGCGACCCTGGGAGAGGGCGATCAACTCGATTTGACAGACGTCGATGAATGGCGCATGTCGGCCCCGAGCATCGGCAGAGATTTTCTTTCCACTGCAATCAACGGAAATGCAACCATTCAGGCCAAGGTGCCGCACCCGTGGCAGAACTTTTTACGAGCAAGTGACATCAGCAACGACGGTACCATCAGCGCTCGCGATGCACTGCTGATTATCAATGAACTCGGTTTCCGTCGCTTTTCAGATGATGGAACAAAGAATTTGGATGATCCGTTCACGTTATCGACTTGGCCAAACATCTATTTCGATCAAAACGGTGACGATCGCGTTACCGCACTCGATGCTTTGCGAGTGATCAATGAATTGGCGCGTCAGTCTTCGTCGATGACTGAGAGCGAGGCAGAAGAAGTTGTATCGACGCCGCCGTTCGTCCCGCAATTGGAATACGCGTCAACGAAACCAGACATCAATGACGAATTAGCGCGGTCCAGCTTGTCGGATCAGCCCACAGCAAGGAAGGTTTCGGCGATTCCATTGACCGGTTTCGATCAGTACGCGAGGGACAAGATAGTCGATGAAGTAATTGTGGATGAATTGTTCGCCAGCGATGCAAAGCGATCAAGTGACTTGATCTGGGAATCAATCGTCGTCGCGGAATTGAGTGACGAGAGAATCAAGACGGCTTAGTTCGTGACAACGTGCGAACAGCTATCGAGGCTATTTCGACCCGGCGCGATTGGTAAAGACAAGCATCTCTTGCTGCCCAAAAAAGCAAGTAGCATGCGGGTTCTTGGGAAGCCGCATCAAATTCGCTCCACCGCTGACTTCGGTATTGGTGCTTAAAAATCACTCTAGAATTCAAGAGTCTGACAAACTCGAAATCTGAAGACGTCCGCACCGAGAGTTTTAACGAGTTTAAAAACGTGCGGGCGGCGGGACAGGCAGCAATCTTTTCACAGATCGAATCGATCGGCTGGCCAGCATCGCATTAAATTTTTCGCATTTATGCGCACGGGGATGATTTCTGAACGGAAGGCGAAACGCACAGTGCCGCCACGTTGCAAAGGGTCGAAATGCCGGCACGGCGACGTGGCAAGAATACGGGCCACATCCATTTGGACTTGGATGCGGTGGAAATGGCGTTTCGTCAATCCGCCTAACCAATCAGCCAGCATTTGACGGCGACAGTGACGCATTGAAGTTGGTTGCAACGTGGATGACACGATCACGAATCGCTGGGCAAACGGATCATGAACTTCGCTCCGCCCAATGGGCTGTCCGTCACGTTTACATCGCCACCCAACAGTTCGCAAATGCGTCGAACCAGTGCGAGCCCAAGTCCAGTGCCCGGATGTGAATCGCCGGACAGTCTTCGGAAGGGCTCGAATACCGATTGTCGATCTTCCGGTGGAATGCCGTCACCATCTTCTTCAACAAAGATGCAGTAACTTTGATCCTGCTTGGACACGCCTACGACCACTTTCGAATGCGCGTACTTGCCAGCGTTGCTGACCAGATTATCGACTGCCCGCTGAATGGTGACCCGATTGGTGCTCAATTCAGCTTGATTGGGACTCTGGATGCTCTGAAAGTCGATCGCTGGATAGAGCGGTTCATATGTCTGGATCGCTTCGGATACAACGGAATCTAGGCTGACCTGCTCTCGATCGACGGCCTCAGTTCCGGAATCGTGTCGAGTGTATTCCAACAGCTCACCTACCAGTTTATCTAGCTTGTCGGTCGCTTCGTCGATCGAATCGATCCGCAGCTCCCGTTTCGTGCGATCATCAGCCGATCGAACCAACTCGGTTGCGAATCGAATGCGAGCCAAAGGCGTCCGCAGTTCGTGTGACACCGCTTGCAACAATTCCTTTTGCGACCTTAGCAGCGACTCAACGCGATCGGCCATATTGTTGAATGCTCCGACGATTGGAAGGACGCCCTTCTTGTTTCCGCCATCAATACGAGCGGACAGATCACCACTCGCAATCGCCAAAGCAGTTCGCTCAACATTCCTAAATTGCCTCGCGATCGGACGCAGTAGAACGGCGATCGCGCCAGCCGCCAGTAAGAACACGCTGCCGAGCCCCAGCAGCACATCACTTTGCGCCGGACCGACAAATTCGGGCAGCGGCCCGAACTCGACCAATTGATCGGTGCCAGTGATTGCCACGTCAATTTTCCCCCAGTGAAAAACCGCCTCCCCTCGCTCAATCCGAGCGTTCATCGCCGCAGCCATTGGTCGGGCTTCACGATCAACGATCATGACCGGATACGCGAATCGACCGCGGACCTGTTCAAGCGTCTTTGCAAATTTTTCTTTACCACCGTCGATCAAATCGTCGCGCGCCGAGATCGCGCCGCCGCTGAGTGCGTCTTCAATCACGGCGATGTTTTTCGCTTGGGTCGTTCCGCGAAACACGTATGCCTGGATCAACCATGCCACGAACAGAATCAACAGCACGCCCAGGTAAAATCGAAGGAACAGACGCGTCATGTCGGTTTCGCCATCAAATATCCAACGCCGCGAACGGATTTGATTCGCGTCGGATGATTCGGATCGTCGTGGAGCTTCTTGCGCAAACGCGAAACTCGCAAGTCAATCGAACGGTCCAGTCCATCGTAAGGGAACTCCAACAAGTCGAGATAGATCCCCTTACGATCAACGACCGTGCCTGCCCGCATTGCCAAATAGGCTAGCAAGTCGTACTCGGCCGTCGTCAGTTCGACGGTTACCCCCGCGACCCAAACGATCCGCGTCGACGGCTCGATCTCAAGATCACCGACCTCGATCCGATTGCTGGCTTCGCCCATCAATGACGTCTCGCCGCGGCGAAGGTGAACCTTCAACCGTGCGAGCAATGCGCGTGGACGGACGGGCTTGGTCATGAAATCGTCGGCACCGATTTCCAAAGCGATCACTTCGTCAACCTCTTCACCGCGGGCAGTCAACATGATGATCGGCCCACCATAAGCGGGCCGTACGCGACGACAGACGCTGAACCCGTCGACACCCGGCAGCCCGATATCCAGCACGATAGCGTCATAAGGATCTCGCAAGATTCGCTCAATCGCAACCTCGCCGTTTCCCTCGATCGTGACATCGAAGCCGTGCTCGACTAAGAATTCTTGAACCATCGTTGCCAACGGCGCATCATCCTCAACAAGCAGAATGTGTGATGTCATGGTAAAACTGTAAACTCGGAGATTTCGTTCGATCTAGATTGAAATTGCCACGGAGGGTGCTGCCGTCGTCGGCTACTTTTCGTCAAAGTCCAATCCGATGACAAAAGGGTAACTGGATTTGAGTGGATACTTTTGCCAACGTTTAGGCCTGACACTAGCGTATTAACCGTCACGTCGCCGAGTATCCCGTCACGACATCAATCCGCGTCGTTCGAATCGTCTTGTTATTTCTTCGCCGCTTCGTCTTTTTCGATCGTGTTCCATATCTCTTCGCCTTGCTCGCGAGACAGTTGACCTTTCTCGACTGCGGCTTCCGTTTTAGGTCCGATTTGATTTCCCTTGATCCATTCCCATTTTTCCCAAGCTTCTCTTTCGCTCAAGTCGCCTCTCTCGACGGCTTCTTTCAAATCATCACCCAGCGACTCGATCCACGCCATGACCTCCTGCTGAATTTCAGCGCGACGAGCTTGATCGGGACGATGTTGCCCCTGCTGGCTGAGCCGCTTTGCGATCCCAAAGACCTTGCCGATTTGTTGGTCTGAAAGCTTCAGTTGCGAGCGAAAATGTTCCCGCATCAGATCGGGCATCTCAAACTGCTCGTCGGACGAGCGCATCATCTGGACCAATCGCAGAACGACCCGCAACACGTGACCCCGTCGCTCACCTTCTATATCTGTTTCGCCGAGCATTTGCTGGACTCGGTCAACCGACGCTTCGTCAAATCCCAACCGTTCAAAGTGTTCCAGCAGTTCGGTTCGACTATCTTCCGCATGCTCACGAACAAACTCTCTTTCTTTGCTTCCTTGATGCCGCGAAAATTCATGCAATGCGCGCAGCATCACGTGCGCCTGCTCGAGCGTCAGATCGCCGTCAGCAACGATCTGGCCAAGCCACCGCTCAACGGCATCCGTGTTCTGAGCTTCCGCGGACCGACTGATGCAACTGATCATGATGACAAGGCATGACGACGCTAGAATGTGACTGCAAATTTTTGAGTTCATTTTATTCAGTTCCTATGATGCAACCAGAAAAATTGAGCGGAGAAGCGCGTCGAACGCGAACTGTTTCATTTGAACCACTGGCGTGCCCCGTCCGCGCAGCCAATCAAGACTACACAATCCGCCAGCATAGCAAGTTCAAACCCAGCTATCCCGATCCGCTGTGTACCGATTCGTGTCAAAAAGGTAGACACCACTCGGTCGTCGAAGTGCTCAATAGCCAAGGCACTCTATTAGCCAAGGCACTCTATTAGCCAAGGCACTCTATTAGCCAAGGCACTCTATTAGCCAAGGCACTTTATTAGCCAAGGCACTTTATTAGCCAGTTCGCGATTCGCAGTGCTGCTTCCGTTCGGCCTACGGCCTCACTCCAGCAGCACTGCGAATCACCGATCCCAATTCCCCAACCCAATCTTTCATAACGCCTGGTACAGGAATTGGGGGCATCCCAGGTGTTGGTCTGATTGAATACCGCTGAGGTGCCGATTGCACTGTTGCCACCAACGGCGATGCCGCCGGATCCGATCTCAATACTGCCGATGCCGCTCAGGGTTGAGGGGCTACTGAAGTCAATGCCACCGACTTGACGGGTGGTGGAAAGATCGACCGTTCCGCCAGTAAAAGTTGCCGTGTCGGTGACGAGGTCATTGGCGGGAGCTGTACCGCCCCAGTTGCCGCCATCCTCGTACGTGGTGCCGTCGCCAAGCCCGTCCCAATTGACAGTGCCCGCTTGCAAAGAATTACCCGTCGCCATCGAGGCTGCAATGAAAATCGCCAGCAATCGTCTCTTGTAATTCATATCTATGTACTCGTTGTCTCGGATGCGAGCCGAACCAGCCCGCGAGAATGATGGTATGACGTGAAAGGGGGGATCTTGCTCGGAAACGTAGGGTTTCCGGATGCAGACGGTCGTCCGAGTGTAATGAGGGGAGGTGCGGTTGGGTTGGCTGGGCAAGATATGTGTCTAATAATTTTTTCATAAAACGTTCCTTTGGAGGGGTCGGCGGCAACCCGAAGAGGGGGGTGCTTTTGGGCAGCCCCACCGGATCCTTTGCAACTGCGGCGGGCGTGGCAACTACGGGTCCACTTTGACTTCATCCAGGCTTACGCCCAGCGTCCGTTTGGCGATCGCGTCGAGCTGTTCTTTGGATCCTTGGATGTGCAGCGTCGTTTGCACATGTCGCATTGTTTCGCCGGGTTTCAGCGCAGCGGCAGGCGACGACGTTTCCAGTTCATAGAATGGTCCTAGGGGCGGTTCGCCCGGTGCGGGTGAACCATCGTTGTACGCGTTGAGTACGTCACCGTCGTAGGGCTTCTCTTGATGTTCCCACATCGAATTGACGTAGCCAAAGGGCGCATCCTGGACGTTGTAAGTCACAATGTTTAGCACACCACCATCGGCGTCATAGCTGCCCGCAATGCCTTTGGAACGCGCTGGAGTAACGCCGATCTTGCCACGATGGGTGCCATCACCTTTGAAGAACAGGACGTCGTCGTGAACCGTCAAATAGTCCGGCGGCACCTTGCCGAAGTAAGCATCGTTGACCGTTGGCCCCAGGTCCGCTTCCTCACCCGCCTTGAACGGAATCACCACCGTTGTTCGGGGCGACGGATTGTACATTCCCAAAATCCAAATCGATGGCAATCCGGTTTCGGGTGACCAGGACTTATCGCCGCGATTGGTCAGACTATTGTCGGTTTGGTAAGCGACACATTTGACGCCGTCGGGCAGCGCCGGGCCACCGAGCGCAGTTGCGACCGCGTCGTCGTCGAGCAAGCGAACCGTTCGTTGGATGCCCATCAAGAACTTCGTCCCGCTGAAGTTCGTCATCTCGCAATCACGCCGAAACGTAGCCGACGTCGCCGATTGCTCGACCAATTCGAAGGGTTCGGTATCGATCGCCGCGGGCGTGGTCCAGTCGTCAAACTCGAACTTCGAACCGGGTTGGAAGAATAATGCAAATTGGCCTCCTTCGGGCCCCAACCAAAATCGCTCTTCGCCGCCGAAGATGTAGATATGCTCTTCAAGCTTTCCCTTGCGTTGCCCAGGCGAAAGCAACCCTGCTTCGATGACCTTGCGGTTGATCCAACCAAAGCTCGGTCCATTCCCGCGATCAACGGTGCTGGTCATCACGCGACCCTGGTAGTCAGGGGCCACGGCGACCGCGGCTCCCTTACTTTCCAGCAACACGATCGGCGTATGCTTTGTCAGAAAATCCAGATCAGCCTGGAACGTTTTCGTTGCAATGAGACTCTCCTGAGCAATGGTCATGTCAACTCCGCAATGCGTCGTAAGAAAAAGGAAGAGTGGCAAAGTGGTTTTGTGAATCAGTTTTAGCTTCGTTCGCATGTCTCGTTCTCGCCGCGGGATGATGGGGCTAGGAAATTTCGGGTTCCGCTCAATGCCTTAGTTCGCAAGCATTGGATATTCGTCGATCGTGTCACTTCGCCGACCGAGGCGGGCAGGGCGTTCACACTGTCTGCTAATTAAGTCTCGTCGATTGTTGGTCCGTCAGTGCGGCAAGGGCGATGCCAGCATGTCCAAGTTGTAGACCAATTGATCCGATGTGGTGGCGATCGCGATTCGGCCCGACTTGGCTTAATTCACCTCGTTGAGATCGAATCGCTGGATGAACGGCAGAAAGCCGCCTCGTTTACCGATGTGAACGCCCCACTGGATCTGTTTCCCATCGCCGCTTTGATTGAACGCTTCGGGACGATAGGCGCCCGCCGCAGTCGGGACGGAGATGATTTTGTGTGTCTTGGAAAACCGGAATCCATCTTCCGAGTAGAGAATGGAACGGGTGATCTGTTTCGGGCCGGTGGTGCCAATCATCGCGGCCACTCCGGAACCTTGTGGCCAGACCATCACTTCATGGTTGCCCGGAATGACGGGGTTGTTTTCATACTTCACGTACGGCCCTTCCGGCTTGTCTGCGATGGCGACGCCCATCTGAGTCTGCGCGGGGCTTTTGCCGAGTTGACGCCCTTTGTAATAAAACCAGTACTTTTCATCGCGCACCAATAAACAGGCATCGTCGATCAAGTGGCTGTCGAAGTCATCGGGATTGTCGCTGTTGCGAAGTGCCGGATTGGTCGCCAATCGTTCCCACGGACCATCCGCGGAATCCGAGACTGCGATGCCAATTTTCGAATCTGGATGGAAACCCTTGCCAAACGTTTTGGACGTGCCGGTATAGAACAACCAGTAACGGTCCTCGGCAACCAGGATGTTGGGTGTGAAGACGCTTGCGCCTTCCCAAGTGCCCGCTTCACCTTTGGCGAGCGCCATTCCTTTTTCGGTCCATTGGTGACCATCCGGCGACGTCGCGTACCAAATAGTAGCGTCGTAACCCGGCGAGATCTTGCCCTTCGAGTACCAGACGTAATAAAGATCGCCAACCTTGATAATGTCGCTCGGGTCGCGACGCATCACGCCTTCTTCCGCACCGATACCCGACAACTCGGAATAGGTTACTTCCACGGTACCGAGTCGATTGTCTTGCGAATGAGAGGCAACGGAAGTCACCGCAAGCATCGTAGCCGCACCGAGGATTTGACAAAGAGTACGTTTCATGAAATTAGCATCTGCTTGTTGGCGTGTTCACATCGAAACCGTTCACAGTCCGGTACTGGAACTTCGGCGACGATCACCACAGGATCGATGAATTGGAAAAGGCAACCCTTTCGTTCAAGCGGAGATCAACACAACCGCAACGCAAGCTTTCAACGATCGGAGGCAGCGGTTGCTGCTTAAGAGATAGGTCATTTTTCTTTATTCCAAGTACTTAGTGCTAAATCAAAGATGCTGTCTTGTTGCAATGTTCGATCGGAAACCCAATCCAATTCATCGTCGCGGTCCGATAGTGAGTCTTGCTGGTCAATGGCGCTCATTTCAGCTTGCTGACTCGATGATCGTCCCAGCTTGTTGATGATCTGCAGACTGTCCAGGGCGGTCACCCGGCCATCACCGCTGACGTCATAGAAGAACGCCGACGACTGGCGTTCTGAGAAACCCCACAGTTCGGACGACGCAGCGGTTTGTCCGAGGAAGTTGATTCCGATCAAGGCGTCCAACGCCGTGACCTGTCCATCACCGTTAACGTCCAACGCGTTGTTGGGATTCTGTACCGCAACGCTGCTGGCTGCCGGTGGTGCTGCTTCTGGTGCTGCCGCTGTTGCTTCTGGTGCCGCCGCTGGCGGCAGTGTGATCATCATCAGTCCACCCGAAGGCATCTGACTGAATCGTACGTCCAGGGTATCGAAAGCGTTGACCGATCCGTTGCGGTCGATGTCATAAATGTTGTCGATGCCAACGCTGTTGCTGCTGGGACTCTGGTGGAATCGTACATCCAGCGTGTCAAACGCGTTAACGGTCACATGCTTCGATGGCGAAGTGGATCCGTCGACGTCACCGACTTGATTGCCAAAGTAGAACACATCGTCTTGGGTAAGCCCGGTGTTGGCGTTTGCCTTGACGGTGACTTCCAACCATTGGTTCATGATGGTTTGGTGAGGCCAGTCGATGGTGACACGCTTGGTCGTCCCGGCTAGCGCCGCGACGTTGATCGCCGACGGCGATGTGGACGTCCAGGCCAGGCTGTTGCCAAAGTCTTCTGTGTTGCCGACACGAAACTGGAAATCGGATTCCGTCAGCGTCGACGCCGGCAGATTGTCGATGTCAACGACGACTCGGTTGATGCCTTGCGAGTAGTTGGTGTAGTTGGCCATCGATGCCGCGGCACCGGGCCCGTGCAGCGCCGACTTGTTCGGGTCGACCATGCCTTCGCCATAAATCGCACTGGCGCCACGGTAGGCCACGCCGCGGTTAACGATGGTGGACGCAACTGACACCACGGCATAGTCCGACAGCACCACCGTACTGCTAGACGCATCATACGTCACTAAGAAAGTGCCTTCACCGCCGACCGTTGTGATTCGTTGGCCGTTGGCGACGTTTTCAAAATCGCCTGACATGCTCGCGCTGGACACGGCAACGGTAAAGGTGTCCGCCGGGGAAGGTGCAAAGGTTGTCCCGCCCGACCCGATCAACGAGACGTTCAACGTTCCGCCCAGTGTCGCCGAACTGGTAAGCAATCGATCGTACCCAGACCCCGCCGTCGTGCCGCCGATCTCTATGTCAAAGAATGCACCGGAGGACAGCGTCACACTGTCTGCTGTTAGGATGCCGGCGCTTTCGCCCGGTGCAAGACGCCCGCCCGAGTTCACGATCACGGCCGAGCCGATCGATCCGATACCGCCGAGCGTTCCACCGCCGTTGACGGTGTAGATGCCGCCGCCGGTATGGGGTCCGTTTACCAGCATCGTTCCCGCGCTGACCGTTGTGGTGCCCGTGTGGATCATCGTTCCGCCGAGCGATTGTGTCCCATTGCCTGATTTGACCAAGCTGACGTTGCCATTGATCGATCCCGAGAAATCGCCGGAACCAGAGTCTCCGGTGATCGTCAGTGTTCCGCCGGAACCGGCAAACGAGTTACTTGAGGTGATCTGGCCAAAACCATTGAGTCGACCAATCTTTCCAGTGATGTTGTTGTCATCGGCACGTCGGTTCATATCCAGTGTGCCATCAAGCTGGACCACGCCATCGGGTGTATTGAGCATGTCGTTCCCGATTGCGCCGATCCAAGCCCCGCTAGCGACCGTCAGGTTATTACGAACGACGCTCGGCCTTCCGATCACTCCGCCCTCGTCGACAATCAAGTTTCCGGCAAACGTGCTGGATCTCTCCATGGACAAGTTCCCGGCGCCTAACTTGGTTAGGTTTCCGGTCCCGCTAACCCGGCCGACCAACAATTGATTGCCGGCGATCCCCACACCGATCGATGCGTCGCCGTCAAGCACGATAATGTCGTTATTGCCCGCGCCTACCAATCGCGTGTTGTTGTCGACCGAACCGTCGGAGTAGACGGCCCCTTTCCCATTGACTCCGTCACCGGTGATCGTGACACGTTCGTCGGTGATGCGAAGGCTCGGGTTAACTTCCAACGTCGCACCGTCGAATACGATCGTCCCATTGGAATCGTACGTGCCTGCGGTCGCATCGCCGACATTGCCCATGCCGTTGAGGTGCTCGACGGTAAGACGATCGCCGCTATAGACCAACGTCACCCCGTCGTATTGATTGTCTTTCCCGTTGCTGATCACGCCGCCTTGGGAACTTCCTGTGTTGCCCGTGACGCTGATCCCTAGCACGGTGACTTGGTTCGTGTTGTTGATGAATGTCGAGTTGATGTAGTCGTAGTTGTTATCACCGTGATCGTCCGGGCCGGTGGGATGTTTGGAGTCGCGCCAGTTATCGAAGAACACCTGGCCCAATCGGACCAGTGAATCCTCGGGCAGATCGCCGAGCGGCACAGAGCTGTTGATCGTGATGTCTAGGTTGTTGCCAGCGACATAGGCGACCGACCAGTCGACTCCCTCGGGAATACCGCCAACCAGTTCCACCTCGACCGACGTGTTGCTCGCGCTGTCGTAGGGGGTGTGCAGCAGCGGGCCGTGGGTAATATCACCCTTGGCGTTCGTGATCGTGGTGTTCGACTTGAAATTGAACCCGTTTTCCGTGCCGTACGCTTCGACGTTGTTCAGATTCATCGTGCCCCTGCCCAGTGCCACTGAGAATCCGGTGCGCATATTGGTCACGACGACGTTGTCGACCGTCAACCCAGATGGGCCTGTGTACATTCGCACGCCGTCTTCATTGCCCGAAATCATCATGTCGGGAGGAAGCACGTTGCCGTGCGATGTGAAACCATAAGCCTGGTACAGTTCGGTGGCGATCACGTTGTTGCTGGAAAACAGTTCGCCGGTAACGGTGCTGTTGGTCAGCGTGGTGTTTTGCGCCGTGCCCTGGACAAAGAATCCGTGCCCGTACGTTTTAACTTCCAAATGCATGTCATTGATCACCGCATCGACGGTATCGATGACCTGGAAGGCAGACGTCTTGTTGTGGGCATGCCAGGGCAGTCCCACCCCATCGCCAACCGGGTCACCATTCTCGTCAAGTGCTGGCCCCGGATCCCATCCCTGTGGATTGACCCGAGCTCCTTTGCCGAACACGTCTCCGTAACCATAAGGCGACGAACCTCGGGTCAGGACGTGGGCACCGTCCACCGTGTTGTCGGTGCCAGTCATTTGGACATAGACCGCGGCCCAGTCAGCGTGCCGCTGCGCTCCCGGGTCGGTGTCCATGGCCAGGTCATGCCCCATCAGATTCAGATCATTGATGGTGTTGCCGGTGCCGCTGATCTTGACCACTTCGATACCGCTGTCATGGGCGAGCGCTCGCCCGAATCCATCCAGCTTGCGAGTGTCTAGGTTGATGGTGGTGCCAGTAAAGATGTACGTGTTGTTCGTACCGCCCAATTCTAGAAACGTCGGTTCGGAACTGGTGGGGTTAGCAATGTGATCCCCATTGATCCAATAGTGGCCGGGTGTCACAACGCCGGTCACCGGGTGTGGATCGCCACCGGTCGTGCTGAGGGTAACGGTGGTGTTGTCGACCGTCGTGCCCAACGCTCGCAGATCGGCCAGGCTGCTTACCGTGCCGTTGTTGGCGACAAGGACGTTGAACGTACCTGTGGTGGCACTGCCCAAACCATCGTTTACAGCAAACGTAAAGCTGTCCGCGATGGATCCGCCGGCATGATCGTAGACCACAAGACTGTTATCAATGTCGGCCTGGGTGAAGGTGCCGTACTGAGCCAGCACCGTACCATCGTGAACAATCGTCCCATTCACGGGAAGGCTCGTCATCGTGTAGGTCAGTTCCGACGCAGATTGCTCGGCATCGGTCGCTTGCAGGTTTGCCGAAGTGATGACAGTCGTGGCGTCGGCATTCGCAGCAAGCGTGCTATTGGTTGCCAACACTTCTTCCGTGTTCGGAGCCGTGGTGGTCGTGTACAGTGCCAGGACTTCGGCGGCCGTCAATGCGTTGTCAAAAATACGCACATCGTCCAGTCGGCCGTCATATCCTTCACTGCCATTGGTGTTCGAGCCGAGCGTAAAGGACGTGACGCCGGCCATGGACTTGGTATTGCCGGTACCGGACGCCCACAACTGACCATCTAGGTAGATAGCCATCGTGCCCGAAGTCGCATTCTTGGTGAACGCCCAATGATGCCATGAGTCTTTGTGAATCAGCGGATCCGTGACCGCCCTATTAATTCGATCGTACCCAGAGTCGTTCCCGGCGTCCCAATAGACCCTGCCGTTACTAAACGACAGGTGGACATTCAAGACTCGACTTCCGCTTGAATTGACCCCGTAAAGAATGCTGTCGTTGGTCGGTTGCGTGTCACCGCCGTACGCCCAAAACGAAAACGTTACTTGTTGATCAACCGTAGCAAACGTCGACGCAGGAACCGAGATGTTGCCATTTGCATTGAAATCGATCGATCCGCCAAGCTGACCGTCTGCCCACGCACCGCCGGTGACGGTGCCATGGTTGCTGTTTCCTGAGACATCAGTCGCCACCGCGCCAGAGACTTCATCAAGTGGGTACCAAGCCAGAGTCGCGAAGACGATGCGCTGTTCCAGCGACTCGAACAACCGCAACCGGCGTTGCTGTGATGTGGTTCGACGCCGTTGCGACTTTGCTTGACGTGACCACCGATCTGATGCCCAGAAACCAGGTTTAGACATTTGCATTCCGAACGGTGCTGAGAAGAGACTGAGTTGATAAGCAAGGGATGATGATGGGGCGAAGACATTGACGCCTTGGACCGGTGAATCAATCCGCCCAATTGGAACAAGATAGAGAAGGGTTTCCAATCCGTTCTTCAATCCAATCGGGCGGTGCAAGTGTACACGTGCGTGGAAAATTTCGACCCTGAAATATCGGGTTTTCGCGCGATGAAGCAAATAGAAAGCGGCAGGGAAAACGATTTGCGACATGCCGGCGGTGAATGGAATGATTTGCGACATGTCATCGGTGTGCCAATGCCCACGGCGGCGAATCGTCTCGGTGGCCCCCGTGGCTTGGTGGTCCCCCCGGAGCCTCGCAGTGGTCCCCGCCCAGCAACACACAGGAAGCTGCTGTGCTACTCTCTTGCCTTGTTCTTAGGAAAGCGGCGGACCTAGCCGCACGAAGCCTCACCTACCATTGAACGGTGCGCCGGTCATTTCGCAAAACATCGCGTCGAATTTCACCATGAAAATCAATAAGAAGGATGGCAGTATGCTTCGAGCATTTTTGGCACTCGTGATCGTTAGCTGGATCGCTGCGGAACCATCATGGGCAGGGCGTCACGACGTTGACGAAAGCAGCAACCCGAAAGCAAACCAAACGTTTGCCGACGAGGCCGCTGCTCCCGAAGAGCCGTTGACACTCTGGTACCGCAAGCCGGCGACCAGATGGGAGACCGAAGCGTTGCCGGTTGGAAACGGTCGCATGGCCGCGATGGTTTTCGGCGGGGTCAACAACGAACGGATCCAGTTCAACGAAGAAACCGTTTGGGATGGCGTGCCCACGGATTACAACAATCCCGAAGCGCTGAAGGCCCTGCCGGAAGTCCGCCGTCTTCTGTTCGAGGGTAAGAACGACGAAGCGACTCGGTTGGCCGGTCGAACGATGATGGGACGACCAATGAAGGTCAAATCCTATCAGACGCTCGGTGACGTCCACCTGGACTTTCCGAACACGGACAAGGTCTCCGGTTACCGACGCGACTTGGATCTTACGACGGCGATCAATCGGACTCACTACACCGTTGATGGAATCGAGTACACGCGAGAAGTTTTCGTAAGCGCGCCGGACCAAGCGATCGTGATTCATCTTGCGGCGAACCAACCGGGAAAGATCAACTTCACAGCCCGATTCGCTCGTGAAAACGCATCGACGAAATCAGCTCCCGAAAACAAACTTGTTCTGCAAGGCAAGCTTGGCGTTGACTACGAAGCGCAGCTTCGGCCCGTCGTCAATGGCGGCAGTGTTACGTCCGCAGATGGAACGCTGAAAGTATCAGATGCCGATGATGTGACGCTGATCGTGGTTGCCGCGACAAGCTACAACAACGCAACCGATATTTCGGGTGATGCGACCGCGCGATGTGACAAGTATTTGCAATCGATCGGCAACAAGTCGTACGAAGACCTGCGTGCAGCGCATGTCGCCGACTACCAGAAGTTGTTCAATCGAGTGCAGTTGGACTTGGGGTCAACCGGGGCCGTCAACAAGCCGACCGACCAACGACTGCGAGATATCAAAAAGGGAAAGCATGATCCGCAGTTCGAAGCTCTGTACTTTCAATTTGGGCGGTACCTGTTGATCAGCAGTTCGCGTCCTGGGTATCTGCCCGCCAACCTGCAAGGCAAGTGGGCACAGCAATACAACGCGGCGTGGAACAGCGACTACCACTTCAACATTAACTTCCAGATGAATTATTGGCCGGCCCAGACCACGAATCTGTCGGAGTGCCACCAGCCTTTCTTCGACTACGTGGAAAGCCTCGTTCCTTTTGGCGAGAAGACGGCCAAGGTTCACTATGGCGCTAGCGGTTGGACGCTGCACCACCTCTCTGACATCTTCGGCATGACGGCTCCGGCCGACGGCGTACACGGCATTTGGCCGATGGGCGCAGCCTGGGCAAGTCGCGACCTGATGGAGCATTACCGATTTGGCGGCGACAAGGAATTCTTGAGCCAGCGAGCCTATCCGATGATGAAGGGGGCGGCGGAGTTTCTGTTGGACTATTTGGTCGAAGCACCCGAAGGAACACCGGCGGCCGGTCGATTGGTCACCAGTCCGTCTCACTCACCAGAGAACGCATTTATCAAAGCCGACGGAACCGAATCGGTGTTTACTTACGCGTCGACGATGGACCTGCAGATCGTTCACGATCTTTTCACCAGTTTGCTAGAAGCGAACCGGGCGATCGATCCGTCGGGCAACTTCGACAAAGAATTCCGCAGCGAACTTGAAACCGCATTGGCCAAGCTGCAGCCACTGCAGATTAGCGCCAAGACCGGGCGGTTGCAGGAGTGGATTGAGGACTACGAAGAGAAAGACGTGAATCATCGCCACACCTCGCATCTGTACGGTTTCCATCCGGGCAATCAAATCACCAAGAACGCGACACCGGATCTCTACGAAGCGGCCAAAAAATCATTGGAAGCTCGCGGGGACTTCGGCAAGGGTTGGAGTATGGCGTGGAAGGTGAACTTCTGGGCCCGTTTCCACGATGGCGACCGTGCCCACGTGCTGCTGGGCAACCTTCATAAGAAGATGACCCTAACCAATCTCTTCGACACGCATCCGCCGTTCCAGATTGACGGCAATTTCGGAGGAACCGCAGCGATCGCAGAAATGCTTTTGCAAAGCCATGACGGCGAAGTGCATCTGTTGCCCGCGTTGCCGGCGGTCTGGAAAAGCGGATCCGTCAAAGGGTTGCGCGCTCGCGGTGGTTTTGAAGTCGACATTGCATGGAAAGACGGCCAACTGACCGAAGCAACGATTCGTTCGCTCAGCGGAATTCCATTGCAGGTGCGCTACGGCAATGAAGTGCGTAAGCAAGATCTCGCCGAAGGCGATCGCTTCACGTGGAATGGATCCTAAGGCTCGTTGCTTCACGCAGATTTCGACTACACTTTCGTCCACGTGCTGAGCGCTAAATCAACGAGGCGGTCTTGTTGCAGTGGACGATCGGAAACCCAATCCAATTCATCGTCGTGGTCCGATAGCGAGTCCTGTTGTGCAACGGCGATCACTTCAGCTTCTTGATTCGATGCACGGCCCAGCTTGTTGATGATTCGCAGGCTGTCCAGGGCCGTGACCTGGCCGTCACCGCTGACGTCATAGAAGAACGCCGACGAGGGGTGTTCAGAGAGACCCAGTTGTTCGGACGAAGCAGCGGTTTGCCCGAGTTGTCCGAGGAAGTTGATTCCGATCAAGGCGTCCAACGCCGTGACCTGTCCATCACCGTTAACGTCCAATGCGTTGTTGGGATTCTGTACCGCAACGCTGCTGGCTGCCGGTGGTGCTGCTTCTGGTGCTGCCGCTGTTGCTTCTGGTGCTGCCGCTGGCGGCAGTGTGATCATCATCAGTCCACCCGAAGGCATCTGACTGAATCGTACGTCCAGGGTATCGAAAGCGTTGACCGATCCGTTGCGGTCGATGTCATAAATGTTGTCGATGCCAACGCTGTTGCTGCTGGGACTCTGGTGGAANCGTACATCNAGCGTGTCAAACGCGTTNACGGTCACATGCTTCGATGGCGAAGTGGATCCGTCGACGTCACCGACTTGATTGCCAAAGTAGAACACATCGTCTTGGGTAAGCCCGGTGTTGGCGTTTGCCTTGACGGTGACTTCCAACCATTGGTTCATGATGGTTTGGTGAGGCCAGTCGATGGTGACACGCTTGGTCGTCCCGGCTAGCGCCGCGACGTTGATCGCCGACGGCGATGTGGACGTCCAGGCCAGGCTGTTGCCAAAGTCTTCNGTGTTGCCGACACGAAACTGGAAATCGGATTCCGTCAGCGTCGNCGCCGGCAGATTGTCGATGTCAACGACGACTCGGTTGATGCCTTGCGAGTAGTTGGTGTAGTTGGCCATCGATGCCGCGGCACCGGGCCCGTGCAGCGCCGACTTGTTCGGGTCGACCATGCCTCCGCCGTAAGCGGCGCCGGCGCCGCGGTAAGCCACACCGCGAGCCACAACGGTGGAAGCAACAGACACCACGGCATAGTCCGACAACACTACCGTTTTGCTCGACGCGTCGTAGGTGACTAAGAACGTGCCTTCACCGCCGGCTGTCGTAATCCGCTGGCCGCTGGCGACGTTGGTGAACGCACCCGACAAGCTTGCGCTGGACACGGCAACCGTAAACGTGTCGGCCGCGGATGGTGCAAAGGTCGTCCCGCCCGACTGCAGCAGTGAGACACTCAACGTTCCGCCCAGTGTCGCCGAGCTGGTCAGCAATCGATCGTATCCCGATCCCGCCGTCGCGCCGCCGATTTCGACGTCGAAGAATGCACCGGAGGACAGCGTCACACTGTTTGTTGTTAGGGTGCCGGCGCTGGCGCCCGGCGCGAGGTGTCCGCCCGAGTTCACGGTGACGGCCGAGCCGATCGATCCGGTGCCGCCCAGGGTGGCACTTGAGTCCACGGTGTAGACGCCGCCACCGGTGTGCGTGCCGTCGATTCGCAGGGTGCCACCGGC